>JABMOG010000093.1 GCA_013204265.1 Rhodospirillales bacterium
AATTACACGCCGTTCGGTCATTCCGATTGGCAGACCATCGTCGCCAGCGTCAAAAAATTCGCGTCCGCCGGCAAGAAAACGGCCGTGGTTTCCACCATCAACGGTGACGCCAACGTTCCCTTCTACAAGGAACTGGGCAACCAGGGCATCAAGGCCGAAGACATTCCGGTCGTCGCCTTTTCCGTCGGCGAAGAAGAGCTCGCCGGACTCGACACCAAACCGCTGGTCGGCCACCTCGCCGCGTGGAACTACTTCATGAGCGTCGACACGCCCGAAAACAAGGCGTTCATCACGAAATGGCATGCCTTCATCAAGGACAAAAAACGCGTCACCAATGACCCCATGGAAGCTCATTACATCGGCTTCAAAATGTGGACCCAGGCCGTTAAGCAGGCCGGGACTACGGATATCGACGCGGTGCGCCAAGCCATGTACGGCCAGAAGGTCAAGAACCTGACCGGCGGCGTAGCGGTGATGAACACCAACCACCACCTGTCCAAGCCGGTTCTGATCGGTGAAATTCAGGCCGACGGCCAGTTCGAAACCGTCTGGAAGACCGGCGGCGTGGTCAAAGGCGATGCGTGGTCCAACTTCATCCCGGAAAGCGCCAAGCTGACTGCGGACTGGACCTATCCCTGGGTGTGCGGCAACTGCGAAAAACCGAAGTTCGCTACGCTCACCAACTAAGAAAACTTAACCGTGACGGAATGCCGGGGCGGCCTTTAACAATTGCCCCGGCTTTTTCACCCCAATATTCTTTTAAAAATTTTATAGGCGACGATTAGGATGCTCCCTTCTCCCAAATTAAAGAGCGTCCTGATTGCCCTGTTTATCGGTATCGGCGTTTTTTTCGCCACTTTGGCGCCAGCCACCGCCGCTATCGAAGGCGACATTTCGGCGTTGGCCGGGAAAAGCTTCAAAGCCAAGATAACAGCCATCGAAAAAATCGCGACCAGCGGTGATGAGCGCGCGGTGCCGGTCCTGGAAGCCCTGCTCAAAGGCAAGCTGTACACGCGCAAAGCCGACGGCAAGGTCGTCATCACCGAGAAAAAAGGCGACGTTTACGTTCTTTTCGATCCCCTGACGGGCAAGGAAACCGGGCAGGAGGCGAAGGCAAACATCAAAAAAATTCGCGTTAATAACAGACTGCGAGGCTTAATTCGCGGCACCCTCGGCGGCCTGACCCTGTTTAGCAAAGACGTGGCAAAACGTTCAAAAGCCGCCGATGCCGTGTTCAAATCGCGACCCGTAGCGATGATCCCGATTTTGGAGAAGGCCCTGAAACGCGAAACTGATCCCGGTGTGCGCGGCCAAATGGAACGGGCGCTGGCCGCGACCCAACTGTCGACCGGCAAGGATAACGAAATAAAGCTTGCCGCCGTTAAGACCCTGTCCAGTCACGCCACGCCCGAGGTTCGGGCCTTGCTCGGGACTGTAGCCGCCTCGGAAACCGACCCCGCCGTCCGGCAGGCGGCGAAGAAAGCGTTGAAAGACATCGAAGGCCAACTCGCCGTGTGGAACGCCGTCGGCAATGTGTTCCAAGGTATCAGCTTAGGCTCTGTACTGCTGCTGGCCTCGGTGGGCCTGGCCATCACCTTCGGCGTCATGGGCGTTATCAACATGGCCCACGGCGAACTGGTGATGTTGGGGGCCTATACCACCTTTGTCGTGCAGGAAGTGTTTCGCAACCATTTCCCGGGGGCCTTTGATTATTCCCTGTTCGTCGCCGTACCGGCGGCATTTCTAGTCTCCGGGGCATTCGGCATCGCTATTGAGCGCGGTATCATCCGGTTTCTGTACGGTCGCCCGCTGGAAACCCTGCTCGCCACCTGGGGCCTGAGCTTGATCCTGCAACAGCTTGTTCGGTCCATCTTCGGCCCGACCAACCGCGAGGTCGGCAACCCGTCTTGGATGAGCGGCTATATCGAAGCCACCGGCGGTCTGGTGCTGACCTACAACCGCATTTACATCATCATTTTCTCGTTGCTGGTCATCGGTTTGCTGGCGCTGTTGCTGCGCAAGACATCGTTCGGGCTGAAAATGCGCGCCGTCACGCAAAACCGCGCCATGGCCGCCTCAATGGGCATTCGCACCGGCTGGATCGACGCCCTGACCTTCGGCTTAGGGTCCGGCATCGCCGGGGTCGCCGGGGTCGCGCTCAGCCAAATCGATAACGTGTCGCCGAACCTGGGCCAAGCCTACATCATCGACACCTTTATGGTCGTCGTCTTTGGTGGTGTCGGAAATTTGTGGGGGGTGCTGGTCGGCGCCTTCAGCTTAGGCCTGGTCAACAAATTCCTCGAGCCCATGGCGGGCGCGGTGCTGGCAAAAATCTTCGTGCTGATCTTCATCATCCTGTTTATCCAGAAACGCCCGCGCGGCCTGTTCGCCCTCAAGGGCCGTGCGGTTGAGAACTGAGCCATGACGCGTAACCGCATGCCCTTTCCCGGAATTTCCTTCCTGCTGGCCGACCGCGGTGGGCTGGTGCTGCTGGCGGTGCTGGCGGCGTCGGCGGTACTGGTGCCGGTATTGAATCTACTCATAGACCCCGGATCGGCCCTGCATGTACCGACCTATATGGTCAGCTTGCTGGGCAAGTATTTGACCTTCGCCCTGCTCGCCCTCAGCGTCGATCTGATTTGGGGCTATTGCGGAATTTTGAGCCTCGGCCACGGGGCGTTCTTTGCGCTGGGTGGGTATGCCATGGGCATGCACCTGATGCGTCAGATCGGCGAGCGCAGCGTTTACGGCAACCCCGAGCTGCCCGACTTCATGGTCTTTCTGAACTGGAAGGAACTGCCCTGGTACTGGTACGGGTTCGATAATTTCGCCTTCGCCGCCGTCATGGTGGTGGCGGTGCCCGGCGTGCTGGCCTTCGTGTTCGGCTGGTTCGCCTTTCGCTCGCGGGTGACGGGGGTGTATCTGTCGATCATCACCCAGGCGATGACCTATGCCCTGATGTTGGCTTTTTTCCGCAACGACATGGGCTTCGGCGGCAATAATGGACTGACCGATTTCAAGGATATTCTCGGCTTCAATCTGCAATCGGACGGCATGCGCTCGGCCTTGTTCGCATCCTCAGCCATGGCCCTGGCGATCAGTTATGCGCACTGCCGGTTTATCGTCTCGTCGCGGTTGGGCCGCGTCCTGGTCGCGGTGCGCGATGCCGAAAACCGGACCCGGTTTTTGGGCTACCGGGTGGAATATTACATGCTGTTTGTGTTCGTCGTCTCGGCCATGCTGGCGGGGTTGGCCGGGGCGCTGTATGTGCCCCAAGTGGGCATCATCAATCCCAGCGAATTCACTCCCGCCAATTCCATCGAGATCGTCATCTGGGTCGCCGTCGGCGGACGCGGCCGGCTGTATGGCGCGGTGCTGGGTGCGATCCTGATCAATTACGCCAAAACGTTTTTCACCGGTGCCCTGCCGGAGGTGTGGCTGTTCCTTCTCGGCGGCATGTTCATCGCCACCACCCTGTTCCTGCCCCGCGGCATTGTCGGTTTGCGGCCCTCCCTATCTTTTCTCAAAAGAAAACCCCGAGCTCCCGGAGCCGCCGAATGACCACCACCCGCGGCAAACCCGAATCCCACGACACCATCCTGTATCTGGACGGCGTCTCGGTCAGCTTCGATGGCTTCAAGGCGCTGAACAATCTCAGCTTCTATGTCATGGCCGGAGAATTGCGCGCCATCATCGGCCCCAACGGCGCTGGCAAGACGACGATGATGGATGTCGTCACCGGCAAGACCCGACCCGACACCGGCGATGTTTTTTTCAACGGCGGCATCGATCTGACAAAACTGGGCGAGGCGCGTATTGCCAATCTTGGCATCGGACGCAAGTTTCAAAAACCGACGGTGTTCGAGAACCAGACCGTAACCGAAAACCTGGAACTGGCGCTGAAAGGCAACCGCAAGGTGTTCGAAAATTTGTTTTTCCGATTGGCCCCGGAACAAAAAGACCGCATCGACGAGGTCTTGGCCACTATCAACCTGACCGACAGCCGCACCAACCAGGCAGGGTCGCTGTCGCACGGCCAGAAACAATGGCTGGAAATCGGCATGTTGCTGATGCAGGACCCAGAGCTGCTTCTGGTAGACGAGCCCGCCGCCGGGATGACCGACCATGAGACCGAACAGACGGCGGTGTTGTTAAAGGAAATTGCCAAATCCCATTCGGTGGTAGTGGTCGAACACGACATGGAATTCGTACGCGCCCTGGATTGCCGGGTGACGGTGCTGCATGAAGGCACGGTGTTGGCCGAAGGCTCCCTCGACCTGGTGCAGAACGACGCCCGGGTCATCGAAGTTTATCTGGGGCGATAGAGATGTTGCAGGTCGAAGGTCTTGATCTTTTCTATGGCGCCAGCCAGGCGCTTCGCAGTGTCGACCTGACCGCCAACAAGGGCCAGGTGACGTGTGTCCTGGGCCGTAACGGCGTCGGCAAGACCAGCCTGATGAACGCCATCGTCGGCCAGCACCCCGTGACAGCGGGGCGAATTTTATGGGAAGACGACGACATCACATCCCTGCCCCCCTATGAGCGGGCGCGGCGCGGCATCGCCTTCGTCCCGCAAGGGCGTGAAATATTCGCGCTGCTGACGGTCGAGGAAAATCTGCGCACCGGCTTCGCCGCTCTGCCGAAAAGCTTGGCCCATGTGCCCGATGAAATCTTCGAATTGTTCCCGGTGCTGCGCGACATGCTGGGAAGGCGCGGCGGCGACCTGTCCGGCGGCCAACAACAGCAGCTGGCAATCGCCCGTTCCCTAGTAACGCGGCCCCGGCTGTTGGTGCTGGATGAGCCGACCGAAGGCATCCAGCCCTCAATCATCAAAGACATCGAGCGCGTGATCCGGATGCTTGCCGGGCGGGGGGATATGGCAATTTTGCTGGTTGAGCAGTATTTTGAATTTGCGCGTGACCTTGCCGATACCTTCGCCGTCATGGACCGGGGCGAAGTGGTTTTGGCAGGGACCTCTGACAACATGGTGGAAACCGATGTCCGTCGCTTCCTTACCGTCTGAACCCGATACCCTGGCAGGCTCCCTCGGCGGCGTGCATGGCGCCGCCGAAATTGGTTTCACGGTTAAGCAGGGCGAAACACGCCTCGAACATCTGTATCAGCACGACCCGCTTCGCGTGATGTTTCCGACCCCGCCAGCGGGCGAGCCGCCATGCGCCGTTCTGATCACCACGTCGGGCGGAATGGTCGGCGGCGACCGGCTGGATATTTCCGTTACCGCCGGTCCCGACACCACGGCCATGGCGATGGCCGGGGCTGCGGAAAAAGTCTACCGCTCCGCCGGGGAAGACAGCCGCATCAACGTTCGCCTGTCCGTACAGCAAAACGGCTGCCTGGAATGGCTGCCGCAGGAAACCATTCTGTTTGACGGTGCCCGTCTGCGCCGCCGAACCATTGTCGACCTGCAACCCGGCGCACGAATTTTGGCCGGTGAAATTCTGGTGTTCGGGCGTATCGCCAGCGGCGAGAGAATGTCTCAAGGCTTGATCCGGGAAGCCTGGGAATTACGCCGTGACGGACGACTGGTGTGGGCTGACGCGCTGCACCTGGATGGAGACATGGAAGCTGTTTTTGCTAATCCCGCCTGTTTCGATGGCGCTACGGCGATGGCGACCGCCATCTATTCCGGCGACGATGCGGCCCAATACCTGGAACAGGCCCGCGCCCTTCTGGGTGAGGGCACAGAACACTTGCGGTGCGGCGCCACCGTGATCAACGGGGTTCTGGTACTGCGCTGGCTGGGCCGCGATGCCGAGCCTCTGCGCCGGGCCTTCGGAAAATTTTGGGCGGCGTTCCGCCATGCGTCGGGCAGTCTGCCTGCAACGTTGCCCCGACTTTGGAATATTTGAGACGTTTGAGAGGATGAGGCCATGAAACTAACGCCAAGAGAAAAAGACAAGCTGCTGATAGCGACCGCCGCCATGGTGGCGCGTCGACGGCTGGAACGCGGAGTCAAACTGAACCACCCGGAAGCCATCGCCCTGATCTGTGACTTCGTCGTCGAAGGCGCGCGCGATGGCACCTCGGTCGCCGACCTGATGCGCGACGGCGCGGCGGTGTTGAGCCGCGATCAGGTGATGGACGGCATTTCCGAGATGATCCACGACATTCAGGTCGAAGCCACTTTTCCCGACGGGACCAAACTGGTCACCGTCCATAACCCGATCCGTTGAGGAATTTGTCATGATCCCAGGAGAAATCATCGTCGCCAAAGGGGACATCATCCTCAACGCGGGGCGCCCAACCGTCACCCTTTCTGTTGCCAACACCGGCGATCGCCCGGTCCAGGTCGGATCGCACTATCATTTTTTCGAGACCAACGCGGCGCTGGAATTCGACCGGGGCGCGGCGCGCGGCCACCGACTGGATATTCCGGCCGGAACGGCGGTGCGGTTCGAGCCGGGCCAGACCCGCGAGGTCACGCTGGTGCCTTACCTGGGCAATCGCATCGTCAAAGGCTTCAACGCCAAAATTCAAGGGAAATTGGAGGACTAAGCCATGGCATACACCATTGACCGCGCGGCCTATGCCGCCATGTTCGGCCCCACTGTTGGAGATAAAGTGCGGCTCGCCGACACCGACCTGTTTATCGAGGTCGAAGAAGACCGCACCCATCCCGGCGAGGAAGTAAAATTCGGCGGCGGCAAGGTGATCCGCGACGGCATGGGCCAGTCCCAGGTCAGCCGCGAAAACGGCGCCGTCGATACCGTCATCACCAATGCGCTGATCGTCGACCATTGGGGCATCATCAAGGCCGACATCGGCATCCGCGATGGCCGCATTGCCGCCATCGGCAAGGCCGGCAACCCGGACGTTCAGCCCGACGTAGACATCATCATCGGCCCCGGCACCGAGGCCATCGCCGGGGAAGGCCGCATCCTTACCGCCGGCGGCATCGACGCCCATATCCACTGGATTTGTCCGCAGTTGGTGGAAGACGCCCTGCATTCCGGTATCACCACCATGCTCGGCGGCGGCACCGGCCCGGCGGAAGGCACCAACGCCACCACCTGCACGCCGGGGCCGTGGCATATGGAACGCATGCTGCAAGCCGCCGAAGGGCTGCCGGTAAACCTGGGCTTTTTCGGCAAAGGCAATGCGTCGGACCCGGAACCGCTGCGCGAACAGGTGCGGGCCGGGGCATGCGGCCTGAAATTGCACGAAGACTGGGGCACGACGCCGTCGGCCATCGATACCTGCCTTAGCGTCGCCGAAGACATGGACGTGCAGGTTGCCATCCATACCGACACGTTGAATGAATCCGGTTTCGTCGAGAACACCACGGCGGCCTTCAAGGGCCGCACCATCCACGCCTTTCACACCGA
>JABMOG010000094.1 GCA_013204265.1 Rhodospirillales bacterium
AAACCCAGGTAGGATTCCGGCGTCATGTCGCCGTAGGTGGGCGCACCCTCGGGCAGGTAGCCGATGCGGCGCTTGGTTTCCACTGGATGGCGGGTGACGTCCATGCCGCAGACCTCGACGTGTCCCGATGTCGGCTCGATAAAACCTGTCACCATGCGCATGGTCGTTGATTTCCCGGCCCCATTGGGTCCCAGAAAGCCCAAAACCTCGCCACTGCCGAGCGACAGGGAAAGGTCGTCGACGGCCAATATTGGCCCGAACCGTTTGGTCAGATTTTTAAGAGAAATTTTCTCCGTCATGCCCCGGAAACCCAGTGTGTATTTTTTGCCGCAATGCTGCGGCTATGATTGTTGTCTTATCATTCGACGGCGGAAATATAGGGGCTCGATAAGGTGCCCGCAACCGGGTGTGTAAAAATTTACCGGGGGTTTCAATGCGGACCTTAATTAGGGTCAGGCGCCCTTCGGTTGCGTGCTTGCCAGAAGTTGGTTGACGTGGCGAAGGTTTTTTTCGGTGACGGCGGCCATTTTCTCCATGCCACGGGACTGATAAAAACTGCCGGAAAGACTGAAAGCCTCGGCCGCGCCTTGTAGGTGGGCCATGTTTTTTGTCATCTTGCCGAGCAGGAACAGTGCGGAACCCAAATTATTCTGTGTTGCCGCCCACAACACCGGCGTTTTGGATTTGGTGCGGACCTCTAGCACGACGCGGCAGGCCTGTGCGGCTTTTTCCAGGGCCTCGACGTTTTTCAACTGTTCGCCGAGAACCTGCGTGACCTGGGCCAGGTTGTTCATGGCGTCGGCCCAGCGCATCGGTGTCTTGGCGCGGGTAAAGATCTGCAAGGCGGCCTGAAAGGCGCTCAACGAATGTTTCAGCATTTCGATGTCGCCGCTGGCAAAATCCAGCCGGAACAGAACCTCGCCCAGGCGGTTCTGCACAGCCGCCCATTCCAGGCCATGGTCGGCCACGGTCAGAACCCGAAGGGCCGAGCGGTAGTTGTCCGCCGCCTCGCCCAGGGTCGTCTCGTCGCCGGACCGCTCGGCAATGGCTTGCAGGACAGCCCCTAAGTTTTTCCGGATCATGGCCCATTCATACGACGCCTCGTCTTCTGTTATGGCGTCGAGGCATCTCCTGTAGGCTCCGGCGGCTTTCCGGTACAACTCGATATCGCCGCGTTGTACCGCCACCGTTGTTAGTGCGTTGGCGAAACAAACGAAGATCCAGCCCTTTTCCCGGCTGGTCAGGTCGCCCTGCAGGTTGTCGAGCGCCTCGCGTGCGGCATCCAGCGCCAGCGGCAGGTCGCGCAAAAGGGTTGCCGCCTTGCCCTCGGTTTTCGGCACTGTGGCGGCGAGCGCCGTGGCGTGCAGGAATTCGGCAAAAAGCCCATCAAATTCCACCGGCAGGGGCAAAATCGTTTGCGGCCCGAAACTGCCGGGCGGGGTGTCGTTCCAGGTCGCGAAGGGTATAAATCGCAGGCGCAGGGTGAGACCCGGCATCGGCGCTTCGCCCCAGATCAGCAAATCCGCACCTGCCTGGGCGAGGGCCTTTCGCGCGCCCGTTTGCAGGGCGGCTTCCTGGTCGCGCGGGTCGGCGTCGGGATCAACCAGCAACGGCTGTTTCAGCGCCCGCACCCGCACACCTTTTCTTTTTTCCAGCGCATGGACGACGCGCCGAGTGTGGGCTTTCCCGTCTTCGCCGGCAAACGGCGCGATCCGGATTTCGATGATCTCGGTCGCCGGCCCGGAGCTTAAGTTCAGAAGCCCCGACCAAAACCCCTTGGAGGCAACCGGCGCACCGGTGGCTTTGTCATGGTCGCCCGCCGGCAGCGGTTGCAGCATGTGTGCCGCGTTAATGTCCCCGCCACTACTGCCGTGGGCCAACTTTTCGTCGGTGGAGCGCAAGCGTTGGGCCATCTTGCTCAGGATGCTGAGCGCCATCTCAGGCTTTGCCTGGAGTTCGGCGAGAAATTCCTTGCGGGTAATGGCGTTAACCGTGATCGAACCGACGGCCTTGGCGGTCGCGCTGCGCGTGCCCTGGTCGAGGACTCCCATTTCGCCGAAGATTTCATCTTTGCCCAGCGTCGCAAGGTGGATGGGGCCGTCGTCGCCTTTTTTCGAGATTGCGACATTGCCGGACACGATTTCATACGCCATGTCACTGGGACCGCCTTCATGGAAGATGACGTCACCGTCGTTGAATGTCTGTTTGGTTTTCTTCAAACGGGGCCCCACGGGTATCTGCCGCTTCGCCGCAAATTACGGCGACCGGTTATGTTGCCTGTGTCACGGGTGGGGGTCAACGATTGCGACAATGCACGCGAAGGGGGATAATAGCTTGCCGGGAGAGGATATATGAACATTTTGTGTGCCGGAAAGCTGTTTTATGTGATGCTGGCCGCCGTGGCGTCGGTGTCGCCGCGCGCCCATGCCGCTTCCATCAGCACGGTCTATGATATGGACCGGATGCTGTCCGAACTCCATCCCATGGCCAATGAATACGGCACCCGATGGACGCAGCCGCCATCACAGGGTCTCGCCGCGCCATTGCCTGAGCCGCTCTCGCTGGTGCCACAAACGGTTGCCCCAATACCCTCGTCTTCGTCATTGCCGCTGGCGCCGCTGCCGCAACTACCCCCCTCGATGTCACCGCCGCCGATCGCTGCTGCCTCCGCGCCGTCCCCTGCGGCAGCCCCAAAACCGGTGGTCAGCCCGGTGCCGATTTCCGTTGCACCGAAACTGGAACTGTTGCCGCGCCTCAGCATCGACACGAGTGGGCTGGATGTGGATGTTGTCAAAACCGCACCGCCGCCTCCGCCACCGGATTTTCCGGCACCCGTAAAATAAATCGGGTTTTTTATCAGGCGGTTTTTCCGCCGGCCTCCGTGGCCAGCGCTGTTTTCAGGGCGGCGAACACGGATGCCCAGTCGCCCGGAGCCGGTTGGCGGAACAGTTGCATGGTCGGGTACCAGGGGCTGGTATCGCTACCCTGCATCCAGCGCCAGTCACCGGGGTGTGGCAAGGCGACCCACACCGGCTTGGCCATGGCTCCGGCCAGATGGGCGACGGCGGTATCGACGGAAATGATCAGGTCCAATTGGTCGATGGCGGCGGCGGTGTCGGCGAAATCGTTCATCTTGCCGCCGAGATCGGTCACGAAAGCCTGACAGCCATGCCCGGCGATGTCGCCCGCTGCCCGGCCGGTCTGGAGGCTGTACAGGGCAACATCGGCCAGCCCCATCAATTCGGTGAAATGATTGAACGGGCATGATCGCCGAGCATCATTTTGGTGCGATGCATTGCCGGCCCAGGCGATGCCGACCTTTAATTGCGACGACAAGGTTGCAGGGAGTTGTCCGCCAAAGGCTTCCGGCGCGTTCAGGTATGGCACATCGGCAGGCACCATGCCCTCGGCGGTGCCGAAAATCCGCGCCAGCGACAGCATCGGCGTCCAGACGTCGAAGCGGGGTAGATCGGCGCCGGTGTTGACGACCTGGCCGACCCCCTCGATGGTTGAAAACAGACGGCTTAGTGGGGGTTGCGCCTCGACGATGATGGTGCCGCCGCGTCCCTTGACCAGGGCGATATAGCGCGCGAACTGGATCATGTCGCCGAAGCCCTGTTCGGCGTGCAGCAAAATGGTCTTGCCGCCTAACGCCTCGCCATCCCATTGCGGCTGGCTGAAATCTCGCGGCGCGTTGTTGCCTAACTTCCAGCGCCATTCATATTCTGCAAAACCTTGTTTGAGGTCGCCTTTCTGCAACAGGGTCAGCGCCCGGTCAAAATGGCATCCCGAATGATCCGGGTGCATGGCCAGTGTTTTTGCGAAACACTCCAGGGTCTCGTCCAGTTGCCCGGTATCGCGCAGGGCGAGCCCTAAATTGTAATGAATGTCGGCGCTATCCGGGTTTAACTCGGCGGCGCGGCGCAGGTTAGCGACGGCGGCCTCAAGCTGACCCAGTCCCCGCAGCACGTTGCCCAGATTGGTATAGGCGCTGGCATTATCGGGCGAAAGCGCCAGTGCGCGGTGGTAACACGCGGCCGATGCTTCGGGTTTGCCGAGCGCACGCAACGCCACGCCCAGGTTTATATAGATGTCGGGAATGTTCGGGTTAAGGGCCAATGCCTGGCCGTACAGCCGGGCGGCTTCTTCCAGGTCACCATCGTTGTGGCGGGCCAAGCCATCGATGAACATGCGCACGGCTTCGCGTTCGCGGACCGCCATTTTCTGGTCGGGACCGAGGCTCTGCCAAACGGCGATCTGTTCCGCAGTTGGCGGCGGGGCTTTGACATCAGAACCGGTGGCCTTGATAGGGGCTAGCTTGGCGCTGATAGTGCGCCGGGGTTTCTTGGGCGGTTGTTCGCTAGCCATGGTCTCTCCCGGGGGCCAGTTCCTGTCCATTCCAGGAAACCGGCGCGAAATCGAAAATACCCAGCCATATTGAATAGATGGCCGGAGAACTTCAACCCTCGCTTACAGGAAGGGGGCGAAAAGGCAAAGCTCGATTTAAAGAATATCGAGGACGCTTTCCGGTGGACGGCCCAACGCCGCACGGCCATTGTGGACGACGATGGGGCGCTCAATAACGACCGGATTGGCGGCCATCGCGTCAATCAGCGCATCATCGGCCATGTTGGGGTCATCCAAGCCGGCGTCCTTGGCTTCATTTTTACGCAACAGGCCGCGCGGGCCGATCCCTAACAGGGTGAGAATTTTCTTCAGCTCAGCCGCGCTCGGCGGCGCCTCCAGGTATTCGATCACTTCGGGCTCAATGCCGTTCTCGACCAGCAAGGCCAAGGTCTGGCGCGATTTGCTGCACCTTGGATTGTGATAGATGGTGGTCATGGATAGAGTTCCTTCGCTTTGACGGTGTTCCCGAATACCCCGGAAAACCGCCTAAATCAATTGCAGGTCGTCTTCGTCCTCAGTGTCGATGATGCGGCGCGCCAAATCATAGGAAAATCCGGCCCGGGCCATGGCCGCCAAGTGTTTTTCGCGCTGGCCGTCTTCTGGTTTTCGAGTGGCGAAGGGACCCAGACGGCGCCGCCGGGCGAAACGGATGGCGGCGGTTCGTTCCGGGTTTTCGTCGTCGTCGCGCAACGCCGCCAGCGCGAATTCTATAGCTTCGGTGTCGAGGCCCTTTTGTTTCAGCTTGCCGCGGATGATCCGCGTCGAGTTGCCCCGCTGGTGCAGGCTGGCGGCGCGCGCCCTAGCGTAGCCACCGTCATCCAACAGCCCCGAGCGCAAAAACCGTTCAATCATGGCATCGACCAGAACCTTGCCCTCGTCAGGGTCGGCGTCGTGGTGCCGCGCCGATTTAACGACCTTGCGCATCATCACGCGCCGCAGGTTTTCCGACGAGGTAGCGAAACGCGACAGGTAATACAGGGCAGAATTTTCCAGGTACTGGGCGGTCACCTTCTTGGGAATTTTCTGTCGTGGATTTTGCGAATTCGTCATGACCGAATATTTGCATGCGGCAGGCTGGTGCACCAGTCGTTGGCGCAGTATAAGTCGGGCTATGCAAATGCGAACAACCCCTTCCACCATGGGCGCCGTCAACTGGGTCGGGCTATGGACGCTGTACCTGCGCGAGGTCCGGCGGTTCCTCAAAGTCTTCACCCAGACACTGGCCGCTCCGGTGGTGACGACCCTGCTGTTTCTGGCGGTTTTCGTACTGGCGCTGGGCGGGGCAACGCGCATCGTCGGCGACATACCATTCACGGAATTCCTGGCGCCGGGGCTGATCGTCATGGCGATCGCCCAGAACGCGTTCGCCAACACGTCGTCGTCGATCATGATCTCCAAGATGCAGGGCAATATCATCGACACCCTGATGCCGCCGTTCACGGCCCATGAATTGACCTTCGGCATCGCCATGGGCGGGGCCACCCGGGGCATTTGCGTCGGCGTCGTCGTCGCCCTGTCGATGGCCGTTTTCGTCGATATGCGCCCTCATCATTTTGGATATATCCTCTATCATGGGTTCATGGCGTCGTTGATGCTGTCGCTGCTGGGAACCATCGGCGGTATTTGGTCGGAAAAATTTGACCACATCGCCGCCGTCACCAATTTCGTCATCACGCCGTTGTCGTTCCTGTCGGGTACGTTCTATTCCATCCAGCGCCTGCCCGAGGCGGTCCAGATCGCGGCCCATTTCAATCCGTTCTTTTACATGATCGACGGCGTTCGCTACGGCTTTACCGGTCATGCCGACGGGTCGCTGATGGCCGGGCTGATCGTTATGGCTGGCGTCAATGTCGCCTTGTGGTGCGTGTGTACGGGAATGTTCGCGTCCGGCTACAAGCTCAAGGCTTGAAACCCGGGCTTGCGTTTGTCCGTTGACAGGACTCCTCCTGATCAAGATACTTGGCCGCTTTCCCTGGACCGGGCTCGTTTAGATTGAGCCGCCATTGGGATAGGAGAGCGGCCCGATGATTGCGCCTGTTATGCCGACCTATGGTGCGCCCGAACTTGCCTTCGAAAAGGGCGAGGGGGTTTACCTGTACGCTTCCGATGGGCGGCGGTTTCTGGATTTCGGCGCCGGTATTGCGGTCGCCGGGTTGGGCCATTGCCACCCGCATTTGATAGAGGCATTGACGGCCCAAGCGGAAAAACTGTGGCATTGCTCGAACCTGTACCAGATTCCCGAACAAATACGCCTGGCCGAACGGCTGGTCGCGGCGAGCTTTGCCGATAGTGTGTTTTTTAACAATTCCGGCGGCGAGGCGGTGGAATTGGCGATCAAGATGGCGCGCAAATACCATTCGGCAAACGGCAACCCGGAACGCTACCGGGTGATCACCTGTGACGGCGCGTTCCATGGCCGTTCGCTGGCGACCATCGCCGCAGGTGGGCAGGAAAAACATCTGGTCGGGTTCGGCCCGGTTGTCGATGGTTTCGACCATGTTGCCTTCGGCAACCTCAATGAAATGCGCGCCGCCATCAAACCTGAGACCGCCGCCATTCTGGTCGAACCGGTGCAGGGCGAAGGCGGCATTCGGCCGATGTCGCTGGATTACCTGAAAGCGCTGCGCGAAATCGCCGATGAATTCGGCATTTTACTGATGTTGGATGAAGTGCAATGCGGCATGGGCCGGACCGGCAAACTGTTTGCCCATGAATGGGCCGGTATTGAGCCCGACGTGCTGGCAACCGCCAAGAGCCTGGGCGGTGGGTTCCCGGTCGGCGCCGTTCTGGCCAAGGAAGGCCCGGCAAGCGCCATGACCGCCGGCAGCCACGGTTCGACCTTCGGCGGCAATCCTTTGGCGATGGCAGTTGGCAACGCGGTGCTGGATATTATCCTGGCCGACGGCTTCCTTGCCCGCGTGGACGCGGTAGCGCGCCGGTTGTGGTCGAAGTTGGAAGGCTTGAGCGAAAAATACCCGACCGTGTTCGAAGGCGTCAGCGGCGCCGGGCTGATGGTCGGGCTGAAATGCATTCCGCCAAATTCCACCATCGTTGATAAATGTACCGAAGGCGGCCTGCTGGTGGTGGGGGCTGGCTCCAACATGGTGCGGATGGTGCCGCCATTGATCATCGAAGACGAACACGTTGATGCGGCGATGGCGATCGTTGAGAAAGCCGCCTCTGAACTGGCGGCGGAATAACGTTATGTCTTCTGTTAAACATTTTCTCGACATCGACCGGCTGGACACAAAAACCCTCAGGGCAATTCTCGATCTCGCCGTCAATCTCAAGCGCGATCATATCCAAGGCACCTCAAAACCCCTGTTCGCCGGCAAGACGCTGGTGATGATTTTCGAGAAGCCATCGACCCGGACCCGGGTGTCGTTTCAGGTCGGTATGCAGCAACTGGGCGGCCAGGCGGTGGTGATGGGCGAATCTGAATCCCAACTCGGGCGCGGCGAAACCGTCGCCGACACGGCGCGGGTGCTGTCGCGCTATGCCGACGCCATCATGATCCGCACGGACGATCCGAAAAAGCTGGACGATCTGGAAACCTACGCCACGGTGCCGGTGATTAACGGGCTGACCGATTCGTCGCACCCGTGCCAAATCATGGCCGACGTGATGACTTTCGAAGAACACCGTGGCCCCATTAAAGGCAAAGTGGTGGCATGGTCCGGTGACGGCAACAACGTCGCCAACAGCTGGATTCACGCCGCCGTGCGGCTCGGGTTCACCCTCCGCATCGCGTGCCCCGACTCCCTCCGGCCGGCGCCGGAAATTCTCGATTGGGCGGCGAGCGAAGGCGGCGATATCACCGTTACCGATGATGCGGCACATGCCGTTGCCGGCGCGGATCTGGTCAATGCCGATACCTGGATTTCCATGGGTGACGCCGACGCCGATGAACGCCGCCGCCTGTTGGAGCCCTACCGGGTCGACCAGGCGCTGATGGACAAGGCCGGACCGGAAGCCCTGTTTATGCATTGCTTGCCGGCGCACCGGGGCGAGGAAGTCACCGACGAGGTGCTGGATGGTCCGCAATCGGTGATCTGGGATGAAGCCGAAAATCGTCTGCACGCGCAGAAGGGTATTCTTGCCTGGTGTTTAGGGTAGAATAGGTCATGACCATTTTGTTGAAAAAAATTGCCCCCGTCCTCGCCGTCGTTTTTGCGTTGGGACTGGTGGCTTGCGAGACGCCGGTGCAGACGCAGAAGATGGCGAACCTGACCTTCGGCCACCTCAAACCGATCAGGCTCGATGTCGCAAAAATTGAGGTGGTGAGCCACTATCAGCCGCCTTTGCGGGCGCCCAATGTGGAACACCTGTTCCCGACACCGCCGGCAGCGGCGCTCAAGCAATGGGCCAAGGACAGGCTGCGCGCCGTTGGCCGTTCTGGTACGGCCCGGCTGGTGATCGTCAACGCCGGAGCGGTAGAATCGCGGCTGGCGCAAAAAACCGGTTTGACCGCGACCTTCACCAAACAACAATCGCAACGCTACGACCTGGCCGTCGAGGCCCGCCTGGAAATCACCAGCCCAATCGGTCGTGGGCAGACCTCGGCCCACGCGTCCCGTTTTACAACGGTGCGTGAAGACATCACCCTCAACATACGCGAGAGGACCTGGCTGGATCTGACCGAGGCCCTGGTCCGCGATTTCGACGTCGCCATGGAACAAAACATGCGCCAGCACCTGGGCCGCTGGTTTAAGTAAAGAAAATCCCGAGCGGATGGAATCCTCCGCGACGACGAATTTGCGTTCAAAACAAATATCCTAGCCAGGCACGCCGTCT
>JABMOG010000095.1 GCA_013204265.1 Rhodospirillales bacterium
CGGCGTATTGGTCGGGGTGATGACGGCCAAGGCCATCGCTATGGTTAAGGACATACCCTTCATCGCCGTCAACCACCTGGAAGGCCATGCCCTCACAGTTCGGTTGACCGACGATGTCGCCTTTCCGTATCTATTGTTGCTGGTTTCGGGCGGCCATTGCCAATTGCTGATCGTCGAAGACGTTGGTCTTTACCGGCGGTTGGGCACCACCCTGGACGATGCCCTGGGCGAGGCCTTCGACAAAACGGCGAAAATGCTGGGGCTCGGTTTCCCCGGCGGGCCGGCGGTGGAAAAAATGGCTCGGGGCGGAGACGACAAACGGTTCGACCTGCCGCGCCCGTTAAAGGGCCGCATTGGCGCCGATTTTTCCTTTTCCGGTCTCAAAACCAAGGTCCGCCAGACCATTGAGGGGCTGCCGCCGGGAAACCTCCTCGACCGCGACGTGGCGGATTTATGCGCCTCGTTCCAGGCGGCGGCGGGTGATGCCCTGGTCGACCGGGTGGCCAACGCCATGCAGATATTCCAGCTTCGCCATACCCCGTCCGCTATTGCCAATCCGGCCCTGGTTGTCGCCGGTGGCGTCGCCGCAAACATGGTGATCCGCGGGCGCATGCAATCACTTTCTGGTGAAAAGGGGTTTCAATTTATTGCCCCGCCGCCCAATCTTTGCACCGACAATGCGGCAATGATCGCCTGGGTCGGAATCGAACGGCTGCGGCGCGGTGACACCAACGACATGGATTTTAAAGCGCGCCCGCGCTGGCCGCTGGACCCGGACGCCGACACACCAAGGCAACGGAACGAGGCATGAAACGCATAGGCATCATCGGCGCAGGCGCATGGGGAACGGCATTGGCCATGGTCGCTCGGCGCGCCGGTCTGAGCGTGGTTATCCAGGCCCGCGAGGCCGACGTCGTCGACTCCATAAATAACGCCTGTGAGAATTCTGCGTTTCTGCCGGGCGTGGCGCTGGACCCGGCGATCCAAGCCACCACTAAGGTCGCGGAAGCCGCAGCGGGCGCGGACGCCGTGTTGCTAACCGTGCCGTCCCAGTTTCTACGCGCCGCCATTGGGGAATTGAAGGGCCGGTTGGGCGACGCAGTCCCGGTCGTCATTTGCGCCAAAGGAATTGAGCAGACCAGCCATGCGTTAATGAGCGAAATCATCGAGGATGTCTTGGGTGCCGCACCCGTCGCGGTCTTGTCCGGGCCAACCTTTGCCGCCGAGGTCGCCGCCGACCTGCCGGCGGCGGTGACACTGGCAGGCACGGATGAGGCGATGGTGACACGGCTGTCGGAAGCCTTGGTCACGCCTCGGTTCCGTCCCTACCGGTCGGACGACATCATCGGCGCGCAGATTGGCGGCGCTGTCAAAAACGTGCTGGCCATTGGCTGTGGTATCGTCGAGGGGCGCGGGCTCGGCGACAATGCACGGGCCGCCTTGATCACTCGGGGCATGGCCGAAATCGTTCGCCTCGGCACAGCCAAGGGGGCCCGTGCCGAAACCCTGATGGGACTGTGCGGCATCGGGGATCTGGTGCTGACCTGCAACGCCATGCAGTCGCGCAACTTCTCACTCGGCGTCGGTTTGGGCCGGGGCGAGACGCTGGACGAGATTCTGGGTGCGCGCACATCGGTGGCCGAGGGCGTATCGAACGCCTCATCGATCAGCGAACTGGCCGCTATCCTTAATGTCGACATGCCAATTTGTCTCGCCGTGGACGGCATCCTTAACCGCAATGCCGATATCGACGCCACCATCGCCGGTCTGCTGTCGCGCCCGGTAAAGGTAGAAACCGGAGGAAAGATATGATCAAGCTTGGATGGGGGATGTTGTTCATTCTTCTAACGCTGACCGCGCCGGTCCGGGCCGAAAGTGCCCGCAACCATCTCGACCAGGAACACAGCCCTTATCTTAAGCTGCACGCCACCGACCCGGTGCATTGGCAGGCCTGGGGCACAGACACCCTGGCCCGTGCCAAGGCCGCCGGCAAACCGATCCTGTTATCGATCGGCTACTCATCCTGCCACTGGTGCCATGTCATGCGGCGCGAAGCGTTTTCCGATCCTGAGACCGCCGAGGTCATCAACCGGCTGTTTTTTCCGGTCCTGCTGGACCGCGAGGAACGCCCCGACATCGACGCCGTTTTCCAAACCGCCGCCGCCGCCATGTCGCTGCCGACGGGCTGGCCGTTGAACATGTTTCTGACCCCCGATGCCCAACCGTTCTGGGGCGGCACCTATTTTCCCATGGTCGAGATGCGTGGTTTCAAGGCCTTCAAGGATATCTTGAAAAAGGTTTCCAGCGCCTATGCCGACGACCCGGAGGGTGTGGCGAAAGGCGCCGCACGGGTGGCCCAGTTTCTGGCCGAGTCGTCAAAACCGCAACCGGGGACGATTACGACAAAAAAAATCAATGCCGCCGCGCGCATTTTTCTGGAAACCATGGATCCTTTTTACGGTGGTTTCGGCGAGGGGCCGAAATTCCCCTATGCGGTAGCCCTGGACATGTTATGGCGGGCGCATATCCGAACCGGTGAGGCCGCCTTCGCCGACGCCGTAACCAGCACGTTGTCGCATATGCTGGACGGCGGGGTCTACGATCATATCGGCGGTGGGTTTTTCCGCTACGCCGTAGACGGGCCATGGCGGGTGCCGCATTACGAGAAGATGCTGGACGTCAATGCCGACATGGTGCGGCTGATGACCCAGGTCTGGCGGGAAACCGGCGATGCATCCCTGAAGCGCGCTGTTTTTGAGACGGTGGACTTCCTGTTGACGGAGTTGCGCCGGGCCGACGGCGCGTTTGCCGGCAGCCTCGATGCCGACAGCCTGAATGCCGCCGGGCAGGAGCTCGAAGGCGTGTTCTATTTGTGGGATGAAAAAGAAATTCTCAGGCTTCTTGGCGACGACGGCCCCCTGACTGTTGCCGCGTATAACATTGCACCACCGGAAAACGCGCTTGATGATGATTACGGCGACGCCGGAACCCTGTACCGCTCGGATCAGACCAAAGCGATGCTGGCCGATACGTTCAAAATTCCTGCGGCAGAGGTCGAAAAACGTTTGGATCGAAGCCTCGCCGTCCTCAAACGACACCGGGCCAAACGGCACCGGCCCCGGCGCGACGACAAGATCATCGCCGACTGGAGCGGCATGGCCGTGGCCGCCATCGCTGAAGCCGGACTGGCGTTCGGGCGCTCAGATTGGGTTGAGGCCGCCGCCAAGGCGTTCGGTGCCAGCCGCCGTGCGCTGACCGCCACCGGCGGAGCCCTCCGGGGGCGGCTGCATCAACCCGCTGTCGGCGGGAAGGTGGGCGCGCCGGCGACGATGCGGGGGTTAGCCGAAATGGCGCGCGCAGCCCTGATCCTGGCCGAGGCGACCGGCAACAAAGAGTATTTGAGCCAAGCCACGAAATGGGCCGACGACGCCGTCACCCACCATTGGGACGCGGCCGGCGGGGGCGGATTTTTCACCGCCGCTACGGATGCCGGTCCCGCCCTGGCGCGCCTGAAACAGGTGCGCGATGAACCCAATGCGTCGGGCAACGGCAAAATGGTCGAGGTCCTGGCCTTGCTGTACTATCTGGGCGGCGACGGCAGGCACCAGGATTGGGCCAACCGCACACTGTTCGCCGTCGGCGGCGCGGCCGAAGACCCGGGTATTGAGATGTCCGGGTTATTCAACGCCGCCGACACCTTGGACGCCGCCCTGCAAATCGTCGTCATTGGTGAACGCAGTGACGACGCCACCGACCGGCTGGTCCGCCGCGTCATGTCGACCAGCCTGCCAAATCGAGCGCTCGACGTTATTGCGCCGGGCACCGTACTGCCCGAAAGCCACCCGGCCCGCAACAAAGACCAGTTGGACGCCAAGGCCACAGCGTACGTTTGCCGGGGCACCATCTGCTCGTTGCCGGTGACCAGCCTTGATGAGCTGACGGAAACGCTTTTGCTGATGCGTAAATCCGGTACTCTGTAACCCTAAAAATTCCTCTATTTTAAAGGCAGGAACCGGTCTTGAATGAACAGAATTTAGGTGCCGCCCTATGCAGTATTAACGATATTCCCGACGGCGGGTCTGAGGGTTTTTTCACCGAGACCTCGGACGGTCGCCTTTTGTATATGGTGGTCCGCCAGGGAGCAGACGTCTTCGTTTACAAGAACGCCTGCCCGCACACGGGAATGCCGCTGGACTTCCAGCCCGGACGGTTCCTGACGGCCGACGGCGATTTGATTCAATGTTCCACCCACGGCGCCAAGTTCCAGATTACCGACGGGTTGTGCGTAATAGGGCCGTGCCATGGTGACCGTCTGGAAAGCGTGCCAGTGGCAATCCGCGGTGATGAAATTTACCTGACCGAAGGCGATTGAACCTTTTCCTCTCGCCGGAGGTGTCCGCCCCCTTGTGTACGGGGCCGGATTTTCCCATAATTCCCACAATAGAAAAGTGCGCTCCAATCCCGGTCGCTCAGGGAAAAGGAGCCCGATCATTCTGGGGAGGAATTAACCATGGCTGACAATACCCTTTTTCCGGTTTCCGCCGCCGTCGCCGCTGCGGCCCATATCAACAACGACCAGTACCTTGAGATGTACAAGCGCTCGGTCGAGGACAACGAGGGCTTCTGGGGTGAACACGGCAAGCGCATCGACTGGATAAAACCGTATACCAAGGTCAAGGACGTCAATTACAACACGCCCGACGTTTCCATTAAGTGGTTTTACGACGGCACCCTGAACGCATCGGTCAATTGCATTGATCGCCACCTCGCCACCCGTGGCGACCAGACCGCCATCATCTGGGAAGGCGACGACCCCGGCGA
>JABMOG010000096.1 GCA_013204265.1 Rhodospirillales bacterium
CGCGCGTTATGCCGATCGCCAAGTCAGGTCGCAAAACCGAATAGGATGTTTTATCAAGTTCGCAGCCAAGGGCCTGTAATTCATATCAAATTCACACCTAAGCCTTCGCCCGACCGGAGTCAAGACGGCGGCGGCGGCGCAGCCGGGGCCGCGTCTTAATGCCGGGGGCCCGGCGGCGGCCCCGCAAATCGCGCAACCGCGGGCGGCGGCGCCAACGGATCCAGTCCCAGCGCCCTGCCGCGCCGACTTGCGGCTGCAGGCGCCCCGCCAAAGCGTCGGCGTGTCCGCCGGCAATCGTCTCGTAGCAATGGGCGGCCAGCTCCTTGCGTGACCCGAACTCCTCGATGGTGACGGGATCGTGGAAGCTGACCGTCACCGTCAGGCGGCCCAGCCCAATGAGCTGGCGCGCATGGGGGAGCAGTTCCATATCGCCGTACCATGCGAAGAAGGGGCGCAAGTGGCGCCCGATCGGGATGCCGTCGAGGCGCGAATAGGTGAGCGAAACCGGTTGTACGACCAGTGGTTCGCCCCGCGATTTGATTTCCGCAACCGCGAATAACGCGCTTCTAAACGGCAACACCCTGTTGCCGTCGTCACTGGTTCCCTCGGGAAACAAAATCATGCTGTCGCGGGCGTCCAATCGGCGGCCGATATCGCTGGCTTGCAGGTGGGACGTACGCACCTGGCGATCGACAAAAACCGAGTTTTGCAATTTTGCCAACAGGCCGAGCAGCGGCCATTTCGCGACCTCGGACTTGGCGACAAACGAACCCGGTATCAGCGCGCCATAGATTGCAATGTCCAAGTAGGAGGTGTGGTTGGCCACAAACAGCGTCGGGCGGGCGCGCGACCGGCGGCCGAAAACTTCGAGCCGGATGCCGAGAATCCGGCAGCACACCTGGTGGTACCACATAGGCAGGCGCCTGGAGAGCGGCAGACGCAACAACAGCGCCACCGCCTGTACCGGAATGAGTATCAGCGTCAGAGTGAAGTACAAAAAGGCCCGAAAAAACGCCGTGGCCTGCGAACTACTCGCTGTTGCCGCTAATGCTTGTGCCATGGTCGCGCCGAGCCTCAGTCTGGTTCGGCCACAGGCATAGAGCCTGCTTCGGAAGTGGTCCGGCGATAGTGACTTAAGTATTTTTCGGTCACGAGATCGGTCTTTACCAGGACACACACGTCCGTTGTGTTGAACTGTTCGTCGATGACTGCCCCGTCTCCGATAAATCCACCTAGGCGTAAATAACCCTTTACCAATGGCGGCAAAGCCGCCAGCGCCATTTTTGGATCGACCTCATCGGGTGGTAGAAAATTCATGTCCACGTACAGGCCCGGCAGCGCCTTGGTACGAAACGCCGGCGGCGCCAAGTGAAAATGATAGAGATAGCTAAGTGGCAGCGCCAACGCGCCAGGATCCGTGCCATGTAGGCTCGCGCAGCCGAACATCAGGAAAATTTCGTGGTGAAATACATAAGCGGCGATGCCGCGCCACAGCAAATTCATTGTCGGGCGATCCCGGCTCCTCACATCGACACAGGAGCGCCCGAGCTCGAGCATTTCGCCCGGCAAACCAAACAGGTTTGTAATGTCGTATTCACTCGACGTGTAGAAACGGCCAAACGACGCGGCAACGGAGCTGCGCAGCAGCCGGTAGGTCGCGACCACCGCGTCGGGACCGTCACCGATCGAATCGTCGGTCACCAAGATGTGGTCGCAAACTTCGTCAAAAGGGTCGAAATCGCGTTTTAAGCGCGCCGTTTCAGCGGATGGTTTGGCCGCCATCTCCTCATAAAATACGCGGTAGCGCAGGGCTTGAGCCGCGTCGATATCGGCGTCGTTTTTAGCCAAGCGTATGCCGAGCCTGCCCGTTTTCAGGGCGCTGAGCGCGGCATCAATATCAGTTGCTTCCGTCAACGGGGGGGCGCTCATAACTGCCATGCCGTCAAACGGCACTGATGCGGTGGAAATTGATGCCGCCGGGGACGCGGCTCACGAAGAAACATCCTCGTCATCGGCGGGGTCATCCGCCGCCGAGGGCATCGCATATAGCTCCAGCCGGTGGTCGACTAAATCATAGCCGAGTTCTTTGGCAATTTTTTCCTTCAGCACTTCGATATCGCTATTATAGAACTCAATCACTTCGCCGGTTTTTATGTTGATCAGGTGGTCATGGTGATCGCTGGTCGTTTCTTCGTAGCGCGCGCGCCCGTCGCCAAAATCATGTTTTTCCAGGATATTCGCTTCTTCGAATAGGCGAACGGTACGGTACACGGTCGCAATCGAAATGCGCGAATCAAGCGCAGCCGCCCGCTGGTAGACCTTGTCGACATCGGGATGGTCTGCGCTTTCCGACAAAACCTGCGCAATGATTCGGCGCTGGTCGGTCATTTTGAGACCTTTGTCGGCGCATATCCGTTCGATTCGCGACTGCATGCCCCTCCTCACATGGCTATGCTTTGTGGCCCTGGTATCCAGCGCCACGGCCGGACGGACAACGCATGCCGACCGTGAATATAGTGCAATTTCCGCAAATCGGCGACTGTTCGCCGAATTTTTCCCGCTATCCGCTTGCGGATAACTTATTTGCCGGAACGCCCACGCTTGCCAAGTCCAATTTCCTTCGCCAGAGCGCTACGCCGCTTGGCGTAGTTTGTCGCCACCATTGGATAGTCCGCCGGTAATCCCCACCGTTCGCGATATTGCTC
>JABMOG010000016.1 GCA_013204265.1 Rhodospirillales bacterium
CGTCACGTATTCCGGGATGGCGGCGCCGAAAGACTCTCCTTGGGCGATCTGCGCCTTCGCCGCGACCGGGTCATGGGCGCGGTTGATATTTTCGCGGATGGCGATGAATTCCATTTCCGGCGTGATAATGCCTTCGCGGGCGTACTTGACTTGAGTGGCTGCGCCCTGTTTGGCGCGCAGCGGCTTGCGCCGGACCGGGAATTCCGGCACCAGCTTTTCGCCATCGGCGTTGTTGTCGGTGAACTGGACGGTGCGGCCTTCGTATTCCTCGACATCGCCGCGCGCCATAATCCACGGCTCGCGCAGGCGCGGCAATCCGGCCTCGATATCGATGGTTTGCGTGGGGTCGGTATAGGGGCCGGAGGTGTCGTATACGGTGACCGGCGGTTCCTTGGCGGTTTCGTGCAGCGAGATTTCGCGCATCGGCACCCGCACGTCGGGATGCAGGGTGCCGCTGACATAAATCTTGCGGCTGGCCGGCAGCGGGCCGGTGGTGATGTCGGATGTCTTGGGTGTCTTGGGGGCCTTGGGGGTTTTATTGATAACGTTCATGGCTAACTCCTATCCCTACGCCGGCATGACCCGGATCAGGTTTTTAGGGTCGCCGCGCCTCGCCGGAGGTATTCCGGCGTTGTCGGCTTCTCAGCCCCTTGCCGGGGCTCCCCTTGGAAGACCATAAATGTGGGCCCGATGATCGCTGGCGTCAAGGGGAGTCCTTTGAGCCCCGTTGACCACAGGGAGGCGCATGGGGATACTCGGGCAAAACGTGGGGATAAAATGGCGAAAACCTTGGTAATTGATGACGACCCGGCAGCGGCGGCGATGTTTTCCGATGCTGGCGACAATGCGTTCGTATTCGCCCGCACCGACGTGCAAGCCATAGAAATCCTGACCTCGCGCGACGATCTGGATATCGCCATCGTCGCCATCGATTCCGAGGTCATCAGCGGCATGGACCTGTTTCTGCGGCTCGATGCGAAAGACGCCCGGCTGCCGCGTATCGCGCTGAGTTCCCAACCGGACATTAATTTGTTACGCCGGTCACTGAAGGAAGGGGCATCGGACTTTCTGGTCAAGCCGGTGATGCCGGGTGAGTTATCGGAGACTCTTGACCGGGTGTATCAGGTCTGCGAGCGCCGCCGCAGTAGTTGGAAAAACGAAACCGAACTATCCGCTATCCGCCGCGAAATCGAAATTGCCAGTGAAATACAACGCCGCATTCTGCCGCGCCGGTTTCCCGCTATCGAAGGCGTCGACGTGTTCGCCCGCACTGTGCCGGCCAAGGACATGGGCGGCGATTTTTATGACCTGTTCGTGCTGCCCGACGGGCAAATCGGGCTGGTCATCGCCGACGTTTCCGGCAAGGGCATCCCGGCGGCCTTTTTCATGGCCGTGGCGCGCACCCTGATCCGGGCGACCGCATTCCATCAATCCGGGCCGGGGCCGTGCCTGGAACAGGTCAACAAATTGCTGTGCCGCCACGATGTGCCCGGCATGTTTGTGTCGGTGTTTTACGGTGTGCTGGACCTGGCGACCTGGCGGATGACCTATGCCAACGGCGGCCATCCGCTGCCCCTGCTGGTCCGCCCCGGAGAGGATGAAATTTTGACACTCGAAGGGGGCCGGGGCACCCTGCTTGGTATCGACGAGGAACAGATATACGAAGAGGGTGATTTGCTGCTGGCCCCAGGCGACGGCGTTTATTTTTACACCGACGGCCTGACCGAGGCCTTTAACGCCGATCGCAAGCCATTCGATGACAAACGCCTGGTCGACGCGCTGAGCGGGCAGGGGATGTGTTCGCCCAGCGATTTGGCCGGGGCCGTGTCCCAGGCCCTTGCCGAATTCGTCGGCGCGGCGCCGCAACACGACGACATCACGTCCCTGGTTGTCAAACGGGTTGAATGAGGTGATCGTTTCCATTCATTACCCTTGAACGATGTGAATAAGGGGCACACATTTAAGACAATCCTCCCCACGACGCGGAATACTCTGACATGATGGCTTTGAAACAATTGAGAAATCGCATTTTACCGGCTCTTGCCGTTCTGGTGGCGTGGGCGGGGAGCGCGGCGGCGGAATCGGCATTGAAGGTCTCAACCGTCCACGTCGAGGACATGAAGGCGGTTTTCGCCACGGTCGAGACCTCCGATGTGGTCAGCGCCCGGGCGCGCATTGGCGGCACGGTAACGCGCCTGAGCGTCGATGAAGGTACAGCAGTCCAGGCCGGCCAAATCATCGCCGTCGTCGGAGATCCCAAAATCGGGTTTCACATGGATGCCTTGCAGGCTCGGGCCAATTCCATGAAATCGCAGAACACACTGGCGGCGACTGCGTTGTCGCGCGCCCGCAATTTGCGCGAAAGCGGCACCATCGCGCAAAACCGCCTGGATCAGGCGCAGTCGGCTTTCGAAGTTACTGAGCGGGAATTGGAGGCTTTGCGAGCCGAACTTGCCGGGATATCGCGTCAGCGCGACGAAGGCATCGTCCAGGCGACGTCGTCGGGGCGGGTGACCAAGGTTCATGTCACCCAAGGCGCGGTGATTCTGGCCGGGGAAACCGTCGCCACCATTGCGGCTAAGGGATTTATCCTGCGCCTCAACCTGCCCGAACGCCACGCCCGCTTTATCCATGTCGGGGACGCGGTCTATGTTGGAGACAAGGATACCCGCACCGGACATGTCCAGCAGGTTTATCCTGAAATCCGCCAGGGCCGAGTGGTCGCCGATGTGGCAGTGTCCGGACTTGGCGATTATTTCGTCGGTGAAAGGATCCGTGTCCTGGTCAGCGCGGGAGAACGGGAAACATTTGTCATTCCCGGCGATTACCTGTTTCAGCGATACGGTCTCGCCTTCGCGACCTTGAAAAACGGCGTCGAAATCGTCGTTCAACCGGGTTTGGTGCGCGGTACCGGCGTTGAAGTCCTGTCCGGCCTGCGCCCTGGTGATGAGTTGATCCGTCCGGCTGCGAAATAGGCGGGGGGCGCATGAAACTAGGCATTTCCGGGAGCCTGACCAAGGCCTTTATTCGATCTCCGTTGACGCCGTTGGTGTTGCTAACGTCGCTGGGGGTCGGGCTTTTCGCCCTGATGGTTCTGCCACGCGAGGAAGAACCCCAGATTAGTGTGCCGATGGTCGATATCATGATCCAGGCCAACGGCTACAGGGCCACCGACGCCGTCGAACTGGTGACCGAGCCCCTTGAGGATATCATTAAGGGCATTAACGAAGTCGAACACGTCTATTCCCAGAGCGAGGACGACCGCGTTGTGGTGACCGCGCGTTTTGATGTGGGGACGAACGAAGACGTTGCCATCCTGCGCGTTCACGATGAAATCCGCGCCAATATTGACCGCCTGCCGGTCGGCATCCCGGAGCCGTTGATCGTCGGGCGGGGCATCAACGACGTGCCGATGGTGACGCTGACCCTGAAACCGAATGCTGCCGTAGCCGAGCGTTGGGACGACAACGCTATTTACGAAGTCGCCGAGGAATTGTTGTTTGAACTGGTCAAGGTCAAGGACGTTGGGCTGACCTTCATCGTCGGCGGCCGACCCGGACAGATCCGCATCGAGCCCGACCCCGAACGCCTGTCGCTTTATGGCGTCACCCTCAATCAACTGGTGGACAAGGTCAAAAACGCCAACCGGTCGTTCCTGTTGGGCAATATCCGCGATGCAGGGCGCTCGGTGTCCGTGGTCGCCGGGCAAACCCTGGAAGGGGTGCCTGATGTAGGCCTGCTGCTGATTACGTCGCGTGACAACCGCCCGGTGTACGTGCGCGACGTGGCTGACGTGATTGTCGGCTCGAAACCCAGCGAACACCGGGTTTGGTATGTAGAAAAAGACGCGAAGGGCCAACTGCGCCAGTTTCCGGCCGTGACCATCGCGCTGGGCAAGCGCAAGGGCGTGAACGCGGTTGTCGTCGCCGACGAAATTTTGGCCCGTCTGGAGACCGTCCGCGAGCAACTGGTGCCGCCGGGGATTGATGTCGTCGTGACCCGGAATTATGGCGCCACGGCGCTGGATAAATCCGACGAATTGTTGTTTCACCTTGCGCTGGCGACCCTTTCTATTGTCTTGTTGGTGGCCGTGGCGCTGGGCTGGCGCGAGGGTGGTGTCGTTCTGGTGGTGGTGCCGACGACCATTCTGCTAACCCTGTTCGCATCGTGGATGATGGGATACACCATCAACCGGGTTAGCCTGTTCGCGTTAATCTTTTCCATCGGTATTATGGTCGATGACGCCATCGTGGTGATTGAAAACATCGCCCGCCATTGGAAGCGGGGCGGCATCCGCACACCATTTGAGTCGACCATCGAGGCCGTTGCCGAAGTCGGCAATCCGACGATCATCGCAACTTTGACCATTGTCGCCGCCTTGCTGCCGATGATGTTCGTGTCCGGGTTGATGGGACCTTACATGAGCCCGATTCCGGCCAACGCCTCGGCGGCCATGGTATTTTCGTTCTTCGTCGCCGTCATTATTACGCCGTGGTTGTTGTTAAAGATCGTCTTGCCAGGGCGCGCCCATAGCAACGGCAAAACAGCCCAGACCCAGGACCATCACGGCGAAGACATGGACGACCCCGGTCTTCTGGGGCGGTTTTACCTGAAACTGGCGACGCCGTTGCTGGTCGGGCGGACGCGGTCGATCACATTTCTGGCCGTCGTCGGCGTGGCGACGGTGTTGGTGATGGGCCTGTTTGCGACCAAGAGCGTTACCGTCAAACTGCTGCCCTTCGACAACAAGTCGGAAATGCAGATCGTTGTGGATTTACCAGAGGGATCGTCGCTGGAGGACACCGAGCGCGTATTGAGCGAAACTGCGCGCAGGCTTAAGGGGATTGATGAAATTACCCACATGCAGATCTATGCCGGGACCGCAGCGCCATTCAACTTCAATGGTCTGGTGCGGCACTATTACCTGCGCTCGCAGCCCTGGCAGGGGGATTTGCAAATCAATCTGAAACCGAAAGGCGACCGTGATCGGCAAAGCCACGCGGTGGCGTTGGACGTGCGCCGCCTGATCAAGGGCTTGGCGGTGCCGGGGGGTACTTCCATTAAGGTCGTCGAAGTGCCGCCGGGACCACCCGTACTATCCACCCTGATGGCGGAGATCTATGGCCCCGACCAGAAAAGCCGCCGTGAAGCCGCACGTAAAGTTCGCCGAGCTTTCGAAGCTGTCGATTTTGTCGTCGATGTGGATGATTCCCTGGGCCAGCCAGCGCAACGCCTGCGCTTTGAAGTCGACCAGCAGAATCTGGAATTTTACGGTGTTCAGGAACAGGCGCTGTACGACACCCTGGAAGCCTTGTTCGTCGGAGTCAGCGTCGGCTATTCCCAGCGCGGGTCCGGAATCACCCCTATCGAGATCGCCGTTCGCCTACCGAAGAAGGCCCTGATGGTAAGCGAGAGAATTCTGGCGACTCCAATTCCGGCACCGGGCGAAGCCGCCGACACGGGCAGGGTGGTGGAATTGGGTGACGTGGTGACCTTGAAACGCGAGCGGGCGTCCTATCCGTTGTTTCGGCACAACGGTCGTTTCGCCGAAATCGTAACGGCTGAAATGGCTGGACGATTCGAGGCTCCCATCTACGGTATGTTTGCGGTCGAGGACAGGCTGGAGGCAATCGACTGGGGGCAGGCCGGAATGCCGGCAATAGCCTATCACGGCCAACCGAAGGACGAGCGGGCCATTACCCTGCTGTGGGATGGCGAATGGGAGGTCACTTTTGTGACCTTCCGCGATATGGGCTTGGCCTTTATTTTCGCGCTGCTGGGGATTTATCTGCTGGTCGTCGGTCAATTCGGCAGTTTCAAGCTGCCGCTGGTAATCCTGACGCCGGTGCCGTTGACGCTGATCGGAATCATGATCGGCCACTGGATGTTTTCGGCGCCGTTCAGCGCCACGTCGATGATCGGGTTTATCGCGTTGGCCGGGATCATCGTGCGCAATTCTATCCTTTTGGTAGACTTCATCCGCCAGCGCCAAGAACAAGGCTTGCCCTTGCGCCAGGTGCTGCTGGAAGCTGGCGCGATCCGTTTTAAACCCATTTTTCTGACCGCCGTGGCGGCCATGATCGGTGGCCTTTTCATTCTTGCCGATCCGATTTTTCAGGGTCTGGCTATTTCGCTGGTGTTCGGGCTGGCGTCGTCAACGGCGCTGACGTTGCTGGTGATCCCTGCCATTTATATCGTTCTGCGCGACGACGGGCGGGCGTTGTAGGAAGATTACACCGTCGGCAGGCTGAAGCGGAACGTCGAGCCTTGGCCAACGGTGCTTTTGATCGAGACTTCACCGCCGGCCTTTTTGTTTGTTCGGGGTATCCGGGATGCCCTGGTTCAGGCCACCCAGAATTTCTTAAACGGCTTTATAACCCGGGGAAATTAGGGCGTTATTGTCCATACACTCAAGGGCCGAGATTGAGTTCGCGGATAGCCTTCAGATAATCGGCATTTCGGCGCCAACTGGACAAAGCCTCTTTCGCCGACTTTTCCGGAAGGGATTTATAAAACTCCAAAATACGCTGGGTTTCGCTGGAATCGATGCCATCGGGCGGGGTCTTCGTGAGGCGGCTCAGGGAGTAGATGGTGGTAAAATCCTTAATACTGATTCCGGTCGCCTTGCAGGCAATAGCCAACCCTTCGCCGCCGGGTTCGAACATAATGCGTTTGACCAACGTGTTGCGAAGCCCTGTCATGCGCCGGAACATGGCCTCGAACAAAAAAATCTCGCCGTCCCGAAGCGCCCGTATCATCATATTCGCCAGGCCTAAGCCCTCTTCCTCTATGTCCTCGGCCAGTTCATCGGACTTGGTTTTGGTTTCTTTGGAGGGGGTATTGGCGGATTGTTCCAACATGTCGTCGAGAATGGTTTTGTCCAGATCAAAATTTTCCAGAATGAATTTTCTGAGGGCTGCCGTCACCCACAAGTACATGCGCTTTGCCAGGGCCGGGTCGAGGTCGTCGCGGTTGAGGATCGGTTCCTGATAGGCGTCGACGCGTTTCGATTCTTCAACCAGGAATTCCATGGTCGTTAGCGAAATCGAGGACCCGGAATTTTTCAAAAGCGTAGTGATCACGCTTTCGTCGCCGGTTTCCACCAGAACGTCGGTAACGGTTGCGGAGACCGAACTGCGTACAGCGATGGCCAGTTGGTGTTCCTGGGTTCGGTGACGGATGACTTCGATCAGGTCTTCGTCTTCCAGCATGGCGCTGTCGTGGAGGATGGAATAAGCGACTTCGATATCGTCGTTGGCCAACAGGGTAATCAGGTCGCGAGGGGTGTCCGGCAGAATGGAAAGCTGCTCAGCGATGATCCGGCGCACGCCCATTTCGGCGTTGTGGACCATTTTATGCAGAATTTCGAACATCAAGACCCGTTCCCGTTCGGTCAGGACATGGTCTTTGCCTGTGAAAAGGTCCGAAATGGTTTCGGCCAGCACCTGACGGCGCTTGCCCGATTTGTCGCGGGCCAGACTCAGTAAATATTCGCCGTCAATTTTTGCCATTGCACTGGGCCTTGTGTCGAATCAAAAACATGTCACTTTCACCGAGATTTAGCCATCAAACGCCATAGTTAATAAAGCCCATTGAATGAAGATGCCAGCCAAAGTCTACCGGTAAGGGGCTGACTGCCATGATATGTTTTTCCAGGCGATTGTCTAACGGTGAATGATGGATTTGCCCTCGGGCCCTGCCGCATGCCCTAAAATCACATCCCCGTGACTCTGGCGCCTAAGGCTTGTCTGGGCCAGGCCGTTTCCTATATTTCTTGTACAATGGAAACGGAGTTTTGTCCGTGGACCTGGAACGGAAGGGGATGGTTTGAAAAAAGCAATGTTCGGGGCAGGATGCTTCTGGGGTATTGAGGCGGCTTTTCGGCGCATTGACGGTGTTGTCGATGTGGCGGTCGGATATTCCGGTGGCCAGGGGCTAAACCCTACCTATGCTAATGTTTGTGGTGGACAGACCGGCCATGCCGAGGTGGTTGAGGTGATGTTCGATTCCGCCAAGGTCACCTATAAACGCCTGCTCGATTTGTTCTGGGCTTGCCATGATCCGACCCAACTCAATCGCCAGGGTTGGGACGTCGGCTCGCAGTATCGCTCGGCCATTTTCTATCATTCCCCGGAACAGGAGGCCCATGCCCGGGAATCTATGGCGGCGTATCAGGCCTCGGGGCGCGTGCAGGGTGAAATCGTCACCGAAATTGCTGAGGCGACGGATTTCTGGCGGGCGGAGGAATACCATCAGCGGTATTTCGAAAAAAACGGGGGCCACTAGGGCATTTCCGGTTCACTCGCGTTCACCGAGAATTCTCTACGCCTTTGTTTTAGACGCAATTTCGTCGTCGCGGATGATTCCATCCGCTCGGGATTTTCTCTAATCGGGGATTTCCCCCTGTTTTAAGCCCCACGCCCAGAAAAAAAGCCCCTGAGGAGGGGCTTTTTAAAATACTAAGGGGGTAGAGTAAGGTACAGGTTGCGCCTAGACCGGCACTTGTTCCGCCTCACGCCTGGCTTTTTCCTTAGCCTGCTTGGCTTTCTTTGCCTCCATCTGCTTGAAGGCCTTTGCCATCTTCTTCTGGGCTCTGCCCCCGTCAAACTGCATTTTCTTGCTTTTGATCATCATCTTTTCCGTTTTTTACGGTTTTAATTTTACGAATGTCCTCAAGCGGCCTCACCGCCCGAACGCCAAGCTGCGGTGCCCTTGCACGTGGGGCAGACGCGTTGGCCGTAATGTTCGGACGCGAAAGGCTTGGTGCACATCAGGCACGGCCGTTCTTTTTGTTCGTTTTGACGGTCGGACTGAGGTTTTTTATTGTCGTTGCGGCGGCTAGCCATGGGTAACTCCTACATAAAAATTTGCAAGGCGATCATCTTCCTGAAAAAAAACCCGCGCTGACACTGAAGTCGACAGCACGCTAATATCGTCAGGTTTACGGAAAAACGCCCTTAACATCTGTATGGCCACCCGAAAAACCGGCCAGGCAACCAAGAACACACAAAGATCAGAACCCTATATAGTATACAAAACATCAGAAATCAATAGTTTTTGGCCGTTATTGGCCGAAAACCGGGATTATCGCTAACGACAGTGATAAAATTGCCAAAATGCGTATGTGGGCTTTACAATTATTTCAACCGGCTGTTTAGGATTTTTTTTCCATAACCGCGCAAAAAAATCCGTCCGTGCCGGTTGAGGCGGGGCTGAGCCTGAGGCAGGGACCCGATGGTGGCGGCGGGCCCCCGACGGTTTCGGCCCATACAGCGTCAATGGGCAGGGCCTGGAAATCGGCATGGCGTTCGAGGAACCAGGCCAGTTGACGTTCGTTTTCTTCCTGTAGCAACGAACACGTGGTGTAAATCAGCCTGCCGCCGGGTTTGACGAGGCCGGCAGTCATACCCAAAATTCGCTGTTGAAGGGCGACCTTGTCATCGAGATCGTCGAGGGTGGAGCGCCAGCGGGCATTCGGGTCGCGCCGCCAGGCGCCGGTGCCGGTGCACGGCACGTCGGCCAGTACCCTGTCCATCGTGCGTTCGTTTTTGGTGACCCAGGGGTCGTCCTGGGCGGCCACGACCTGTGTCTGAATTTCCTCCAACCCGGCCCTTTTCACCCTGGGCGCCATTCTCTCCAGGCGGTAGGCGGAAATATCGCAGGCCGTCAGGCGACCATTACATTCGCCGACCAACCCCATGGAGGCCGCCAGCGCCAGCGCCTTGCCGCCGCCACCGGCGCAAAAATCGACCACATCCATGCCGGGCCGGGCATCGCACAGCAAGGCGATCAATTGGGAGCCTTCGTCCTGAACCTCGATCCAGCCATTTTTAAAGGCCGTGGTTCCGGCCAGACGCGTCTTGCCGGACAGCCGGAGCCCGATGGGCGACAACGGCGTAGGCTCGGAATCAACGAAACCTTCTTTCAGCGACTGGCGGGCCGCGTCCGGCGACGCTTTCAGCGTGTTGACACGGACATCCACCGGCGCAGGCTGGTTCAGGGCCGACATTTCGACCGCCAGGCGCTCAGACCACAAGGCCTGCAGGGAGCGGTCCATCCATTCGGGATATTCCAGGGTCACATGCGGGGGCATATCGCCATGGCTCAAAGGACGGCCGTACAACGCCTCGGCCAGGGCGTCCTCAAAGGGCGTCATCGCCTCGGGACAATGTTTGGCGCCGTTGAAAAGGGACCGTGTGTCCTGGGGCGAAGATTTTTTTTCAAGCGCCAGTTCGGCGATCACGCGGGCGCGCGGGCTTGGCTCAAGTTGGGAGCCGGTGCGCGCAATCCACCAATCGAGCCGTGCGCGGTGACGCAAAATTTCGTAAACGGTTTGGTTGACGCTGCGACGGTCGCCAGAACCGGCAAAGCGGCGCTTGCGGAAATAGGCATCGATAATGCGGTCGGTGGGCTCATTGCCGGACTGGATGGCGTCAAGCAGCTCAATCACCGCTTGGGTGCGCGCGCCGGGGGTCATTTTATCCGTTCCTTGGTATCAGGATTCGGCCCTGTAATTAGGGGCCTCGCGGGTGATGGTGATGTCGTGAACATGACTTTCGCGCAACCCCGATGACGTGATGCGATTGAATTTCGCGTTTTTCTGCAATTCCGCAATGGTCGCGTTTCCGGTGTAACCCATGGCGGCGTGCAGACCGCCGACCAGTTGATGGATGATGCTCGCGACCGGTCCCTTGTACGGCACCCGGCCTTCGACGCCCTCGGGCACCAGTTTCAGATTGTCGGAAACGTCGGCCTGGAAATAGCGGTCCGCCGAACCCCGAGCCATGGCGCCGAGCGATCCCATGCCCCGGTAGGATTTGTAGGACCGGCCTTGAAACAAAAAGACCTCGCCCGGACTCTCATCGGTGCCGGCGAACAGCGAGCCCATCATGCAGCAAGACGCCCCGCCGGCGATGGCCTTGGCAAGGTCGCCGGAATATTTGATGCCGCCGTCTGCGATAAACGGAATGTCTAACTTATGGCACACCGAGGCTACGTCTAGAATGGCGGAAAACTGGGGCATACCGACACCGGCCACCATGCGGGTGGTGCAAATGGTGCCTGGCCCGATGCCGACCTTGACGCAATCAGCGCCGGCGTCAATCAGCGCCTTGGCGCCGTCCGCGGTGGCGATATTGCCGCCGACGACCTGGGCCCGGTTGGACAGTTTCTTGATCTTGCTGACGGTTGACAGCACGCCGTCCGAGTGGCCGTGGGCGGTATCAACGACGATGACATCAACGCCGGCGTCCAGCAATGCCTCGGCGCGGGCCAACCCGTCATCGCCGACGCCGGTGGCGGCAGCGACCCGCAGGCTGCCTTGGTCGTCTTTACAGGCGTTGGGATGGGCCTGAGCCTTTTCCATATCCTTGACGGTAATCAGCCCGATGCAACGGAAATCATCATCGACGACGAGAAGTTTTTCGATGCGGTGTTGATGCAACAGCCTGCGGGCTTCATTCAGATCGACGCCTTCACTGGTGGTGATCAGGGGCTTGTCGGGGTCTTGTCCGGTCATCAATTCGCTGACCGGCTGATCCATGCGAGTGGCGAAACGGACATCGCGGTTGGTCAGAATCCCGACCAGCTTGCCGCTGCCCTCCTCGACCACTGGGATGCCGGAAATTCCGTGCGCATCCTTGATAGCCAGCGCATCGGCCAGCGTCGCCTCGGGCGCGATGGTCAATGGATCGACGATCATGCCGGATTCGAATTTTTTGACCTTGCGGACTTCGGCCGCCTGTTCTTCCGGGGGCAGGTTCTTGTGAATGACGCCCATGCCGCCAGCCTGGGCCATGGCGATGGCCAGCCGGTTTTCGGTAACCGTATCCATCGCCGCGGACAGCAACGGGATGCCCATTTCGATGGTTCGGGTCAGGCGTGTGGCGGTGTTTGCCTGGGCCGGCAGCACACTTGAGCCGGCGGGCACCAGGAGGACATCGTCAAAGGTAAAGGCTTCGGGAAATTTCATGCCGCATACAGTCCTCAAATAGACCGAGTTGGCGCGCAATCATATAGATGATTTTGTGAAAGCCAAGCGGGAACGGATATCCGGCGTTTGGGGATGTGGCAAGAGTCGGTCAGGGCTGCTGCGGGCCTTGCCCGCCCAAGGTCTGCAAATAGAGCACGGCGTACCCGGAACCCGCCAAGGCGTCATGTGCCATCAGGGCGCGCACCACCAGATCGCCGGACCCATACACGTCATGCAGGACGCACGCCAGCTTAAGCAGTTTGCCGGGTTCCAGTTCGGTCAGGCGGGTGAAGTCGCGCACGAACACCGCGTCGGCCCAGAAGACTTGAGAGAAGTCCTGGTAAATATTGTCGTCGATCAGCATCGGCTGGATGATTCGGCTTACCAGCGGCACAAAGCGGTGAAACCTGAAGCCCAGTCCGCGCAGAAACATCTCGACCTCGGAAAACAGGGGCTGGTCGACATACATGGGCAGGAATTCGACTTCGGTGTGGATGACAACGCATTCGGCGAGCCGCTCAGTGGCGTTCTCGAAGGCGCACAACTCGCCGCCCTGGATATCGATCTTCAGGAAATCCAGGTTGCCGATTTCCTCGACATCGTCCAGCCGGACGGTGTCGATGGGCTGCCGGGAGAGGACTTTCCCCCATTCGGGAAACCCGTGGTAGTACTGCAACAGGTCCTGGTTGGGTTCCAGCAGTGACGACATCCCGGACGCTTGGCAGACTTTGAACTCATGGGTTTTGCCGTCGGCCACGGCGTAGGGAAGATAGGTCTCAAGGTCGCCCTTTTTCGCATTCAACTGCGCCAAGGCGTCCGGGTTCGGCTCGAATCCGGTCACCCGGGCAAGGCCGGCTTTCAACAACCCCGCATAGGGCGGTTTCGCGTCGATGGGGTTGGAACCGATATCGACGACATCGATCATGACATTCGTTTTGAGGATTTCGTTTAAGGAAGGTTTAGTGGGCGCGGTCATTGCAGCCTTAATTACTTGTGGCCTGACGAGTATCGGAAACATGTTATCAGAAAACTTCAGGGGCACAGATTGAAATAGTAAATTACTTTACTGCCAAGGTTTCTTTGAGATGCCCCCTAGATTTGTAGAGAGCGATAGCTTCGTGCCAACGGTCTTCGGTTAGGCGTACTGAGATGCCCCTAGATTTGTAGACGCCTTGCTTGGTAATTTTAGAAGCAAGGGAGAGATACAATGTCAGGCATTCGTTTTAGTGA
>JABMOG010000097.1 GCA_013204265.1 Rhodospirillales bacterium
CGCAAGGACGTTTATTTCTATTTGCAACGTCGGCAACTTCGTCAAGGCGGCCGAGCAGCGCTACGTCACCCAGTCCACTGTCAGTGCACGAGTGAAGCTGCTCGAAGACCTGCTAGGCCATCCAGACCGAGGATGACACGCGTTTTGAAACCGCCATCCAGGGCCTTCGCTACGTGTCCTCACTTGAATCCGAAGAGTAACCGGCCCTGGCACCACAAGATTATCTCCATCGGTCCGTAGCTTTCCATTTCATATCGATAAAATAGATTTAAAGTAACAATTTATTTCGTTTTTCAATTTTATAGCCTGGGCGTATAGAAGAAACCGGACGGCAGTGATGGCCGTCAGCGAGGCAACCGTGCAGGAGTTCTAAACGATGTTGAAAGATGGAAAGACCCTCGGACCCAAGCGAAAGACGGTCAACCGGCCGGGCTTGGTTAAGAAGCGATACTTCGAGCGAGTGATTAAGTTGGGCCGGAAAATTATAGACCGCAAGTCTGCTCCCTGACTCACTCAAGCATGAACAAGGTAACTTTAAAATGAAAACAGAAACCGCGGACCTGGCAGCAACACTGCCGGCGGACAAGCGGCCCCTCTGGCCACTGTTGGACCGGATCGGAAGCTACATTTTTGCAGGCTTGATCTTCACGGTCGGCATTCTCGCGCCGATGGCCATTCTGATCCATACCCAGTTTCGCTGGTTTTTCGGACAGTAATCCGAGTGGCAACAAGGATAAAAATCCCGGTGTTTGATAGAAAATTGCCCCGACTGCCGGGCTCTTCCTGGCAAGGCGATCATCCGCCCCATACATGGAAAGCCCCCCCCGCACCGGCAAAATTCGAGGAACAACCTAAAGAACGAAGTGTATTTGGGTTGGCGGCGGAGCTTAAAAACCTGCTTACCGAAGATCGGGTGCATCGGTCAAAACGGAAGTGGAGCTCTCCCTGATCCCTCCTTAATGCCTCGTTCATGACACCGCCCGTCGCCATGCTGCGGGCTTAATAAAAACGCGGATCGCGGAAAGTTTTTCAAAATACGCGTGGGCTCGTTGATACATTGCATCGTGCCGGCGCTATTTGAACCACAGGGGCCGCCCGTGGACTCTGTCAGTTGAACGTTTCCAATGATTTTAGTCCGTGGTAGCGTCACCGGACCTTTGGAAAAGGATACCACATGGGCAGCAGGGGACGTTTCGTGGTGGCGGCATTTGCGGCCACCGTCGCCCTGTCGTTCGGCGTCAACGGCGCGGAACGACAGGTTGTGGGTTACATCGAAGACGTGCGGATATTCCCCGGCGATCTGCCTTTAAAGGCCAAGATCGACACCGGCGCCAAGACGTCGTCCATTGACGTCCGCGACCCGGTCAAGTTTGAGCGCGAAGGCCGCGAATGGGTCCGGTTCAAGATCAAGACCAAGACGGGTGAGTCGGGCCTTATTGAGCGCCCGGTGTTGCGCAAAACCCAGATCCGCCGCGCCGAGACGGAAACCGAAGCGCGCTACGTGATCAATCTGGGCATCTGCCTCGGCGGCTACTTCAAGCAAGCCGAGGTCAATCTTAACAACCGCGCCGGAATGGGCTACAGGTTTCTGATCGGCCGCCTGTTCCTTGGCGACCGGTTTCTCATCGACTCCTCAAAGAAGAACCTGACCACACCGAACTGTCCAGAGGCGCCTGGGCGATGAAAAACACCCACGTTTACATCCTGGCGGCGGCGCTGACGGCGATCGGGATCGGCGTGTTTCTCTATAAGGTGCTGGTGGTTGGGCTGCCGGTGTCGCTCAACGAAAAGACCGAGCTTTGGGAGGTGCAAACGGCGATCTCCTTTAACGCCAAGGGACGGGCGGTGAACCTTTCGTTCCACCTGCCGCAGAACGCGGACCGCTTCGCCGTCGTCAACCAGAGCTTCGTTTCGCGGGGCTACGGCATCTCGACCCGGGAGGATGAGGCCAACCGCCGCGCCACGCTGACCATTCGCAAGGAACAGGGAAAGCAGACGCTCTATTACGGGTTCGTGGTTCTCCGCGGCGGGCCCGGCACCGGCAAGGCCCCCGACGATGAACCGGTCGTACAGCGCGTCAAGATGAGCGACCCGGAACGCGTCGCCGCCGAGGCGATTATCAAGGGCGCCGAGGCGCAGTCCGCGGACACGGCGAGCTTCGTCGTCCAAGTATTAAAGAGACTTTCCGGGGCGCAATCGACACAGCCGGCGGCGAAACTCCTGGGCCAAAAGGCAACGACGCGCGAGAC
>JABMOG010000098.1 GCA_013204265.1 Rhodospirillales bacterium
ACAACGCTGAACCATGGCGATATAGCGATTATCGCCGCTGTGGTCTCAGGCATGCTGTTTTTCGTTATGGTAGTGTATGCCTGGCTGGCGGCCCGGTCACGCCGGATGTTCCGCTCTGAACGCGCCGTAAGGATCATGAACCGCAGCGCCGGTACGGTCATGATCGGTGCCGGAGCCGTTATCGCAACGCGTCAGTAGCTTTTTTACCAACAGTCATTTAATGGGAGGGAACGGAGCGTGAGCAGCTTCAAAACCATCGATCAACTGGACGTTAACGGCAAACGGGTTCTGGTTCGGGCCGACCTGAATGTGCCCATGCAAAATGGCAAGGTTTCAGATACCACGCGGATTGATCGCTCACTCCCGACCATCAAGGACCTAATGGGCAAGGGCGCGACCGTAATCGTGCTGTCGCACTTTGGTCGTCCCAAAGGGAAGGCCGTTGCCGACATGAGCCTCCGCCCTATAGCGGCTGCTTTAGGTGAGGCGCTGGGAACAAATGTTGCCTTCGCTGCGAATTGCATCGGCGCAGAAGCCGAGGCCGCTGTGAGCGCGGCCCAACCGGGCAGTGTGATCCTGCTGGAAAACCTGCGTTTTCATGCCGGAGAGGAAAGCAACGATCCCGACATGGCCGCCGCGCTGGCCGCGCTGGGGGATGTCTACGTCAACGATGCTTTTTCCTGCGCCCACCGCGCCCATGCATCGACAGAAGCCATCACGCGCCTGTTGCCATCGGCCGCCGGTCGCCTGATGCAGGCGGAACTCAATGCCCTGGAAGGGGCTTTGGAAAAGCCCGAACACCCCGTCGCCGCCATTGTCGGTGGCGCCAAGGTCTCCACCAAGATGGCCGTGCTGGGTCACCTGATGGAAAAAGTTGATCTGTTAGTGATCGGTGGCGGCATGGCCAATACTTTCCTCTATGCAGGCGGCATGGATGTGGGGGCGTCGTTATGTGAAAAGGATATGGTCGGCGACGCCCGCGCCATTCAGGACGCCGCCGCCGCCAAGGGCTGCGAGATCATCCTGCCGGTGGACGCCGTTATCGCCCGTGAATTTGCCGCCAATGCACCTTCTGAAACAGTCGGACTGGATGGCGTATCATCGGATGCCATGATCCTCGATGCCGGCCCCGCGACAATTGCGCTGATCAACGACAAACTGGCCACGTGCAAAACTCTGGTCTGGAACGGCCCCATGGGCGCGTTTGAACTTACCCCCTTTGATGCCGCCACCAATGCCGTGGCCCGGGAAGCCGCACGGCTGACGAAAGCCGGTAGCCTGCTCAGCGTAGCGGGCGGTGGCGACACCGTGGCAGCGCTGGCCAATGCGGGCGTGGTGGACGACTTCTCCTACGTCTCGACCGCAGGCGGGGCTTTCCTGGAATGGCTGGAAGGCCGGGAACTGCCCGGCGTGGCAGCGCTCAAGGTGGCGGCGAGCTAGGCTCCGATAACCTTCTATCTTTTCAGATTTATTACTTGCGAGCCAAATACAGCAAGTAGAACCACGGCACCGCCCGCAATGGTAAATATAGGTGGCACTTCAGAAAACAGCATCCATGCCCAGATTGGCGCGAGGGGTGTTTCTGCGGCACTTATCAGGGCCGCTTCAGCAGGCGGTAGACGACGCGCTCCTTCCTGAAGCGTTACGGACGCAAGGGCAAAGATCAATCCAAATGCAGCCATGATTACAATCTCGATAATTGGCGATGATAAAGGATCGCCATAATAAAACCCGAAAGGCAACAGAAACAAAGAGGCCATAACGGCCGGTCCCGCAGCCGGTGTTTGAGGATATCGCCGGTAAATGACCATGACCAACGACATCATCAATGTCATCCAAAGTGCCAGAAAATCTCCGCCAAGATTTATGTTGCCCAACGATCCGCTGACAATCAGAAGCACCCCTAATAAGGCGACAAGACTGGCCACCATTACGGGCAGTGTTGGCCGTTCACGAAACCACATCCATGCAACGCAGGCTGAAACAAAAGGTGCTATGGCATAGATCAGGGATACATTGGCGATAGACGTCAACTTAAATGCCGGAATGAAGGCCGCCGTTCCCGCCGCGCCTAAAAAAGCAATAGCCCAACCGGGCTTGCCCATGCAGAGAAATTCATGGCGGATTTTATCGTTCCATTGGATATAGAAAAAAGTAAACAGGGCGGCAAACAACCCCCGCCAGAAAATCACGGCCCATGCATCTGCGGTGACGCCTTTGGTAAAAAGGCCTGCCGTGCTGAATACCAGCGCTGAGACCAGCATCAATATAACACCACTTTTTCGTGCCAGTGCCCGGGGTTCGGTTAACCCTGACTTAAGCATTTTAACATTTGCTTCCACGTGCCGTGTTCTCCGTTTCGCTTTATCTAATGCTGTGAAGTTTCATTTGGTCTGTTCATCGCACCCCTCTCCTGACACCATGATGTCAGGAGAGTTCATCTATTCTGATATTCTGAAAAAAATGGAGGCGTTTGTGCGCCGGGCGGATCGTCTTTTTGAAATCATCCAGATACTGAGAACCGCACACCATCCGGTTACAGCCTACACGCTCGCCCGAAGATTGGAAGTAACGGT
>JABMOG010000099.1 GCA_013204265.1 Rhodospirillales bacterium
GCCTTGCAGCGCCCGCCCGGATTGTCGATATTTCCGGTGATCGCCGCCAGCATCTGCGCCGCCCGTTCGCCTTCGGGACCATGAAAATGCGCCACCAGGCCGCGGTAAGACACCAGAACGGCCGGTTTGGCGGTGGCGAATTCTCTGGCGATGGTGCGGATCTTGTCGGCCGCAACGCCGCTGATTTTCTCCGCCCATTCAGGTGTGTACGGGGCCAGATGCGCCTTCAGGGCCGCCACCTTGTCGGCGGTGGATGCGTTGACGTCCGCCGTCGCCCGGCAGAATTCTAGAAACGCCTCGCCTTCACCCTGGTACAGGCCTTCGTTCATGACCACGTTGGACATCGCCAACAGCACGGCGATATCGGTGCCCGGTTTGACCGGCACCCATTCCGTCGATTTGGCGGCGGTGTTCGACAACCGAACATCGAAGGTCACCATTTTCACCCGCCGGTCGGCAATCGCCTTGACCAGACGCTGGGCCTCGGAGGTGTGGTTGGTGTGCGCCTCCAAAAGGTTGGAGCCGAGGTTGAGCACATATTTGGTGTGATCGAAATCCCAATTGTCGTAGTGCTTACCCCAGGTCAGCTCCTGGGCCGTCCACTTGCCGCCTTCACAGATCGACGTGTGATTGCCGATAGTGCCGGTGCCGTAATTGGCCAGGAACAGGCTCTTGATCAGCTTCGACGAGCTCGCCTTCATGCGTCCGTAGTGGAACATGAATTTTTCCGGATGGCCGTCATCGCGAAGTTTTTTCAGCCGTCCGGCGACTTCGGTGAGCGCATCATCCCACGAAACCCGCTTCCATTTTCCTTCGCCGCGTTTGCCGACGCGTCTCATCGGATACAGGATACGGTCCGGGTCATAGACCTGGTTCGGCCCGGCCTGTGCCTTGGCGCAGACCTTGCCGTCGGTGCGGATGGACTCCGGCTGGCCTTCGACCTTCATCAGCCTGCCGTCTTCGACATACCCGATCATCGGACACCGGCTGACACACTGCCAACAGGCGCTGGGGATGGCCTTGCGGGCCTTGCCCGTGGCCGGAGAGTAGTCCCGCCCGCCTCGGATGCGGGGTTCCTCGGCCCGTGTCAGGGCGCCGGTTCCGGTGAGGGCCGCCGTGGCGGTCGCCGCTACCGCGCCGAGTTTGAGGAATTGTCTGCGAGATGTCATATCGTCCTCCTCAGAGTCCAATGGGACCGGTAATTTGACCGGCTACCACAATCACATAGCGGAGCAAGAACCCGCCGATCAGGATGGCGATGGGGACGATGATCTCGACGCCCACCGGTACCGCGAAGGGCTGGTGGTTGAGTAGTTTCGGAATCACGTAATAGAGTTCGATCAGGGCCGGAATTAACAAACCAACGACGACGACCCCGAACCAGAACATCACCGAAAGGGTGCCACCAAACAGAATCACGGTAATCGATTCCTTGACGGCGCCGACGGTCAGATGCGCGTACATGATGAACAGGAAGATCACCAATATCTCGAAACCGATCAACATCAAATCCGATGCGGTCAGGATGTAAGCGCTCTCGTCGCGTTTCTTGAAGTATTCCGAGACCATCGGCGCCCTTGGCTCATCCTTTCCTTTAACCGGGAATAGAGCCTTGATCAAAAGGATGATAGCGACCCCCGTCGACAAGGACGACACCAGGAACAACATCGCCAGAACGGGCGAGTTCCAGAAGGGCCTTGCCGGCATGGCGCCAAGCAGGACGCCGGTATAAACCGCAGTCGCGACGCCTAAGGGAACGCTGATCCAGGCAAGCAAGGTTCTCAATCCGCCCTTGCCCTTGCCCAGCCCGGGGGTGTTGGGCAGGAAAGTATAGGCATAAAGAACGCTGACCCCGATAAACACGGTCAGCAGCCAGGTGCCGATCGACATCGGCGACAGGTTGATGGTTTTGTAGAGGTTGATCCATTTGAACCAGTGCCCGGCCTCGAAGGAGCCGAGTTCAAGAATAAGAAGCCCGCAGCCAACCATCAGCGGCAACGGCGCGGCAAAGGCGCCATACCGGGCAATGTTGTAATGCTGTCCGGCGAACCCGCCTCCGCCGCCGCGCAACAGAACCGAGGCGCTGACGGTCAATGCGCCGGCACCGACGCCGGCTAGAAACAGGTAGCTGATAACAGGCAGACCCCAAAGCAGTTCCACGTTCATGGCTACCTCCTTTCCTGCTGACGCCGATGGGTATCGACCCGGACGTAGCGGCCTTGGGCCGCCGCCGTGTGTTCGTCCGAATGATCGGCCGCGATGTAAAAGACATTGGGTTCCGTCCCCTGTTCGGGGCGCAGGACCGTTACGGGATTGGTGGCGATTTTTCTCGAGATCTCGCTTGATGGATCATTGAGATCGCCAAAAACTCTGGCCCCGCCGATGCAGGCGTTGACGCAAGACGGCTCCAGCCCTTTTTCGACCCGGTGCAGGCAAAAATCGCATTTGTCCGCAGACCCGGTGACGGGGTTTATGAAGCGCGCATCATAGGGACAGGCATGCAGGCAATACTTGCAGCCGATACAAATATCGGGATCGACAACGACGATCCCGTCTTCCTTGCGCTTCCATGTCGCCCCGGTGGGGCAAACATCGACGCAGGCGGGCTGGCTGCAATGATTACACAGCCGGGGCAGGAAACTGCGGCTGACATTAGGGTAATCGCCTTTTTCAACGTATTCCACCCATGAGCGCGTTGCGCCCAAGGGAACGTCGAATTCAGCCTTGCACGATACGCTGCAGGCATGGCACCCGATACAGCGCCGTAAATCGATAAGCATTCCGTAATGGGTTTTGCTGCCCACTCTTGCGGCCGCGACCGGTTTGGACATAACGGCCGCGCCTGCACCCACCGCCGCGCTTACGGTGATTTCCTTGATGAAATCTCTGCGGGTAACGGGGGTGCTCGTTTTTACTTCATTCACGATGGCCTCCTTCGGCAAGGATGCTGGCCCGATAAAAACGAGCCGCGAACGAGATAGAAGACAAAATCATCTGATGGTGCATTGCACCATGTTTTGCCAGAGCCTACGTTGACTCAGGTCAAGTTATTGCCCCAAAGCCTGTTTATGTTGACATGTCAGGTATTCGTGAATTGCATGGGTGGGCGGAACCCGGATTGATTCCCATCAAGGACATAAGAGAAGAATTGAAGCGTAAATAGGGCCTTGCATGGATCACCCGTGCGTCGGAGTCGTTTATTATGGACACTGCGATTATGCCTACGCTATTCGCCGCCGCCGTCTATCCGGCAAAAGAAGGGGATCGGGCAGGGCTCGCTCATTTTGTTGATGCCCTGAAAAAAACCGGCGTGCGCGTCGGCGGGCTGCTTCAGGAAAAGGTCCCAATGGGCAAGGAAGGCATGCAGCGGGTCGAGGCTATCGACATTGCGACGGGCAGGCGCATCCCGGTCAATCAGCCTACCACGGAGACTTGGCGCAACCGGGTTTGTTCGCTAGACGTATCGGCGCTGACGGAAACAACGGCGAGTTTGAGACGGGCAATCGCGGACAGGGTCGAGCTGATGGTCGTCGAAAAATTTGGCGATGCCGAACGAGACGGAGAAGGGCTGACCGAAGACGTTTTTCAGGCGATTGCCGCCGGCATTCCCGTTGTCATCGCGGTTCCGGATACGAACCTCGATATTTGGAATGAACGCAGTGGAGGTATGGGCGACATTGTGGATTGCAACGAGGGTGAACTGCGTCGCTGGTGGGCTTCGGTTCAATGTGAAAAACGGATCAACCGTTCCGCTTGATTGCGCCGCGCCGCCGCTGGTGAAGCCGGTACCACGTATACAGGGCAAACACAGGCGCGCCAACGGAAGCGCCCAGCACGAACGGCATCTGCCAGCCGAGCCAGACCACCGGCGCGAAGAGGTAGAGAACATCGTCGAAGTCGAAACCCCAGCGCCCGGCGTAGGCCTTTTCCCCGGTGTCGGTGTTCATTTGGTCGATGATCTCGGCAAAATACTCAGCCGCAAATACGCCGAGCGACCCCATCACGCCGGCGATGATCGCGAAGTCGCCCAGTGCCGTGTGGCGCAGACCGATGCCGGCGCCGAGGAAAAACAGCGAGGTGACGGCGGTGTCGGAAATCATGTCGAACGTATGGCCGCCGGGCGTGATTTTACCACTGATGCGCGCCAGTTCGCCGTCGGCCCTGTCGAGAAAGGTCGACCCCAGCCAAAGCCAGCCGCCCCAGATATCCCAATACCGGGTGCCGACAGCAAAGGCGGCACAAGCGGCGATCCCGGTTATCAGCCGCAGCGCGGTCAAGTGGTTGGGCGTCACCGGTGTATGAATGAGAGGCATAACGCAGACGCGGGCTATTTTGTGGGTCCATGAATCGCCTACCATATTTCCAGCTCTCTCATGATGGGTTGCTCAAGTCGCCGAACGCGATGAGTTCGGCTCCGACCTTGGTGACGGCGCCGCGAACGGCGGGGTCAAGAAGAGCCTGGAATTCGTCCTCATACCGGAAATCGGCAGCCTCAGGCTCCATTTCCGCCCAGGGCCCGGTTGCCGGATGCAGGAGGATTTCGGAAACGCCGTCCGGCAGCGCTGCGATCATCCGCTGGAGTGTATTACCGTCTATCCGGCCGGTGCCCTGGATGCCGAAAAGAAAATCGTTAAACCGCAGCCCGGCTCGCCGCAGCCGGCGTCTCATCATCGCGATCCACGGTGCGAGGAATATACCGCTGCCCGGCTCAAACGGCAGGCGCATGGCGGCGAGGCCGAATTCCGAGCCAATATCGATGATCATGCGCAGTACCACCGGGTGCATGTGCATATGGTTGTGGGCGTTGGCATGGTCGAGGGGCAGGCCGGTGGCCTGGAAGGCTTCGAATTGGGCACGAATTTCGGCGGCCAGCTGGCGGCGGACGCGGGGCAGGAAAAAATATCGAAACCCAGCGCGTACAAGATTGTTATCGAACCGGCCATCTTCATCGACAAGGTTCGGAATGCGTTTGGCATCCAGCACCGACTTGCCCCTGACGACGACGAGGTGCAGTCCGACTTTAAGGTTGGGCAATCCCCTGGCGCGGGCGACGGCATCACCGGCCATCGGCGCGCCGACCATCAGGCAGGTAGCAGTAAGGATGCCATCGCGGTGTGCCGTCTCGACCGCTTCGTTAACGGGCAACGCAGCACCGAAGTCGTCGGCAGTGATGATCAGGCGTTTCAGGCCGTATTCTCCCGGCCCCACAAGAAGCGGAAGAACTCGACGCCCTCGCGCAGCTGCCGTTTCATCACCGACCAATCTTTGCACATGTCAAAAAACAACGAGGCCATTTTACCGGGGCGGAAATAGAAGCGTTTGTAAAATGTATCGACGGCGTCGAAGATTTCTGCCCGCGACAGATGCGGGTAATCGAGGATGCTGTTTTGCACACCGTTTTCGGAGACCAACTGGTCGCCGTCTTCGGCGATCAGCCAGCCGTTTTCTTTGGCCTGGGTGTAGAGGAAAGTGCCGGGATAGGCGGCGGGCAGCGAAACCTGAATGGTCTTCGGGTTGAGTTCCTGGGCGTACTGAATGGTCGACTCGATGGTTTCGCGGGTTTCACCGGGCAGGCCCATGATGAAGGTGCCATGGATGAGAATCCCGAGTTCGTGGCAGTTACGGGTGAACTCCTTGGCGCGGGTGACCAGAATGCCTTTTTTGATGTTATTAAGAATTTTCTGATCGCCGGACTCGAAGCCGACGAGCAGCAACCGCAAACCGTTATCCTTCATAATCTTGAGCGTCTCGTAAGGAACGTTGGCCTTGGCGTTGCACGACCAGGTGACGCCCAGCTTGCCCAGTTCAACGGCCAGCGCCTCGACGTTTGCGCGGTTGTCGGTGAGGGTGTCGTCGTCAAAGAAAAACTCTTTGATCTCGGGGAAGGTATCGCGCGCTGATTTAATCTCGGCGGCGACGTTGGCGACGGAACGGGTTCGGTAATTGTGACCGGCGATAGTCTGCGGCCACAGACAGAAAGTGCACCGCGACTTGCAACCCCGGCCCGTGTAGAGGGACATGTAGGGGTGCAGCATGTAGCCGTTGTAATAGTCCGAGGTCACGAGATCGCGTTTATAAACGTCGGTTACCCAGGGCAGGGTGTCCATGTCCTCGATCAACGGACGCTTGCCGGTGAAATGCGCCTTCCCGTCCTTGAGAATGGTAATGCCGACGACGTCTTCCAGCGCAGCGCCTTGGGCAATTTCCTGGATGGTGAAGTCGAATTCGGTGTCGCATACGAAATCGATCGCCGTTGAGGCCTGGATCGAAGATTCGTTATTGATCGCAACATGGGGGCCGCAGAACCCGATCAACAGGTTCGGGTTAGCCGCCTTGTAGGCCTCCGCCACCTTGGTGTCGTTAAGGAAAGACGGTGTGCTGGTATAGATGACAAGAAATTCGTAATCGCCCGCAGTGCGCAACAAAACGTCCAGAGAGAGCCCGCGCGCCGGCGCGTCAATGAGTTTGCTGCCGGGCACCAGGGCCGCCAACTGCGCCAACCAAGTCGGGTACCAGAAGGATTTGACCTCGCGCTTGCACTGGTAGCGCGAACCGGCGCCCCCGTCATAGCCGTCAAATGTAGGTGGGCTGAGAAATAGTGTCTTTTTCATTGGAGATACCAGTTTGTTCCGTCCACGCGGGGGACAATTTTATGGAGGAGTCGAGGTGACTATTGGGGCGCACGGTCATCACTTGGTCGCGCCAGCGGACTTCGCGCCCGAAGAAACTTCCGATCCGTACCGCCAGTGAGAATAAGTCGCGCACGGGAATTAACCACGGCGAAGAAGCCTTACTTCTGGCGAGGGTGTTTTGAACGACATAATGAAGGGCTGTGCGCAACAACAAGGCGGCTGCAGGCGGCAACACCGCCCACAGTAGGGACGATGTCTGCACATAAACCATGATCGCCGCCAGCAGGGACAGGGGGAAAATCTCGGTTATGAACGACAATGCGTAGCCGCCCGGCTGAACCGAACGGATGGTGCGCGCCCAGCGGGTCTCATGCAGGAATAGAGATTTCAAGTTATCCTCGAAAACCATGTTTTCGACCACGTAAGGAACCAAAGCCACCTTGTAGCCTTGTTTGGTGGTCGCGTTGCCCAGCATGTAGTCGTCGGCCAGGATATTTGCAAGAGCTTCGAAGCCGCCGATTTTTATCAGAGCTTCGCGGCGGATCGCCATGGTCGCCCCGAGGCAGAACTTCAAATCGACGAATTGGGCCGGAATCAACGCCGACGGCAGGAACCAGTCGTTGATGAACATGGCGCCGATGCGCGAGGCTAGATTTTTGGTGCCGACGCCCGAGTAGAGGCAGGTTGCGGCGCCGACTTCGGGGTTCTGGAACGGGGCGGCAACGGCGCGCAGATAATCGCGCCCGACGCGCATATCGCTGTCGGCGACGACGAGTATATTGTGGCGGGCCGTCTTGAACATATTGAACAGGTTGCTGACCTTCAAATTACGACCGAGGACCTGCTCATTGATAACTAGCGACAGATCTTTTCCCGGAAACGCGGCAATGACTTTTTCGATGACAGGGATTGCCGGGTCTTTGGGGTCGCGGACTGCGAAAATAACCTGATAGATGGTGTAGTCCTGGTCGCAAAAGGAACGGAGGTTTTCCATCAGTCCCGGCTCAAGACCGCAAATCGGCTTCAGCACCGTCACTGGCATCAAGTCCGATGATGCGGTGGGTTTGCGCGTTTCGCGCGCGAACCAGAGCACCCCAACGATGGCCAAAAGCAGGTAAAGACAGGACGCAATGAAAATTCCGGCCATTGCAAAGGAAAAGGTGCTTAACATTTGAGATCCAACAAAATAGCAGGGGATATATTGGGAACGGGTCCCAAGTGGTAATAGCTAGCGTTCCAGCGCCTAAACTGCAATGATTTTAGGCTTTTTTTTCGGATGATCACGTGAATATGACGTTAATTCCCGAGGTCTTGGCGGGACACCGATTTGCGGCGCTGGAAGAAAGCGCGGCCTTCGTTGTGCTGCCATAACGCCAGACCCGGCAGGTCGATCAACAATTCCCGAATGCGGATTGCCAGCGAAATCGCCAGGGAAACCTCGGGCGTGAGGCCAACCAGGCCGCCGAGAACAACAAAAGCGCCTTCCTGGACTCCATAGCTGTTGGGCACCACGAAGGCGAAATCACTCAAGGTGCTGCTGAGGCTCTTGAGCAGCAGCGCCTCGACGATACTAATCGGGTATCCGAGCAAGGTGGCGGCAAGCCAGACTTCGCCGGTCTGCGAAACCAGGGCGACCAGCCGCCAAAGCGTGGCAACGGCGACCCTGCCCCGCATCCGGTAGAGTTCTTTGACGGTTTTGTCGACGTTGCCGGCTGTTTCAATCAAATCGCCGAAGAAATCCGACTTGGTGATCCTGTGCGCCGACTTGGCCATGAAGCCGAACATGCCGGCCTGCTGGACGACGATAAATCCGGCGGCGCCCGCGCCGATGGCGGCGCCGCCGATGAGAATCGACATCGCCAGTTGATCGTCAAGCGCCAGATAGACAAGAAGGATCGTTCCGGCGCCCCCCCAGAGAATGATGGTCAGCACCTGAATGGTTTTGTCGACGATTGCCGAGGCGCTGGCGTGGGCGGCGTCGGCCCCCCAGAGAATCAGCATGCGCGCTTTGACCACCTCGCCGCCGATGGAGGCGACCGGCAACAACGTGTTGACGGCGCGGCCCATCCATTGGGCGTAAAACGCCTGGAAGAAGGTCGGCCCAAATCCCGGTGCGAACAAAAGTTGCCAGCAACGGGCGTTCATCAGAATGGAGGGAATCCAGATCACCGGCACCCACAGCAACGCCCAGCCCGTGCCGACCAAAAGGTCGGCGACCTCCATTGCGCCCTGCCAGACGATCAAGCCGGTCATTACGGCAAGGCCAACCACTAGCCCGATATAGGAGGCAATTTTCATCCAATGTCCCTTGAGCGTCTCATGAGAAATGCGTCTTTTCACAAATCCGAAAGAACACCCGCACACCGCCAAGACTTCTTTTACGGGCACGCACCGGCAAAGGCCACCTTTTCGATGATCCCAGGCGCTTGCAACGCCGGGAATAGCCGATTAGACAGGGCAGGCCCATGATCGAGAACCCCGAAGACCCGACAAGCGATGGCGCGTATACGCTAAGCCGGCCGGCGCAACTGCTGCCGCTGACCCGCCACCTGTCCTATCCGCTGACGCTGTTTTTGTTGAAACTGCCGATTTCGCCGAACCAGGTGACGGCTCTGTCCCTGGCCGCCGGTCTAGCCGGGGCCTGGTATTTCAGCTTAGGGACGATGGACGCAGGCCTTATCGGCGGGCTTTTGCTGATAGCGTGCTACACCCTAGATAATTGTGACGGCGAGATCGCCCGGCTCAAGAACCTGTCTTCGGAATGGGGGGCGCAGTTTGACGACCTCGCCGACTGGCTGGTTGACGGGGCGTTTTTCGCCGGGCTCGGGTTTGGGGTGTCTGCCGCCACCGGCGAAGCGTTCTGGCTTTGGCTCGGGTTGGCGGCGACCGCTGGCGCGACCATCGACTACGGTATCGATCTGATTTTCCACGCCAGGGCAAAGCAAGACCCGGCGCAGGAAACCCGCGAGGAGACGGCCCGTGGCGACCGCAAGCCCGAGGACGTTCTCGACTGGCTGATCTATATTTTCCACAAACTGAGCCGCGCCGACTTTTGCGTTATCGTTTTTGGGTTGGCGCTGTTCGACGTCACCTGGGTGCTGTTGCCACTGGGGGCCATCGGCGCTCAGGCCTACTGGGTTACCGACCTGTTCCAGCGGGCGCGTGGCTGGCATACCTGACGGAAAATTAACGACTCCGGCCCGCTTCGAAAGTTTCTCAATCCGGATCAATCGCCTTGATCAACGCCGAATGGTCGAGGTCTCCGTGCCCGGCTTCGATCAGTGTGTCGTAGAGGTCGCGGCTGAGCGCGGTCGCCGGCATCTCAAAACCCAATTCCCCGGCCAGCTCCAGGGCCTGGTCCATGTCCTTGCGCTGGGTTGTGCATTTGCCGCCCGGCGCAAACGCGCCGTCGATCATGCGTTGGCCGTGGACTTCAAGGATGCGGGAATCGGCGAACCCGCCGCCCAAGGCTGCGCGCACCCGGGCCGGGTCGGCACCGGCTTTTTTGGCCAGCACCAGAGCCTCGGCGACGGCGCCGATGTTGAGCCCGACAATGACCTGATTGGCGGCCTTGGCGACCTGGCCCGTGCCGACCGGCCCGACGTGGGTGGTTTTCTGCCCCAGTACATCGAAAATCGGCTGCGCTCTTTTGATGGCGGCGTCCGCCCCTCCAGCCATGATTGTCAGCGTGCCACCCTCGGCGCCGATGGTGCCGCCGGACACCGGGGCGTCGATATAAACCCCGCCGGCGACCTCGACGTCAGCAGCAAAACCACGGGTTGCGGTGACCTTGGTCGTGCCCATGTCGATGACCAGTGTTCCGGGCCTGAGTCCGCCGAGCATTCCGCGCAATACGGTTTCCACCGCCGGGGTGTCGGGCAGCATCAGGATCACCGTGTCGGCGCTGGCCGCGACATCGACCGGGGTCGCGGCGGCGGTCATGCCCTCGGCAACAAGTTCCCCGATGATCCCTTGTGAGCGGTTGTGAATGATCAGGTCCGCGCCCGCCGCCTTGAGGTTTCGCGCCATGTGTCGGCCCATCAGGCCGAGGCCGATAAAACCGATGGTTTGCCCGTTCAATGTGCTCATGAAGTTTATCCTCAGGTTCAGTCGTGTTGACTTAAAAAAGCGCGGGTGTGGGCAATGGCGTCCTTCAGGCCCATCCGCTCGACGGTGACGCCTTCGGGAAAGGCGCTGAGCAGGCGGCTCGGCATGGCCTTGTCGAGCATCACGAAAACGCCCCGGTCGTCGGCGCGGCGCACCAGCCGCCCGTAAGCCTGCTTCAGTTTAGCCCGCGTCAGCATGTCGTCGTAGGCTTTGGCGCCGAAATGGCTTTTGCGGTGTTTGTGCAGAATGTCGGGGCGCGGCCATGGCACCCGGTCGAAAACGATCAGGCGCAGCGAACGCCCCGGCACATCGATGCCGTCGCGGACTGCATCGGTGCCGAGCAAACACGAATGTTCCTCGGCCCGGAAAATATCGACCAGGGTGCCGGTATCCAGCGCATCGACATGCTGGGCCAACAACGTCAAACCGGCGTCTTCCAATGGCCCGGCGATGCGTTGCTGGACAGCGCGCAGGCGGGCAATGGCGGTAAACAGCCCGAGCCCGCCGCCACCGGCAGCCAGGAACAGCTCGCGGTAGGCCGCCGCCGTCTGGTCTGAACTGTTGCGGGCGATGTCGTCGACAATCAGCACGCGGGTGTTTGCGGCGTAATCGAAGGGCGAGGGCTCAGACGCCAGCTCGGCGGGGCTTGAAAGATGGACGGCTCCGGTGCGCTGTTCGGCGGTTTTCCAGTCGGCTTCGGCATCCCCGCTGGAGCCGCGCAACGTCGCCGACGTCACCACTACCCCGTGCGCGGGTGCGAGGACGGCCTCGGTGAAAGGCTTCATCGGGTCGACCCAGTGGCGGTGTAGGCCGATATCGAAATCGCGTCCGTCCCAGCGCTCGACCGCCAACCAGTCGACCAGATCGCCCGGCGCGCCGCCGCCGAGGGCGCCCAACATATCACGCCACGCCGCTACCGGTTGGCGACCGCGGCGTTCCAGGCTGCGGCACACGGTTTCGATCCGGCTGCGGGTCTGGCTGTCGAGATGCTCGGCGTCGGTGTCGAGCTTGGCCGCCAGTGCGCCGATCAACTGACCAATGGGTTTGCCCAAGCGTTCCAGCGCACCGTCCAGCCGCACCGCCGCCTCGGCCAAGCCGTCGATCGGCGGCGTAGTGTCGGTTTCCAGGCTGTAGCCATAGGCCTCGTTGGAGTCGCGGGCATAAACTTGAGTCCGGGCCATGGCGAAAAAGGCCTCGGCGACGCCGGTCGGCTGGTTGCCGCCGAGGCGCTGGCTCCAGCCATTGCCGGGCAGGGCGTGTGCGGCCTTCAGCAATTCGTCGAGAATTTCCTCGGCTTTCCCGTCACCGGCGATGAGGTCCTTGATGCGTTCGCGCAAGCCTCGCGAGCGTGACCGGCTGCCCGCCTCGGCACCGACCAGCCAGCGCCTGAGGTCGGTCGTCTCGCGCGCCGTCAGGTGGGCGGAAAAGGCGCTGTCGGCGGCGCTGAACAGGTGGTGGCCCTCATCAAAAATAAAGCGCGTGAGAGCGCCGCCATTGCCGTCGCTGCCGCTGCCGCCATTTCCTCCAAGAGTTCCCATGGCGGCCTGGATCATCACCAGGGCGTGGTTGGCGACAACGATGTCGGCGCCGCGGGCCCGGCGCACGGTATGCTCAATAAAGCATTTGCCGTAATGGCGGCAGGCCGAATAGAGGCATTCGCCCCGCGTGTCGGTTAGCTCGGTGGTTAGCCGCCCTCCCAACATATCTTTCAGCCAGGCCGGGAAATCGCCGCCGATCATGTCGCCGTCGCGGGTCTGCAAGGCCCACCGGGCCATCAGGCCGAGCGCCGTCCAGCCCCCTCCTGCCGTAACAGCGGGCGTCGCCCCTGGATTGCGGCTGAGCGCCTCGTCGAAATTCAACAGGCAGAAATAATTTTCCCGCCCTTTGCGGATAACGACGCGCCGCGCTTTTTCTTCTGCGTTGGGGAACAAGCGGTCCAACTCGCCATCCAGTTGGCGTTGCAGGTTGCGGGTGAAAGTGCTGATCCATACCGTGCCCTCGTTTTTTTCCGCCCACACGCTGGCCGGCGCGATATAGCCCAGTGTCTTGCCGACGCCGGTGCCGGCCTCGGCCAGCAC
>JABMOG010000100.1 GCA_013204265.1 Rhodospirillales bacterium
CTATTACGCCCAGGGTGCCGATACCCTGGCCGCCAATTTGGTCGAGGCGCGGCCGACCATCATGACCGCCGTGCCCCGATTGTACGAAACCTTTCATCAGCGCATCACCGCAGGGGTGCGCAAAGCCGGGGGCATCAAGGAAACCCTGTTCAACAAAACGGTCGAGCTGGGCACCCGGCGGTTCCAGGACCCGTCCGGGCTGAGCGTGGCTGAGCGCATTACCGATGGACTGCTGGACATCCTGGTCCGCAAGAAAGTACGGGCGCGTTTCGGCGGCCGCCTGAAGGCGCTGGTGTCCGGCGGCGCGCCCCTCAACCCCGACATCGGAATGTTTTTTACGGCGTTGGGCTTGCGCATTTTGCAGGGCTACGGGCAAACGGAAACCTCGCCGTCGGTCAGCGTCAACCGGCCCGGCGACATGAAATTGCACACCGTCGGCCCGCCCCTGAAAGGCGTCGATGTCAAAATCGCCGACGACGGCGAAATCCTCGTTCACGGCGATTTGGTCATGCAAGGCTATTGGCGCGACGAGGAAGCGACCCGCGAAACCCTTAAAGACGGCTGGGTCCACACCGGCGACATCGGGCTGATAGACGAAGACGGCCACCTGCAGATCACCGACCGCAAGAAGGACATCATCGTCAATTCCGGCGGCGACAACATTGCCCCGCAACGCATCGAAAGCATCCTCACCATCGAGCCGGAAATCGCCCAGGCCATGGTCTATGGCGACAAACACCCGCACCTGGTCGCGGTTCTGGTGCCCGATGCGGACTGGCGGGCAGGGCTCGGCAAGGGCGGCGAAACGGCAGAAAAAGCCCTCACCCCGGTGCTGGAGAAGGTCAACCAATCACTATCCAATATCGAAAAAGTGCGCCGCTTCATCATAGCCGATGCCGCCTTTTCCACGGAAAACGGACTAATGACCCCGACCATGAAAATCCGCCGCCACAAGATCAAGGAAGTCTATGGCGAGGCGCTGGAAGCCTTGTACGGCTAACCCCGTCGCCGGATTTGCGTAATCACCATGCCGCACAGGATCACCACCAAGGCCGCTCCCGCCTGGGCCGACAGTTTTTCACCGAGGAACGTCACCCCCCACAGAACGGCGAAAACCGGGATCAGGTAATTGGAGTACGCAACGAAGCTTGGCCCTCTATGCTGCACCAGATGGAACAGAAGGACAGTCGCCAACGCGGTCGGGAACAGGCCTAGGTAAACCATCGCCAGCATCCCGTCGGTCGACGGCACAAGGGTCCAGGGCTGCTCAACCACTAACGCCACTGGAAGTATTATCAGGGTCGAGGCGATCAAGACTCCGGCGGAGCGGGCGATTAACGGCGACGCAGGCATGTTGCGGGTTAGGATAACCGCCAGGGAATAACACATGGCGGCACCGGAAATCGCCAGTTGCCGCCACAAATCACCGCCCAGCCCTTTCACCGCCTCCGGCCCGACCAGAACGACGACACCGGCGAACCCGATAATTACGCCAGCCACCTTGCCCGTCGACATACGGTCGCCGACCGTAAAGAAATGCGCCAGCACGATGGTTGCCATCGGCATCACCGCCATCAGAATAGCAGCAGCCCCACTGTCGACATGCAGTTCCCCCCAATTGATCAGGGTAAACGGCAGCACGTTTCCGAAAATCGCCAACAGCAGACAATACACCCACACCCGTGGCTCGCGCGGAAGCCGCACCCTTCGATAGAACGCAAACGCCACCACCACCACGGCGGCGAGAAGTACCCGCCCGGCGGTTAGCGTCAGCGGCGGGATCGTCTCGACGCCGATTTTGATAGCCAGGAACGAGGCGCTCCAGATCAACGCCAGAAAAAATAACAATAAGGTGTGACGGAACATCTATACCAAGGATCGGTGATAATGACCCATAGGGATCGCCCATGCGGTCCGACGCACTCCGACGGGCCGCATGGGCGACCGGAACGGCGGCTTTCCAAGGCTTTCGGACAGCGTCGCGCGCGCCTCGCGATGCCCCGCATCGCCACGCCCCACGCTCCTTGCCGAAAACCTTGGAAAGCCGTCCCTATGGGTCATTATCACCGATCCTTGGTATTGGCCCCGTAATAGTCCCGATACCAGGCCACCAGCCGGGGCAGGCCTTCGTCGATAGAGGTCTTCGGCTCGAAACCGAAATCGCGCTGGGTCTCCGTAATATCGGCGGTGGTTTCCGGCACGTCGCCGACCTGCATCGGTTGAAAGTCGATTTCCGCCTTCTTCCCGAGCGCCTCTTCCAGAACTGAAATGTAACGCATCAACGGCTCGGAGTGATTGTTGCCGATGTTGTACACCCGCGCTGGCGCAAGGCCGGCTTCTGGCACTAGCGGTTTACCCAGAACCGCCAGCACGCCGGCGACGATGTCGTCGATATAGGTAAAATCGCGGCGCATGTCGCCGTTGTTGAACACCGGGATCGGCTCGTCAGCGAGAATTTTGCGGATGAAGATCATCGCCGCCATGTCGGGCCGTCCCCACGGCCCGTACACGGTAAAGAACCGCAGCCCGGTCAGCGGCATGGCATATATATGGGCATAAGAATGGGCCATCAGCTCCATCGACCGCTTGGTCGCCGCGTACAGGGACAGCGGCGTGTCGACCGGGTCCTGGATGGAAAACGGCATTTTGGTATTGCCGCCGTAAACGGAACTGGACGACGCATAGACAAAATGGTCGAGCCGCGCCAGCCGGCGGCAGGTTTCCATCAATACCAGATGGCCTTCGATGTTGGAACGGGTATAGGCGTAGGGATCAATCAGCGAATGGCGCACGCCGGCCTGTGACGCCAGATGAATAACGCGGGTGATGTCGCCATATTTGGCGATAAGATCTTCGACCGCCGTCCGGTCTGCTATATCCAGACACTCAAAGCGGAACCCATCGTCGCCGCCCAGAACATCGAGGCGCGCCTGCTTCAACGAAACGTCATAATAATCGTTGAGGTTATCGATACCGATAACCTTGTCGCCCCGCTTAAGAAGCTCGCGCGCAGTGTGAAACCCGATAAATCCGGCGGCACCGGTAACCAAGACAGTCATAAAATGTAATCCAGAATCGTTAAGGTCACCCCGTATACCCGCTTGGCGACAAAAAATCATCCCATTGTGCGCTTGAGAGGGAAAAACCGGCCCGGCTTCCATAACCTTCCAAGACCCAGGCGCTTCTGTTGGGGCACCGTTGTATGTTGCGGAACATGGAAATGTAGGTTAAGGCATGGCCGTACAATCCGCCAAACACAGTCGACACCCATTTTTTCGCCGCATGTTTGATTGCGGCACCGAACCGATGCCCCGCAACCCGGCGCACAAAACACGCATTCCGAAAGAAAGATCATGACAGAATTTGAAGGCGTCGTTGCGGCGCTTGGCCAGGCGTTGAGCAAACGCGGCTATACCGAGTTGACCCCGGTGCAACTGGCGGTTCTGGCGCCTGAACTCGAAGGGGCCGATGCTTTGGTTTCCGCCCAGACAGGGTCCGGCAAGACCGTGGCCTTCGGTATGGCGATTGCGCCGACGTTGCTGGACGGCGCGGAACGCTTCACCCATGCGCCCGCACCTTTGGCTTTGGTGGTCGCCCCGACCCGGGAACTCGCCATGCAGGTCAAGCGCGAACTGGAATGGCTGTACGAGATTACAGGTGCCTCCGTGGCGTCGTGCGTAGGCGGCATGGACATGCGCGACGAACGCCGTGCCCTCGGGCGCGGCGCACACATTGTCGTCGGCACGCCGGGACGATTGCGCGATCATATCGAACGCGGTTCCTTCGACACCTCGGGGCTCAAGGCCGTGGTGCTCGACGAAGCCGACGAAATGCTTGATCTTGGTTTTCGCGAAGACCTCGAATACATCCTCGACGCCGCACCGCGTGAACGGCGCACGTTGATGTTTTCCGCCACCGTGCCGCACTCTATCGCCGCCCTGGCCAAGCGGTTCCAGCGCGACGCGGTGCGCATCGCCGCCACGTCGGGAGAAAAACAGCACGTCGATATCGAATACCGGGCGCTGAGCGTCGCGCCCAACGACCGGGAAAACGCCATCATCAACGTGTTGCGGTATTTCGAAGCGCCCAGCGCGCTGGTTTTTTGCGCCACCCGCGCCGCCGTCAATCACATGACCAGCCGCTTCACCAACCGGGGGTTTTCGGTCGTGGCGCTGTCGGGCGAGTTGAGCCAGAACGAACGCACCCACGCGCTGCAGGC
>JABMOG010000101.1 GCA_013204265.1 Rhodospirillales bacterium
GCCCTTGGGTCTTTTGTACAAATGCCGAAGTTCGCCGAGGGAGGCAATTTTTGTCATTGTGACCTCGTTTCAATTTTTTCAGGAGACGCGAAGCCAACTACCTTGGCAGGGTGTGTGCCAAGCCCGTCCGCAAAGACTTTCTGGTCGAACACGTTCTGCATAAAATACAGCCCGATGAAACAGACCACCCCGGCGATGGCCGGCGCGGCGACCCAACCGGTGCCGATGCCGCCGAGGACCCGCCAGCGGATACCACGGCCGCCTTTGAGAAAGGCGATGCCGAGAACGGCGCCGACGACGGCTTGCGAGCTGGATACCGGCACCAGGGGAATGGTCGGCAGCCCGTTGGATGCCAGGAATTGCTCCAGGCCCTGGCTGGCGAACAGGAACAACACGATCGAATGGGCCATTACCACGACCCAGGCGGCGACCGGCGACAACGGCATCAGGCCGCCGCCGACGGTCATCATCACCGGCTTGGAATAGGTCATCACGCCGATGGCGATGGCGATGGCGCCGAGCAGGAACAGTTGTTCGGTGGAGCTAAATGTCATCAGCCCGATGAAGTTGAAATCGGTAAACGGCGAGGCCGGAATGAATACGCCCATGACGTTGCCGATATTGTTGGCGCCCAGGCTGTAAGACCCGAAGGCGCCGGCGACCAGCAGGCCGAGCCGGGTGTAGGCATCGGTGCGCAGCAAATGCAGGTTGGCTTTTCTGAGCACAACCGTCGTGACTTTGAACAAAATGATTGCAATCCCCGCCGCCAGAAACGGGCAGACGACCCAGGTTAGCAAAATCTTGGTCAGCGAACCGGGGTCGGTGGTGGTGCCGCTGAACAGGTTCCAGCCGATGATGGCGCCGACGATGGCCTGGGTGGTCGACACCGGCAGGCCCGCCTTGGTCATTAGATAGACCGCGATGCCTGCGGAGAAAGCCGCCATGAAGGCCCCGGCCAGGGCATCGATTGCGCCCAGTTTGCCCAGTGTTTCAGCCGCCCCGGCACCCGAATGGACGGCGCCCAGAATGACGAATACGGAACAGATGGCGGCCGCCGTCGAAAACCGGATCATGCGCGTGCCGACCGCGGTGCCGAACACATTGGCGGCGTCGTTGGCGCCCAAGGCCCAGCCCAGAAACAAGCCGCTGGTCAGAAATAACAGGACGGTAATTTCCATGACTCAAATGCCGCTTATATGGTCCGCTTGATGGCATAAATGGCAAGACGGTCGGCGACATCTTCGGCCAGGTCGGGAACATTGTCTATGTGTTCGACGAAGTTACGCAGGTGCGTTTTCTGGCTGAGGTGCAGATCGGAGGCGAAAATCGCCTTTTTCAATTTGGTGCCGACCTTGTCAGCCTCTTTTTCGAAGAACATGACCTTGTGGTTATGGTCGCTGACGGCGTCGATGTTGCGAAAGAAGGCCCGCGACGCCATCACCAGGGCATCGACGGATTGCGTCGCAAGGTCGGTCAGGATTTCAAAATCGTTGTGGAATTCGGGCGGAATATCCGGCTTTTCGATAGAGAAAGCCCACAAAGATCCCTCGTACAGGTTGAGTATCTGATCGAGGTTTTCGATCAAGCCCAAAACGTCGCCGCGCGAATCCGGGATCAAGGTCTGGGCGTATAGCTTGGTTTCGATGGCGCGCCTAAGGTGGTCGGCATCGCTTTCCATCTTGTTGACGTCTTGCAGCTTGCGCTCGAAATCATCTGTGCAGCCTTCACTCAGATAGACCTTGATGGCGATCTTAAACAGCAACGAACATTGCGACAGCTTGTCCAGGAAATCATCGATTTCCCCTTCCAGCGCCCGGGTGCGGCCGAAAATTGAAATTTTCTTGGTTAGTTCCATTGTCCGTCCTTAAATTAGAATTCTGCAATAAAACATCGTTCCCGAGGACGAAATATCCTTCGGGTCAATAACGGCGATACAATCGCAGGGCCACGACGACCAGTATCGTAGGTTTAGAGGGGGGCCGTCAATCGGGCTGAAGACACTCGCCATTGCGGGAGCAGGCCGCCTCGGCCAGTTCGACGAACAGGCCGGTGATGCTTTCGGGCGTCTTCAGGGTTTCCGGGTCTTCGCCGGGGAAAGCCTGGGCCCGCATGGCGGTGCGCGTCGCCCCCGGATTGATCAGGTTGACACGAACCGCGGTCTTTTCGACTTCGGCGGCATAAATCAGCGCCGTCATTTCCAACGCCGCCTTGGATACCGCATAGGCCCCCCAATACGCCCGCGCCTCACGGGCGACGGTGGAGGTTACAAAAATTCCGCGACCGGCGTCGCTGGTCCGTAATAAGGGGTCCATGGAACGGATCAGCCGCCAGTTGGCGGTGACGTTGACGGCCATCACGGCCTCCCAGACCTTGGGGTCGATGTGCGCCAAAGGGCTGAGTATGCCGAGTTGTCCGGCATTTCCAATAAGAACGTCGAGCTTTCCGAAGCGCTCGAAAATGGCCGCGCCGAGCCGATCAATGGCGTGATAATCGGTCAAGTCCAACGGCACCAGCGTCGCCGGTTCGCCGGTGATTTTCTGAATTTCGTCGTCGATTTCCTCTAACGCGCCGGTGGTCCGGGCCGTCAAAACCAGCCGCGCGCCTTCTTGGGCAAAGCGTTTGGCGACGGCGGCGCCGATGCCGCGCGACGCTCCGGTGACCAGCACAATGCGGCCATCAAGGCGCTTGCCCTGTTCGGACATGGTTATTTGTGTTCGCCCAGCAAGGACAGCTGCTGTTGCGCCGGGTTCTTATCATGATCGATCAGTGCGATTGGATAATCACCGCTGAAGCAGGCATCGCAGTACTGCGGGACTTCAATGTTGCGGCCCTCTTCGCCGAGCGCCCGGTACAGCCCATCGACGGAAATGAAGGCCAGTGAATCGACGCCGATGTGTTTGGCCATGGCGTCGAGGTCATACTGGGCGGCCAGAAGGTCTTTTTGCTGAGGCGTGTCAATGCCATAGAAACACGGGTGCGCCGTCGGCGGACTGGAAATGCGCATATGGACTTCCTTGGCGCCAGCGCTGCGGACCATTTCTACGATTTTGACGCTGGTCGTGCCGCGCACAATGGAATCGTCAACCAGCACCACGCGCTTGCCCTTCAGCATGGCGGCGTTGCCATTGTGTTTGAGGCGCACGCCGAGATGGCGAATTTGATCGCTGGGCTCAATGAAGGTGCGCCCGACATAGTGGTTGCGGATAATGCCCAACTCGAACGGCACGCCGCACTGCTGCGAATAGCCGATCGCCGCGGGCACCCCGGAATCGGGCACCGGCACGATCAAGTCGCTGTCGACGTGGCTTTCGCGGGCCAGCTCGGCGCCGATGTTCTTGCGAACCTCATAGACGCTGCGGCCTTCCATGATGCTGTCGGGCCGGGCGAAATAGATATACTCGAAAATGCAGAACCGGTTGGGTTTTTTGGAAAAAGGCTTGATGCTGTGCAAGCCCTTGTCGTCGATAATGACGATCTCTCCCGGTTCCACGTCACGCACGAATTCGGCGCCGATAATATCGAGCGCACAGGTTTCCGACGACATAATCCAGGCATCGCCCAGACGCCCCAGAACCAGCGGCCGAACCCCGTACGGGTCGCGCAGGCCAATCATTTTTTTCTGGGTAATGGCAAGCAGCGAATAGGCGCCTTCAACATGGGACAGGGCATCGGTGATGCGGTCGACGACGCGACCGTATTCGCTGATGGCGATCAGATGAATGATGGTTTCGGTGTCGCTGGTGGACTGGAAAATGCAGCCTCGTTGCACCAGTTCATGGCGAATTTTGATAGCATTGGTGAGGTTGCCATTGTGGGCGATGGCCAGACCGCCGAATTTAAAGTCGGCGAACAGGGGCTGGATATTCCTGAGCACCGTGCCGCCGGAGGTAGAATACCGCACATGCCCGATGGCCATGTCACCGACAAGTTGCTTCATGGTATCGGTTGAATTGAAATTATCACCGACCAGGCCTAGTGCTCGGTGGCTGTGGAATTGTTCGCCGTCGTAGGCGACGATGCCGCCGGCTTCCTGTCCACGGTGTTGCAGCGCGTGCAGCCCCAGCGCCGTGTGGGTTGCGGCGTCAACCATGCCGTATATGCCGAACAGACCGCATTCTTCTTCTGGTGCGGTCAGGCCCCCGGGCCCGGTAATTTTTACAGGGGCGTTACTTGTTCGGGATGCTGTCATGCAGACGTTCCATTTGCTGGCGCTCTTTTGGGCTGTAACCATCGGGGGACGTAGTTTTTGAATCCGTGCTTTTTGGCCTGGGCGATATCAAATCTTGAATGATCTTGCGAGTGCCGCCTAGCTTTCCAGCCTTTTCCGCCGCAGGCTTCTTCGTATCCTTAATAATAGCCCCCGTTATGGCACTTAGGTTTTCAGGAATCAACGACGCTAACAATTCTGCCCCCGGTTTGATCAACTCCAGGGACCGGGCTTGGCGTATCCATGTCGGCTGCTCGTTCTCGGGATAGACCATGCCGAGACCGATATAGGCGATGACGACAATCAATGCGCCGCGCGCCAACCCGAACAAAAAGCCCAATGAGCGGTCGATAGCGTTGAGTGCGCTGTTTTTGACGGCCTTCGAGATATGGCGGGTAAATAGCGACAGAATAACCAACGCCACGACGAACAGGATAATGCCGGCGGCAAAATCTGCAACGATGTCGATGGTGGTCAATTCGCGGGCGTAGGGCCGCAGATAGGGAAAACCGTAAATGGTGGCGAGGGCGGCGCCGATCCAGCCGCCGATGGATAAAATTTCCTGCACCAGGCCGCGGGCATAGGCCAGCAAAGCCGACACCAGCAACAAAACGCCGACGCCGATGTCCACCGCGTTGATGCCTGACGCGCCGGTGGCGATGGCATCGGCGGCGAGTTTATCCATGCGGCAGGTCCATGGGTGGGGCGGCGGCATGGTTCACCGGCGGCTCGGCGGAGGCCTGCGGCTTGCCCCGTTTGCCGTCGGGGATGGCGAACAGGGCCAACAGGTCTTCGAGCCTGGAAACTTCGGTGATTGTGAGGCCGCTTTGGATTGTGGGAGCGGCCTTTTTGCCCTTGGTTCGCGGTGGGGTAGGGATGATGGCGCGTGCGAAGCCCAGTTTTGAGGCTTCCTTGAGGCGGGCGTTGATCTGTGGCACGGCGCGGATTTCGCCGGACAGTCCGATTTCACCGAAAATTACCGTTTCGCCGGGCAATGCCACGCCGCTGACCGACGAGACCAGGGCGCAGGCGACGGCCAGATCGGCGGCGGGTTCGCTGATTTTGAGCCCACCAGCGACATTCAGAAAGACATCCATGCCACTGAGGGTAAGGCCGCACCGGGCTTCGAGAACCGCCATGATCATCGCCAATCGACCGGTGTCCCAGCCGACCACGGCGCGCCTCGGCGTCGCCAGTGACGACGGCATGGTTAGCGACTGAATTTCCACCAGCAACGGACGGCTGCCCTCCATGCCGGCGAAGACACAGGCGCCGGAGACGTCTTCTTCGCGGTCGGCCAGAAACAAGGCCGACGGGTTGGCGACTTCGCGCAGGCCTTCGCCGGTCATCTCAAAAACGCCGATTTCATCGGTCGCGCCGAAACGGTTTTTGACGCTGCGCAGGATGCGGAACTGGTGGCTGCGGTCGCCTTCGAAATACAACACCGTGTCGACCATGTGTTCGAGAACGCGGGGACCGGCGATTTGCCCTTCCTTGGTGACGTGACCGACCAGGATCAGCGCGAAACCCCGGCGTTTGGCCAGGCGGATTAGTTCCTGGGCCGAGGTCCGCACCTGGGACACCGTGCCGGGTGCCGAATCCAGGCTATCGACGAACATGGTTTGAATCGAATCGATAATGACCAGGTCCGGCCCGTCGGCGTCGTCTAGTGTCTGGGCAATGTCGCGCACCGATGTTGCCGCCGCCAGCACCACGTCGGTGTCGGCGACGCCCAGTCGGTCGGCGCGCAACCTGAGTTGGTCGATGGCTTCCTCGCCGGAAATGTAGGCGACCTTGAGAGACCCGGACAGAGCCGCCGCGACCTGCATCACCACGGTGGATTTGCCTATTCCGGGGTCGCCGCCGACCAACAGGGCCGAGCCCTGCACCATGCCGCCGCCGGTGACGCGGTCGAATTCCTGAATGCCACTGATTTGGCGCGGCGGGTGTTCGGTTTTTCCACGCAGTCCTTGAAAGGTGATCTTGCGACCCTTTTTGGCGCCCAGCCCCTTTGGCGTGGCCTCAGGCGCGGCTTCTTCTGCAAGGGTGTTCCACTTGCCGCAGCCTTCGCACCGGCCTGACCATTTGGACGACGACGTGCCGCATTCCTGACAGACGTAATTAACGGCTTTGCGGGCCAATAAATCGCCCTCCGAAGTAAGGTGTGATCGACAAATTCCGTTTACGGGATTCGCTTGAACAACACAAGGTACCTCTGGGTTCTCGGGCCTTGTGTCGGTTGAAAACGTTGGCTGGCGTGGGGCGCCTCGGCGTCTCAAATAACGCCAACACCCGAGCCCCGGCATCCCGTTTCGGTAAACATCGCGTGACAGGGGCGAATCCTGCCACAACTATTAGGAACAAAATAGGAACTTATAGGAGTTACAGATAAACTGTCAAGACCCCTCGAAGAGGGACTCAGGCCAACGCACTTTCAATTGCTTCCAGAACCTGGTCGATTTGGATTGGCTTGGTCAGATAGGCCAGGAACCCCGCCTTTAAGCCGTGGTTGACGTCCTCGGGCATGGCCCTGGCGGTTAGGGCGATAACGGGGATTTGGGAAGTTGGTTGAAACGACCGCAAGGATGCCAAGGCCTCGAAACCGTTTAACCTCGGTAAATTGATGTCCATGAGGATGAGGTCGGGAAGGTACTCCTTCGCCATTTCCAGTCCCAATTCGCCGGTTTCGGCGCACAGCATCGTGGCTTGGGTGCGCTGCCCGATCAGGGCTTCCATGAGTTTCTGGCTTGGCCGGCTATCCTCGACGTAAAGGATGGTTTGTTTGCCCAGTAATTGGTGAGTTTTGGTGGAGGGGCGTATGTCCGCAGGGGGGCAGGGGTGGGTGTCGGCGATGGGAATTTCGAACCAGAAGGAGCTGCCTTGGCCAGGGCGGCTTTCGAACCCGATCCGGCCGTTCATGGCCTCGACAAGTTTTTTGGTAATGGTTAGCCCGATGCCCGTTCCCGGAACATCCGAAGCCTCCCGGCCCAGGCGGGAAAACGGCACAAACAACTCCTTTTGTCGCTCCGGTGAAATGCCCGGCCCCGTATCGGTGACGATGATGCGCGCCATATCCGGGTCGGACTGTTCGAACCCGATGAATACTTTTCCATCGTTCAGGTTATATTTGACGGCATTGGACAGCAGGTTTAGCAGGACCTGGCGGAACCGTGTGGAGTCGATTTTGACGGCGGGAAGCGCCTGATTGGCGGTGTGGTTGACGATTGCCACGCCCTTATCCCGCCCAAGCTGCGCGGTGCTGGCGATGCACTCGGTAATAATATCACCGATATCGACGGCCTCGACCGCAAGGGCCATGTTTCCGCTTTCGATTTTGGCCAGGTCGAGAATTTCATCAATTAGGGAAAGCAGGTGGCCGCCGCCGGAAAGTATCTGCTCCAGGCTAACCTTTTGCGATTCGGTGGGCGGCTCGCTCAGGCTGGTATCCATCAACTGGGCAAAGCCGAGGATGGCGTTTAACGGGGTTCTGATTTCGTGGCTCATGGAGGCAAGAAATTCGGATTTGGTCTGGTTGGCGGATTCGGCTTCCTCGGCTCGCAACCGTTCGGACTGATCAGTCAGGATCGTGCCGACGGCGTAGACTTCGCCATTGTCGTTGAACATAGGGAATTTGTGACTAATGACGGTGCGCGTATCGCCGTGGACAAAATCGAGGTACCGTTCCTCGGAATTCGGTTTTTTGCTTTCGAAAACCCTTCGGTCGTTGTCCAGAATTTTTTTGGCTAGTTGCGGAGGAAAAATATCTTTTAGATTTTTGCTCTCTATATCCGCCTCGCCCAACCCTGCCCATTGCTTGTATGTGGCGTTAGCCATCAGGAATTCTCCGTCCCGGTTCTTCATCGTGATGGCGCTGGTTGTGTACTGCAGGAAGGCCTGAAAACGGCCTTCGCTTTCCCGAAGTGCTTCTTCGGCTTTTTTTTGTTCCGTGACATCCAGGGTCACCCCGGTGACCTGGGTCGGTCGGCCTTCACCGTCCGTGATGATAGAGCCGCGAGAAGCTACATGGCGAATTTCGCCGCCGGGCAGGACAATCCGGTAGTCAACCTCATAAGCCGCGCCTGCCGATATGGATAGTTCGTAAGCGGTGTCAATTTTATCGAGGTCTTCGGGATGGATCAGGTCAAAATGAACCGCCCTGGATCCGGTAAATGTGCCGGGCTCCATTCCGAAAATGGCTTCGGTTCTGGAATCCCAGATCACCGTATCGTCAACGAGCTGCCGCACCCAGGTTCCGATATTGGCGGACGCCAGCGCCAGGTCCAGTCGCTGTTGGTCTTCCGACAGTTCCTGTTCCTGTTGTTTTTTTTTTCAGGGCCAGAATTTCCAACTCAGCGCGTTTTTGTTCGGTGGAGTCCTGAATGAACAGGACATTGTATTTTGGGGTTCCGTCGGCCTCGTGGACACTTTGGGCATTAATGGTTGTGTGAAGAATGCTTCCGTCCTTGCGGATGAAACGCTTGCCCAGGGAATAGGAATTCGGCCCGGTGCCGGTAACTGCGGCATCGAACAATTGGGCGTTGTTGTCAATATCGTCGGGGTGGGTCAGGTCTACCCAGGTCAGGTCCATCACTTCTTCACGGGAATAGCCCATGAGGTTGCAAAGGGCGTCGTTGACCTTGATCCAGCGTTTGTCGGGTACCGTGTACAATCCAATCCCGATCAGGGGATTATTGAACAGGTACTCAAAACGTTGATCGGCGTCCTGAGTGTTCCGCGTCGTTTTCTTTTTGCCTGCTTCCGGCTTTTTTGTCATTACAATCACACAAAAAAATTCGGCCCGCTTTTCCTGTAAGCAGGAAATGAAAACATATTATTATATGCACATTATACATGGAAACGCGTCGTTTATCTTTCAACCCGCCCGTTTCCGTCCGGGGACTAATGACCGGTTGCGGAAATTGACACCGGTACGGTATCAATGGCCGTCTTGGTTCTCCTGAAGGGACGGTTTCTTGCCACGCACTCTGACAACACTTCGCGGCGATATTTTCGGCGGCGTCACGGCCGCCGTTGTTGCGTTGCCGTTGGCATTGGCATTCGGCGTTGCCTCCGGGCTCGGCCCCATCGCCGGGCTGTACGGGGCCATCGCCGTGGGGTTCTTCTCGGCTGTGTTCGGCGGCACCCCGGCTCAGGTTTCCGGCCCGACCGGTCCGATGACGGTGGTCATGGGCGCCATCGTCGCCACCCACGCCGGCAATCTGGCCGACGCCTTCGCCATCGTCTTTCTGGGCGGGCTGTTGCAGATGCTGTTCGGTTTCCTGCGGGTCGGGCGGTATGTCTCCTACACGCCGTATTCGGTGGTGTCGGGGTTTATGTCGGGCATCGGTGTCATCATTATTTGTATTCAGGTTTTGCCGTTTTTCGGCCTGCCGACGGCGCCGGGGGGGCCGCTTGGCGCTATTCAGGCATGGGCAAGCATCTCCGGCGGCCTCAACACCGAGGCGCTGATCATCGCCTGCGTGTCCTTGGGGGTGATGGTGTTCTGGCCGGCGCGCTTACAGGCCATCCTGCCTGCACCGCTTGCGGCCTTGGTTGTGGGCACGGTCCTCGGGTTGCTGGCTTTTAAGGGCGCACCGGTCATCGGCCATGTGCCGACGGGCCTTCCTGACCTATATCTGCCTGCTTTCGCGCTTTCCAAGCTGTCGTCCATCGTACCGCCGGCGTTGATCCTGGCGTTGCTCGGCTCCATTGACAGCCTGTTGACCTCCCTGGTCGCGGATTCGATCACCCGCACACGCCACAATTCAGACCGTGAACTTATCGGCCAGGGTATCGGCAACATGGTGGCGGGTTTAATTGGCGGTCTGCCCGGGGCCGGGGCGACCATGCGCACCGTGGTCAATGTCCGCGCCGGTGGGCAGACGCCGTTATCGGGTGCGTTGCATGCGGTGATCCTGTTGGCGCTGGTTTTGGGCTTGGGGCCGTTGGCGGAAAAAGTCCCCCACGCCGTGCTGGCCGGAATTCTGATGAAGGTCGGCTGGGATATTATCGATTGGGGATACTTAAAGCGGTGTCACCGGGCGCCCCGGACCAAGGTTCTGGTGATGTTGGTGACGCTGGGTTTGACGGTGTTTGTCGACTTGCTGACCGCCGTTGCCGTGGGCCTGATTCTGGCCAGTTTCATCACCGCCCAATGGATGGAAAAAGAAGAACTCAAGGGCGTCACCGCGATCGCCTTGTCGGAAGAAGATCACCATTTGAACGATGCCGAGCGTGCGGTGCTGCGTACGTTGAAAGGGAAAATCGGCTTGGTGTTTCTGCGTGGTCGGTTTTCCTACGCCTCGGCTCGCGAGCTGACCCGCGCCGCCGCAATGGGTCTGGACCACCGGGCGATTCTTTATGATTTTACCGATGCCGCGCATATCGACACCTCTGCCGCGCTGGCAATTGAGGACATGTTGTCCACCGCTTCAGCGGACGGAACCCTGTGTTATGTCATCGGTCTGTCGGGGGCCGCGGAAACCACCCTCAAATCGCTCGGCGTTCTCGATAAAATTCCCACCGATCACGTCGTCCATACCTTGCTGGAGGCCTTGCAACTGGCGGCGGACCATCCCACCGATTAGAACGAGTGTTTCAGGATTTCGCCCGCGTCGCGGCTTCGCGGCGAAAGATATACACCCCGGCGGCCGTGATAATGGCCGCGCCCAAAAGCGTCGTCCACGCCGGCAGCACCCCCCACAGCAGGGCGTCGAAGGCCATGGCCCACAGGATGGCGGTGTAGCTGAAGGGGCTGACGACGGAGGCTTCGGCCAGTTTCAGCGCATAGCTCATCAGAATCTGCCCGACCGCACCGGCGACGCCGACGCCGATGAACATCCAGGCATCCTGCCAGGGCGGTGTTTGCCAATACCAGGGCTGCACCGCGCCCGCCATGATCGCGCCCAGAACCATGAAATAGAAGGCGATGGTAAACGGTGTTTCCGTTGCCGCGAGGCTTCGGATCAACAAGATGGTGATGGCCCACAACACCGTCGCCACCACCGCCATCAGCGAGGCGGGCTCGACCGTACCGGCCGGGTTGATGGCGATGATGACGCCGATAAAGCCAACCGTGACCGCCATCCAGCGGCGCAGGCCGACGATTTCTTTGAGAAAGACAATGGCCAATACCGTGACGAACAGCGGCACGGCCTGGGAAATCACGATCACGTCGCCAACCGGCAGATGCTGGAAAGCGTAAAAAAACAGGATATTGCCGATCACGCCGAACAAGGCGCGGTAGAAATGTGTCCCCGGCCGGCGGGTTTTCAGGATCGCCGGGCCGCCCGCGCGGACCAAGAACGGTAACAGCACCAGGGCGGCAACGAAGCTGCGCACGAAGGATATCTGCGTCGGGTGGTAGTCGGGGCCGATCAGCTTGACGAACACGTTCATTACCGTCAGCGAAGCCACGGCGGCGACCATCATCAGAATGCCAAGCGTGGTTTTGTTCTGAATCACGGCCCGGCGACCGTTCAGTTGCTTAAGCCCAGAAGCTTCCGTGCTTCGTCCGGCGTAGCCACATCACTGCCGAGCGCCCGAATGATGGTGGCGGCCTTGTCGACCAGGGCGGCGTTGGACGGCGCAAGGATTCCGGCATCCAGGTAAAGATTATCTTCGAAGCCGACCCGCACATGCCCACCCAGCAATACCGCCTGGGCGACCATCGGAAACTGGTTGCGCCCGACACCGAATGCCGACCAGACGGCACCCTTGGGCAGCAGGCTGCGCAGATGCAGCATCGATTCCGGGCTCGCCGGGGCGCCGTAAGCAACGCCGAGACAAAGCTGGAAATAGTGCGGCGCTGCAATGCGGTCCTCGGCAATGAGCGCTTTCGCCAGTTCGATATGGCCGGCGTCGAAAACCTCCAACTCGGGCTTGGCCCCGGCGGCACGTGCCCGGTCGGCCATTTCACGCAGGACACTTGGCGCATTCATAAAAACCGCGTCGCGGAAATTCATGGTGGCGATGTCGAGCGAGCAGATTTCGGGATTTAACGCCTCGATATGGCGGACGCGCTCGGCGGCGGATTTCAACAGCGTGCCGTCGCCGGCAACCAGCGGATCGTCCGCGCCGGGCACGAACCGCGCGCCGGGGCCGGTGGTCAGGTTGAGGATCAGCTTCGATCCGGCGCCGCGAATGCCCTCGACGACGGCCTGGTAGTGTTCCAGTTCCATGCTGCGTTTGGCGGTCTCAGGGTCGCGCACATGAATATGAACAATCGCCGCACCGGCCTGTTCGGCCTCCAGCGCCGATTGTACGATTTCGGCTGGCGTCACGGGAACCGCAGGGTTCTTGTCCGGCGTCGGCGCGGATCCGGTCAGGGCGCAGGAGATTATGGTTTTTTCGTTCATTATGGGTTTGGGTCGGTACGCCTAAGCCCGCACCGCCATCTTGATCGGGCCTTCGGCTTTGCCGTGGATGAACTGGTCGACGTAATCGTTGCCGGAATGGTCGATGTCTTCGGTTGGTCCGGCCCAGATAATTTTGCCTTCGTACAGCATGGCGATGCGGTTGGCGATTTTACGGGCGCTGGTCATGTCATGGGTGATCGACAGCGCCGTCACCCCCGCCTCGCGGGTGATCTGGACGATCAGGTCGTTGATGACGTCGGCCATGATCGGGTCGAGCCCGGTGGTCGGCTCGTCGAAAAAGATGATCTCCGGGTCGGCGGCGATGGCGCGGGCCAGGGCCACGCGTTTTTGCATGCCGCCGGAAAGCTCGGACGGCGATAGCTCGGCGACATCCGCGCCCATGCCGACCTGGGCCAGCTTGGCGACGGCGATTTCCTTGGCCTCCTCGCGGTTGACCCGTTTCTCCGCCAACAGGCGAAAGGATACGTTTTCCCAGACCGGCAGGGAGTCGAACAGGGCGGCGCCCTGAAACAGCATGCCGAATTTGGCATTGACCTCTTCATGCACACGAGACCCGGCACCGACGACTTCCTGGCCGTCGACCTGGATCGAACCCTCGTCGGCTTTCAGTAGGCCTAATATGCATTTCAGAGCCACCGATTTGCCGGTGCCGGAACCGCCGATGATGACCACGGATTCGCCTTTGGCCACGTCCAGGTCGATGCCGTTCAGCACCACTTTGGACCCGAAGGCCTTTTTGACGCCGCGCATGCGGATTTTCGATTGTGGATCGGTCATTACCCGCTCATATCCCGGAAAAAAACATTACGGTGAGGATGTAATCGAAGCACAAAATCAGGATCGAGGCCGAAACAACGGCGTTGGTGGTCGCCATGCCGACGCCCTGTGCGCCGCCACGGGAATTATAACCGTGGTAGCAGCCCATCAGGGTGACGATGACGCCGAACACGGCGGCCTTGACCAGCCCCGAGGTGACGTCTTCGGCTTGCAGGAAGTCCCAGGTGTTCTGCAGGTAATGAGACGGATTGAAACCGAGCTTGTAAACGGCGACCAGATAGCCGCCAAAGACGCCGATCACGTCGGCGACCAATACCAAAAAGGGAAAGGTTATCAGGCCGGCGATGATGCGCGGTGATACCAGAAATTTCATCGGGTTGGTCGACAGCGTGGTCAGGGCGTCGATCTGTTCGGTCACCCGCATGGTGCCGATTTCGGCGGCCAGCGA
>JABMOG010000102.1 GCA_013204265.1 Rhodospirillales bacterium
CCACGAAGTCATGATGCGCGGCACCTTCGCCAACATCCGCATTCGCAACGAAATGGTGCCGGAAACAGAAGGCGGCTATTCCAAACATTATCCTTCCGGCGAGGAAGGCTCGGTCTACGGCGTCGCCATGCGCTACCAGGGCGAGGGCGTGCCATTGGTCGCCGTCGGCGGCAAGCTGTATGGCACCGGCTCGTCGCGCGACTGGGCGGCCAAGGGGTCGGCGCTGTTGGGCGTACGCGCAGTGATCGTCGAAAGTATCGAGCGTATCCACCGTTCCAACCTGATCGGCATGGGTGTGCTGCCGTTACAGTTCAAGGACGGCCAGGACCGCAAGACGCTGAAACTCGACGGTTCGGAAACCTGGGACCTGACCGGGTTAAAAGACGGCATTTCGGCGGGCATGGATGTGGCTGCCAAAATCACCCGCACCGATGGGTCCGCCGAGGACATTGCACTGCTGTGCCGCATCGATACGCTCGACGAGGTCGATTACTATCTGCACGGCGGAATCCTGCAATATGTGCTGCGCCGGATGATGGCCGAAGAGCCTTAAAACACGGCCTGTCGGCCAGTGTAGGTACAAAATATCCGACACAAACGGAAACATACCGACATGCAATAACACGCAGGCATGTGGTAATTTAGCCGAATATTGGATTGTTGAGATGGTTTTCGAGCCTCCTGTGTTGAGTGCTCGGGACGGCCCTGTCTGCAACGTTTGGTAATTGGCTTGACCGATGCGTGAGCATAAGTATTTCGCCCTGGCCTGCGTCCTGGCAGCGATAATTTTTATGGTCGATATTCGGCTTCCGCTGGGTGTAGCCGCTGGCGTGCCCTATGTCGCCGTTATCATGTTGGGGTGGTGGTTCGTCCGGGAACGGCAAATCATCGCCGTAACCGTCCTCGCCGGTTTGCTGACCGTTGCCGGTTATTTTTTGTCACCCGAAGGCGGCATTTTCTGGATTGTTATGGCCAACCGGGGGCTTGCCCTGTTGGCTATTGCGGTGTCCACCGTGCTTCTGATTTCGGCAAAGCGGGCGAGCGAAGCGATGGCTATCAGTGAACAGAGGCATACCCAGACCCTGGACAATGCGGTCAACGGAATCATTACCATCGACGAGCGTGGCATCGTGCAAACCTTCAACCGGGCGGCGGAGGTTATCTTCGGGTATGGGGCGCGAGAAGTGATCGGCGAAAACGTCAAGATGCTGATGCCCGATACCTATGCCGTCAGCCACGACGGTTTTATCGCCAACTATATTGAGACCAATGACGCTAAAATCATCGGCATCGGTCGTCAGGTCGAAGGGCGCAGAAAGAGCGGCGATGTTTTCCCGATGGACCTGGGTGTCAGCCAATCCATTGCTGGCGGCATCCGGTGGTTTATTGGCACGGTGGTCGATATTTCCGAGCGCAAGGCGGCGGAACAGGCCATAGTCGCCGCCAAGGAGGAAGCAGAGGCCGCCAACAGTGCAAAATCCGAATTTTTATCCTCCATGAGCCATGAATTACGCACGCCGCTCAACGCCATTCTCGGGTTTGCCCAGTTACTCAACACCGACGCCGAAAATCCGTTGACCGACAAACAGATCGACGCCACCGACTGCATCCTGCAATCCGGCGATCACTTGTTGCAGCTTATCAACGACGTCCTCGACCTGGCCCAGATCGAGGCCGGCAAGGCGTCGATTGACCTGGAAGTCCAGGATTCGGCGCCGATCCTCCGCAATTGCGCCGTTATTGTGCAAAGCCTGGCCGATCAGAAGGGAATTCTATTTTATGACCGCACGATGGGGCGGACCCTGCCGTTGATCAATGTCGATGAGACCCGGTTTCTGCAGGTTTTACTCAACCTGTTGTCGAACGCGGTTAAATACAATCGCGACGGCGGTGCCGTGACCTTGTCTGTCGAAGAGGGCCGCGACGACGTTCTTCGCCTTGTGGTTTCCGATACCGGCATCGGTATTGCGGAAGAAAAACAAAAAAATATTTTCACGCCTTTTTCGCGTCTGGGGTTGGAGAATTCAGACATCACCGGCACCGGCATCGGCCTGACCATCACCCGTGATCTGGTCGAGGGCATGGGCGGCAATATCGGTTTCGAGAGCACCCACCGGATCGGCACCACATTCTGGCTGGAATTTCCCATTTCCGAGGGCGCGGCAGTGGCGCATTCGGCGCTCAACGCGGCGGACGCGGCCCCGGATTTGGTGGCCGCGGAAAAAGCATCCGGGGGCCGTACTGTCTTGTGCGTTGAGGACAACCCGAGCAGCCTGAAATTGCTGGAAGCCGTCATCGAACGCATTCCCGGCACTACCATGATTTCCGCGCATACCGGCGAACTGGGCGTTGATCTGGCGGCAATCCACCGCCCCGACGTGATCCTGCTGGATATCAACCTTCCGGGCATCAACGGCCTTGAAGTCCTGAGCCGCTTGAAAAAATCGCCGATGATCCGGAATATTCCGGTCATCGCGTTAACGGCCCGCGCCTCGGCCAGGGACATACGCGAGGGCCTGGACCTGGGGTTCACCCGTTACCTGACCAAGCCCATTAACGTCGTCGAGGTTACCGACGCCATCCGTAGCGCCATTTCGGAACAGGGTCTTTAAGAACCGCCTCACCGGTATGTGATTGAGCGTTACCCAATGTGATTAGGCGGCATCAAAGTAATTGCTTACGGTGTGCGCCATGAAAACACATATCAGACATTCCCTCAAATCCTTGGTCCTGGCGACCGCCCTGGCTGCTCTGTCCGTATTTCCGGCGGTGGCGGACAACGGGCGTCCCCTGACCGTGGTCGAACTGTTCACCTCGCAGGGCTGTTCTTCGTGCCCGCCGGCGGACGCGCTGCTTGGCGAGTTGTCCAAACGCGCCGATGTGCTGGCGTTGTCTGTGCATGTCGATTACTGGGACTACATCGGCTGGAAAGACCCCTTCGCCAGCCCGAAAAACACCGCCCGCCAGCACCGTTACGCGAAAACCTTAGGCATGCGTTATGTCTATACGCCGCAATTGGTGATCCAGGGCGCTGACCATGTTGTCGGTTCGGACCGCACAAAAATTCTGGCCAAAATCGCCAAGGCGGCGAAATTGGACCGGGTCGCGGTCGGTATCCGCCGTGACGGCGACGGGGTTAGGGTCAGCGTACCTGCGGCCCACGGCGAACAGGCCGCCGTTTGGCTGGCGGTTTACGACAGCCGCCGTGACACCGTAATCAAGCGCGGCGAGAATTCGGGCCGCACGCTCAGCTATTACAACGTGGTCCGGGGCATGACCCGCATCGGTACCTGGTCGGGACAGGCAATGGATATCCGCACTTCCATGGCCGACATCGCGTCGCAAGGCAGCGACAACTGCGCGGTCATTCTGCAATCCCTGAAAACCGGGCGCATCCTGGGCGTCGCCCGGGTTGCTCTCGATAAAAGCTAGCGGCCTATTACTCCCGACCGGCTGCCTCAACAGCCAGGATGGCGCGCTTGCGGCCGGTGCCCCAACGATAGTTGTGGATTGCGCCGGATTTCAAAATCACCCGGTGACACGGAATCAATACGGCAATGGGGTTGCGCCCGACAGCCCGGCCAACGGCGCGAACAGCGGTGGGTTGGCCGATAGCCCGCGCGATGTCCTGGTAGTGGACAACGCCGCCCCGGGGTATCCGCATTAGGGACTCCCAGACTTTTATTTGAAAATTCGTGCCCACGACATCCAGCCCCGGCGGCGCGGTGTTGGGCGCCTTTTGCAGCGCGAAACGAAACGCTTTACCGGCCGCCGCCGAGGTCGTTTTGGCATCGTCGATCAGTGTCGCGGCCGGCCATTCCTCGGCGAAGGTTTGAACTGCTGCCGCCTCGTCGTCGCCGTCAACAAAGCCGAGACGGCAAATTCCCCGCTCGGTAACGCCGATCAGGACGCGCCCGAAGGGGCTGTCATGGACACCGTAACGGATGGTCAGGCCCTGGCCGCGACATTTGAACTGGCCCGGCGTTACTGCTTCGCAGGCGACAAACAGATCATGCAGCCGCCCCGGCCCGGACAGGCCAGCCTCGAAGGCCGCGTCGAGCAGGTTGGTGCGGCCTTGCAACAAGGTTTTGGCATGACCGATGGTCACGTATTGCAGGAACCGCTTCGGGCTAACCCCGGTTGAAGCCTTGAAGGTGCGCTGAAAGTGATGCGGATGGATGCCGGCGATGCGCGCGACATCCTCCAGGGACGGCTGGTCGGCGTAGTTGTCGACCAGATACGCGATAGCGGCGGCGATATCCGCGCGGCGGGAGGGTTCGGTGGGCGTCGTTTGGGGCATGACAAGGACCACGGATCAACAGGACTGATCCCTCTTGATACGCGCCGACGGGTCGGCCCGCCACCCGTTTCTTGCGGTCTTTGCGCGGACCTTAAACCTTCAGCCCGCTTTCCATCATTGCCGACAGACGCCGCGAGAATGCCTGGGCGTCCTTGACCGGCTCGCCTTCGGCAATGCGTGCCTGGTCCAGCAACAGGTGGGCGGCATCATTGATCAGGCTGTCTTTGCCATCGCCGGCTTTGGCGCGTTTGTTCAGGGCCTTGATCAGGGAGTGGCCGGGATTGACCTCCAGCACCTGAGGCACCATGCCGAGGCCGCCGGCGGCTCGGTTCTGTTGCAGCATTTTTGCCAGCCGGGCGTCCATGTCGCCTTCGCCGGTGACCAGACAGACCGGACTCGACGTCAGGCGCTCAGACGCGCATACGTCTTTGACCTCGTCGCCCAGCGCGACCTTGAACTGGGCCAACAGCGGCGCGATTGCACCGGCGGCCTTGTCTTTCGCCTTGGTGGCTTTTTCGTCTTCGTCTTTGTCCTTGCCGGAACCCTTGATCTTGTCGAGGTCGGCACCGGCGCGGGCGGCGGACTTGAATTCTGTGCCATCAAAATCGCCGACCGACGGCACCCAGAAATCATCGACCGGGTCGGTCATCAACAAAACCTCTACACCGGAAGCCTTGAAGCCTTCCAAATGGGGGCTGGCGGTCATCGCCTCGATGCTGTCGCCGGACATGTAAAAAATAGCCTCCTGGCCTTTTTTCATGCGCGATACATACTCTTCGAGGGAGGTAAGTCCGTCCTGGGTGGTTGAGCGGAACCGGGCCAGGGCAAGAAGCCGTTCGCGGTTCTCGGGTTCTTCGTAGAGGCCTTCCTTGAGGACACCGCCGAAGTTTTCCCAGAAGGCGGCATATTCGTCGGGTGTCTTTTCGGCTTTTTTTGTCAACTCGCCCAAAATGCGCTTGGCCAACCCGGACCGAATCTTGCCCAGTTGCGGGTTGTGCTGGAACATTTCGCGGCTGATGTTGAGCGGCAGATCTTCGGAATCGACAATGCCGCGCATGAACCTGAGATAGGGCGGCATCAGCCCCTCGCAGTCGTCGGTGATGAACACCCGCCGGACGTACAGTTTGACCTGGGCCTTGCGGTCGGGATGGAACAGATCATGGGGCTGGTTCGATGGTATGAACAACAGGTTAGTATAGGACACCACGCCCTCGACGCTGTTGTGCAGGGTCAGCCACGGCTCGTCGAAGGCATGGCTGACGTGGTTATAGAATTCCTTGTACTGGTCGGCTGAGATGTCTTTTTTGGGCCGCGTCCAGATTGCCGAAGCGGTATTCAGTGTCCTGTCGCCGTCTTCGCCGTCTTTAAGGATGATGGGAATGGGGATGTGGTCGGAATGTTGTTTGACGATGGTTTCGATCCTGAGCGGCTCCAGGTATTCCTCTTCCGTCTTGGTCAGATGTAAAATAACGTCGGTGCCGCGCGCCGCGCGCTCGGCGTCATCGATGGTAAATTCGCCACGACCATCCGACGACCACAGCCAGGCTTTGTCCTCACCGGCCTTGCGGGTCACAACATCGACTGTGTCGGCAACCATAAAGGCGGAATAGAACCCGACGCCGAACTGGCCGATCAGGGACATGTCATCGCCCTTATCCGCCTTTTTGGCTTTGCCTGTCTTGGCGCTGTCTTTCTTGCCACTGGCGGCCTTGGCATTCATCTGTTCAACGAAGGCCTGGGTGCCCGACAGCGCGATGGTGCCGAGAACTTCGCTCAGTTCGTCATGGGACATGCCCGCGCCGTTGTCGGAAACGGTCAGGGTGCGGGCTTTTTTGTCGACGGACAGGGTGATGCGGAAATCGCCGTCGCCTTCGATCAATTTCGGTTTGGTCAGCGCCGCATAGCGCAGCTTGTCGCAGGCGTCGGACGCATTGGAAATCAATTCGCGCAGGAAGATTTCCTTCTGGCTGTAGAGCGAGTGGGCGACGATATCCAGAAGCTTGCTGACTTCCGCTTGAAAGGTGAATTTTTCTTGTGCCATGACGTGTTCTCGACCTTATTGCTCTGAAAATTTGTATGGGGTGGCCCTGATCAGGTTCCGGGCCTTGATATGGAACAACGACTAGTGGGATGCAACCCCTGCGGGGGCAGCAAAGCCAAATCCATCCAGGGTTTTTTAGCCGAAACATCAGGTCCGCACTGCTGTTTTCTGAAAAATTGCCCAGTCTGCATACACTGGTATTGATTTATTTTAAATCGCACTTATATATACTTCCTTCTTTAATTGATTAATTTAACATAACGCAACTTTTGGTAAATTTTACAAAGACCGTACAACAAGGCCGGTGTTGACAGGTTCTATGGCAGAAATACCCACAGTCGCCGTTTTAGTCTTGATGTTTGCCGGCCTTGTCGGTGCTGTCCTGTTTGGCTGGGTGATGGGCCGAGGGCGAAGCGCAGGGGACCGCGTTGCCGAGACCGAAGCCACAAACACGATCCTGAACGAAGGCCCCGTCGATCTGATGGCGGTGATGTCTGATTGTGTCCGTGCGGTTCAAGGCCGCGCCGACGCCAAAGCCGTTTCCTTGAAACTTTCCCTGCCCGATACCCTGCCCGTTTTGCGCGCCGACGCGGGCATGGTCCATCAGATGCTAAGCGCCCTGCTATCGATCGCCATTGATTCTACTCCGGCGGAGGGCTGGATCGTCGTCACCGCTGGCTATGGCCGCTGCGGTCTGGACATTGCGGTCGCCGATACAGGCAGCGGAATTCCATCTGAGCAGGCTTCAAAGGTAAAAACCTGGATCGAGCTGCACGGCGGCGATTTTCAATGCAACAGCTTGGTCGGCAGGGGCACCACGGTCGCCCTGACCTTTCCACCCGAAAGGGTCGGCACCGCCATCACCGGCGAAGTTCCCGGCGGTTCCTGAGCGGCCTTCCTTGGCGGAGTCCTTGGCTGCGGGGAGACCGCGCCCGTTATAGGGCGCTTTATGCATAAATCCGGCTCGCCGGTTGGCCCCTAATGGCCGTTGACTTTAAGTTTTAGATTAATACTTAATAACATCGTGCTTAAGGGATGTGAACATCTCGCCGCCTGGCTCACGGGATGATACAATACAACCCCGAAAGGCCTTTAGGACGGCTGCACCCGGAAAATTTTTAAGCAAAGACGGAAAAACGCCCGTCCTTGCTCAGATGGCCTGTGTTTTTGGCTGGAGGGGAAATGGCTTCCGTGGATCCCTTGATGCTGACGATGGCTCTTGGCGCCTTGGCCGCGTTGTTGCTTGGGCTTGCCGGGGGGATCGCCGTATTTAGGAGAATGGCGGCCGGTCGGGACGGCGGACGCGGTTCCATCCACCAGCGCCTCCGGGTTTTGACGGAGACGCAAAAGCTTTCCAACGTCGGTAGCGGTCAGTTTTTCCTGCCGTCCGGGAGGGCGGTGTGGTCGGAGGAAATGTACCGGATCGCCGGCCTGGCTTTGGGGACGGACGCTCCAGGTTTCTGGACCTTCCCCGACATCATCCACCCTGATGACAGGGAAGAGGTTCGCCGCCAACTCCACCTGACCGCCGGCGGGGGCGGCGCCTTTGACGCGGAATTTCGCCTTGTCCATCCGGACGGGGGCGAAAAACTGGTCCACGGCATCGCCCGCCGGGAGACGGTGGAAGATTCCGGTGAAATCCGCATCATCGGCGCTTTCGTGGACATTTCCGGCTACAAGAGCGTGACCGGTGACATCGCCCAAAGCCTCACCAAGGCCGAAGCCGCCCGGGCCGAAGCCGAAGCCGCCCGGGCCGAAGCCGAAGCCGCCCGGGCCGAAGCCGAAGCCGAAGCCGCCCTGGGCGAAGCTGAAGCCGCCCGGGCCGAGGCCGAGACCGCCAGCCGTGCCAAATCCGATTTCCTCGCCGTCATGAGCCATGAACTCCGCACGCCGCTGAATTCCATCCTCGGG
>JABMOG010000103.1 GCA_013204265.1 Rhodospirillales bacterium
CACCCAGACCCGTGGGTATTCAGAAGAAGCCGTGATGGATACTATTCTCCGGCGCATGCACGATTACGTCCATTTCATCATCCCACAATTCCAGCACACCGATATCAATTTCCAGCGTGTCCCGGTGGTTGATACGTCTGACCCGATTATCGCCCGTGACATTCCGACGCCTGATGAAAGTCTGGTGGTCATCCGCTTCAAGGACCCGGCCCAGTTCAACGTGGATTTTCCCTATTTGCTGCAAATGCTGGACAGATCGTGGATGTCCCGGCGCAACAGCATCGTTGTTCCCGGCGGCAAGATGGGGCTGGCCACGGAGCTAATCCTGACGCCGATCCTGCAAAACATCCTCAAGGAACGGAACACGCTGGCCAAATAACGCCGGCCTGAAGCCGGGGAGACGCATGTGTCTATCAATCATCCCATCATAGCCGTGACCGGATCATCTGGCGCCAATCGCCAGACCGTGCGCGAAACCTTCGAGAAGCTGTGCCAACGTGAAAAGTTATTGGCGGCCTATATTCAAGGCGACGGTTTTCACCGGCACGACCGCGAGGTGATGAAAAAAACGATCGCCGAGGCAGCGGCCAACGGAAATCCGAATTTTTCGCACTTCTGCGCCGAAGCCAATCTGTTCGATGAACAGGAAAAACTGTATCAAGCCTACGGCAAGACAGGGGGCGGACAACGGCGCTTTTACCTGCATAACTGGAAGGAAGCTGAGCCGTTTAAAGACCTGGGCCTCCAGCCGGGACAGTTCAGCCCTTGGGAAGATGTGCCCAGGGGAACCGACATGATGGTCTACGAAGGTCTGCACGGCTGGGCGACGACGGACGGGATCAATCTGGCGCGGCACGTGGACCTGAAGATCGGCGTGGTGCCGGTGGTCAACCTAGAATGGATTCAAAAAATCAACCGGGATACCGGCTTGCGGGGCTATTCAGAAGAAGCGGTCATCGACACCATCTTAAGGCGGATGCCCGATTACGTGCGCGACATTGTGCCCCAGTTCCGTCACTCGGACATCAACTTCCAGCGTGTCCCGGTGGTCGATACCTCCAACCCGATCATCGCCAACGACGTGCCGACGATTGATGAAAGTGTTGTCGTCATCCGTTTCCGAAAGCCCGCAGACTACGACGTCGACTTCCCGTGGTTGATCCGCAATCTGGACGATTCGTGGATGTCCCGGCGCAACACCATCGTCGTGCCCGGTGGAAAAATGAGTCTGGCTATGCAGATTATCCTAACGCCGATCATCAACCGCATGATGGAAGCCCGGACCGTCGCTTGATTCCAGAAACCGTATTCAGGATTTATTAACCCTGATGATTCAGAGTAGCGATTCCTGGGAAAAAATGCAGGGGACAATATGGCGATCAAACCCAACGCCGACAATCTTACGATCAAGGAACAGATCATCGAAGACCCGGTCTCCGGTCTGTCTTTCCAATTCTCCGTGGTCGAAGGCAGCGACAATCCGTTTCGCCTTCGTATATTCGGGGCATTGCCCAACGGTAACCGGGATTTTGTTTTCGACGCGACCGGCACGCGCACCGGGGCTGGGTCCTCAATCGGCGGAATCTGCCGCCCGTCGTGGCTGGCAGAGGTTTACTAGGCCACTTAGGGCATTTTATTATTGCAGTGAGGCAGGACGCCGTAGGCGGACTTATATTCAATCAACAATTCGCGTTCGCGCCTGAGCGGATTGAGAGAAACCTCCGAGCCGTAGACCGTCGCAACGGTGGTACACTTCCCCTCGCGGCCCGCCAGATGATCCTGAAGCCGACTGCGGATGCTTTTTTCGGTGCTGCCGTAATAGATCAGATGGCCCCCAACATACAGCACGTAGACCCCAGGCTCGTCCGGGGCATTTTCGACATTGACCTTAGCAAAGGCCAATTTATTTCCGTTAACCGGCATGGGTTTTTTCCAACTGGTCGCGATTGGTTGAGCACATTACAAAAACGAGCCCCGCTTTCGATAGAGTCGGCGCGAGGCCCATCCCAATATCACAAAAAAATAGGGGTCATATCAATGGGTTTTTTAGAAAAGTTATGCACATATCAAAAGAGATAGGCATCAAACTGCCCAGGCCTCGCCTATGTTGGTAATTTTTTTAATGACTTCAATAAGTTAGCTTTCATTTGGCTCAGAAACAATATTGTCCAATCGTTCCATAATTTTTTCGTTTTTCTTTTCAATGATCGTAATTTTGGACTTCATCTCATCCATACTTTTGCGCTGTTCATTTCGGATTCGCTGCAACAAAAGGTCCCCATGCGATTCGATATTCTTTATAGCCGTGGTGGCCAGCCAGATCGCAGTTAACCCAACAAGCAACCCCATTGCGCCTAAAATGATTGCCATGAATTAACCCTTCTCCTAACCGGGACAACCCTAAGTGAATAGACCTAAGGAGATAGATAGGTGTTCATGTCGAAGTTATTGTCAATCCCCATTTTTTATCTCGAAACTGGAAAATCGGTCACCACTCACCCGTACAGTACCAGACCTAAAGAATGGATGCGCGGTTACCGTTCGCGTTCACGAAATCCGAAAGCCAGCACGGCAACACCGATCGCTACCACCGCCGCCGTCACCAGCCAGCCAGCCCCGTACCCACCCGTCGCATCGACAATGGCGCCGAATATGGGCGGGCCGATCATGCCGCCGATGTGGGTGCCGAACATGTTATAGCCCATGGCTGAACCGGCCAATCGCGGTTCCGTCGTCTCCACCGCCAGGGTTTGCACCAGCGGCGCGAACGACGCGATGGTCAATCCCAACAGCAACGCCAGACCGAGCCCCAGGTACACTCTTGACCCCGGCCCAACCAGAATCAGGGCGATCAATCCCACCACCGCGACGACCCCCAGCCCCACGGTCAGCCCCTTGCGGCGACCGGCAAACACTGTGTCGCTGATAACACCCCAGCCAATGCGGGCAACAGCGCTGGCGGCCTGGGCGATGCCGACGCTGAGACTGGCAATAGGCTGGCTGACCAGCGCCACGTCGCGCATGAACAAGGTCAGAAAGGCGAAAAAATTTGTCTGGCCGAAATTATACAGCCCGTTGATGAGGACGAACCGATTGATATTTGCGTCCCGCATCACCTCGCGAATATTGGCCAGCGGGTGTTTCTTGTCCTGCGCCACGTCGTGTTTCGCCAAACGGGTCAGACGAAAACACAGCATCCCGTTAATGGCGACCATCACCGCCACGCCTAACATGATGTCTCCCCAAGCAACCACCGTCACCAGCGCCCCGTTTCCGGCACCCAGAATTCCGCCCAATGGCACGCCGACCTGCTTGATCCCCATGGCCGTGGCGCGGCGTTTGGCCGGAAACCATTCGAGCACGCCGCGCGCCGTCGCCGGGTTGGATATGGAATAGCCCACCCCCATCGCCGCCAGTGACGCCAACACCATGGGGAAGCTTTCCGCCTGACTGAACAACGCCGCCCCCAGAACCATCACAGCGTGGCAGATGATCAACGCCCAGCCGACACCAACACGGTCCACCAGCCCACCCGCCGGCATAGAAAACACCGCCTGAGCGCCGTAATAGGCGGTGATGAGAAAACCGAATTCGGTGGCGCCTAAGCCTAAGTCACGGGTCACCACCGGGGCCATCGCCAACACGGACACAATACTGACCGTGCCCGCCACATGGGTCAGCACCAGCAGACTTAGCCGTGACGTCCAGGGATTTTCCCCTACGCTCATAGGGTCACCCTCGATCCCGCGCTACTCAGTCGGCGGTGGTGCGCAGACGTCTTCATAGGCGTGGCGCTTGGTCAAACGGCCGACGTGCTCGAACACATCGAGCGTTACTTCATAGGCCGCCTTGGTGATTTCCACATGCCGGGACCAACATCCCAATCCCTGATAAAATTCGATGGTGTTGGTTAGCACCGTCTGGTCGACCTCTGGGAAATACGACGCCTCGGCGGCGGCGATCTCGGCGGCCGGGGTATCGTTAACGTAGGCGCGGGTTTTCCGGTACGCCCGCATGAAGGCTTTCGCCATATCGCTCTCCAGCCATTCGGGTGTCGCCGCCAGGCTGGAAAAACCGCACGGGCCGATCGGCACCCCGACCGAGGCGACCACATGGCCGACCCCGTCGAATTCCAGTTGTTGCGGGGCCGGGCCCTGCTGGTGGATGTAATCGCCCTCGCCCGCCCGGAAGGCGGCATCCATTTTAGCCCCGTTGCCGGCGTCGATGGCAATGATATCATCGTAATTGATACCCGCCTTGTGGCAGGCGTACCGGAACATGGCGAGCGGCTGGCCACCGTGATCGACCAGCACTTTCTTGCCATTCAGCTTGTCCCAGGTGAAGTCCGGGTCCGCTTCCCGGCCAGTCAGGAAGAAACCATCCATTTCGTTGATCTGGGCGAAATGCACCGTCGCCGGGATTTCTCCTTTTTCCAGCGTCGTCAGGCCCTGGGACAGCGCCGATTGCACCACATGGGCGGAACCGTCCAGCAACGCCTCGATGGCCGAGACACCCGGAGGGGCGATGGAATGGCTGGGCTCGAGCCCTTCTTCGGCCAGAAAGCCGCCCGAAATGGTCGAAATCAACGGGCTGTAAAAAGCCGAAAACCGGGTGAACTGAATATTGATTTTGGTCATGCGTGATGTCCTCCTCTGTAAAGCCGCCGTTTGCTACGGTCCGTCATTAGATACTGGTTTACCGTCCATACCGCCTGAGGGCAATTCCAGATGACGCAAAATGGTCGGGGCGATATCGATAGCCGACGTTTCTGCGCCGGAGCGCCCACCGGCATCAAAGCCGCCGCCCCGGACGATTAAAAACGGTCCCTGCTCATACACGCCTAACCCGCCGTGCTGGCCGCAGCCCATATGCGTTTCGCCGGACAAACGATCCCGAAACGCGCCGTTGATGCCCGGCACGCCGAATTCATTGACCGCGTCCGTACATTTGGCAGTCACCGAAATGGCCAGCTTTGTGTCGCTGCGGTGGCCGACCCGTGAAAGATCATTGCCGGTGAAGATGTCACCAACGTCCTCCTGCCCTTCAAGAAAGCGAACGATATCACTGAGGCGCCCGCGCGCCTCGTCGGACACATAAATATGGGCACTGAACCCATTCGACGCCATGACCACGTCGGAACTCTCAATACCGGCCTTCAGCCCAGCTTCGATCAGCAGGTCTTCCAGCGGAATAACCCGCCCAACGGTTTCATGGCCGTGATCGGACGCAACAATCAGCAACACGTCGTCGCCGTCTGCCGTGCCGCGAACGGCGTCGGCAATGCGCCCGGCGTTGGCGTCGGCGCGGGCGATGACGGCGTGGTGTGCAGGCGAACCCAGCGGCACCGCGTGTTGGGTGTGGTCGGGCTCGCATTGCCACAAAACCGCCAGACGCGGACGGCGACGGGCCAGCACTTCGTCACAAAAACGATCCGTCATGGCGGCATCGCCGTCTGCGTCGTGGCTGACGGTCAGGCCTTCCGTCTCGTCCAGGCGTTGCAGCCCCGGCCCGAATGAGCCGTCCCGGTGGTACAGGTGGCCGTAGCCGTCCGGGTCCTGAAAATAGGCCGCCCCCGGCGAAACGTTGGAATATACGATCGAGCCGCCATCGTTCTTTAAACGTTCTGCCAGGGTCGGCACCAGCAACGTGCGCCCCGTCGCCGCCCTCAACCGGTCGCGGAAAGCCGGGTGACCGACGTTCAACGCGACAAGACCGTCGCCTTCATCGATGGCGACGCAGTTACCTTCCAACCCGTGGCGGCCCGGCAAACAACCGGTGGCGATTGACGCCGACGTGGTCCGTGTGGTCGATGGAAAAACACTGCGGTGATTGGTGAAATGTGTTCCTTCGTCACGCAGCGCCCACAGATTGGGGGTCAGGTCCGGCGTCACCATATCGGCGCGCAGACCGTCACAAATGACCAGGACGGCGCGCTTCATCGGCTTTCCTCCGCCAGAACAATCAGCCCATCGACGGCGACGACGCCCTTCGCCTTTATAACAACAGGGTTTATTTCGGCCTCAAGCACGGCGGGGCCTTGGGCGTGCGCCAGTGTTGAGACCCGAACAATAACATCGGCCAGCGCGCCCAGGTCGCCTTTGGGCAACCCCCGATATCCGGCAACAATAGCCAGCCCCCGCACTTCGGCGATCATCGCCTTGGCGGTTTCCCGGTTGACCGGCGCGACCCGCACGGCGGCATCGTTGTACAACTCCGTCAAAATACCCCCGGCACCGACCACCACCACCGGGCCGGCCACCGGGTCCAGGCGATACCCGACCAGAGCTTCGGCCAAACCTGTTTCCATTGGCTGCACCAAAATACCGGCGATGTCGGCTTGCGGGTGGGCGCGGGTGGTGTTTACCAGGATCGAGACGATGGCGCGCTTTAATGCCTCAGCGTCTGGAATATTCAGCACCACGCCACCGGCCTCGGTTTTGTGGGCGATGTCGGCGGACAGCACCTTCGCCGCCACGGGATAGGCGATATCATCCGGGATCGCATCGTCCGCCCCCAGCACCCGGCGTTGCACACACGTGATACCGAGGGCGCCGAACACCGCCAATGCGGCCCCCTCGTCAAGACGGGCCGGGCTGGGCGGGCGCAACAACGACAACACCCCGCCCGGCAGTTCCGCCGTCGTCTCAGGCACCGGCGCGGTCCAGTTGAGGCAGGCGGCAACGGCGTCGGCGCAGGATTCCGGCGTGCGGAACCCGGCCATACCGGCTTCGCTTAAAGCGCGCAAAGATTCCCCCGCTTCCGGTACACAGAATACGGCGACCGGCTTATCGGAATTTTTGTATTCGATGATCGGCGACACCGCCACGTCGGGGCGAAACTGGGCCGATGAGCCGACGACACAAATCACGGCGTCGTTGCCATCATCTGCAATCAAGTCGCCTACCGTTGGCCCGTACACATCGCCGCGGGCACCGACCATGGTCACGTCGATCACCGGCGATGTGCTGCTGAGCCGGATACCGAGAGGAATGAGTCGCTCGATAACACGGGCGGGCGGGCCGGCGAAATCGATGCCCGCCAACCCCAACCGGTCGACCACCATCGCCGCGCCACCGCCGGTGGTGGTCATAACGGCGACCCGCTTAGGCCTCGCCCCGGTTGTCCGGGTCGGCGTTCGCCCCATAATCAGAAACGGTGTTTCCAACAGGGCTTCCAGGGTATCGACGCGGAGTATGCCGTGGTGACGAAAAAAGGCCGTGGCCGCTTCGTCGGGACCAGCCAGGGCCCCGGAATGGGATGTCGCCATCCGTTGCCCGGCGTCGGACCGCCCCAATTTGTAGGCGATTACCGGTTTCCCAGCGGCAAACGCCCGGCGCGCGGCCTGGGCCAGATCATCGGCCCGGCGCAGGGTTTCCAAAAACAGCAAAATGGCCCCGGTGTCAGGATCTTCGACCAGACAATCGACCACTTCGCCGACGCTGAGGTCGGATTCATTGCCGATCGACAGTAATTTCGAAAACCCGAAACCGCGGGCCTGGCCGCGCGAAAGCAATGCGCCGAGCGCCGTGCCGCTTTGCGAAATTACCGAAAAAGGTCCGGGAACTAGGCCCGAAACTTCCAGGGCGGCATTGGTGGTCATGCCCATGCCGGTTTGCACATTGACCACACCCATGGAATTGGGGCCGAGGATGCGCACGCCGCCGGCGCGGGCAGCCCTGACCATACTCTGTTGGAACTGCATCCCCTCCTCGCCTGCCTCGGCGAAACCGTCGGTATAAATCGACGCCACCGCGACCCCGGCCTCGGCGCAATCCGCGATCACGCCCGGCACAGCAGCCCGCGGCACCATGACATAGGCATGGTCGATAGTTCCCCCGGCGTCCTCGGCTGCGGATTTTAAGTCAGGCCAGGCCTTTTCACCCAGCACTTCGCCGCGCCGCGCATTAACTGGAAACACGCCGCCACAAAACCCGTGTTTGCGCAGATACCGTAACGGTCGGGCGGTATTTTTGCCTTCGTCTCCCGAAGCGCCGATCAGGGCAACCGAGCGCGGCGACAGCAGGGCTCGGGCGATATCTTGGTCCGTCACTCTCAAACCTCAGCTCGGTGGGCGTTGCGAAAAGCGCCGTTCAAACACGGTTTCGGCGATACGGTTTTTCAGAATTTCCACCGAGCCACCGGCGATCATCCAGCCCCGGGTGCGGCGGAAGCAGTACTCGACCAGGGAATCCTTGCTGTACCCGGCGGCGCCCAGAATTTGCATGGCCTCAGAGGTGGCCTCGAATCCGGCGCGGTTGCAATAAGCCTTGGCGATGGCCGTCTCACCGGCGTCAGGAAACCCCCCGTCGGCATTGGTCGCGGCCCGGTACAACAACAGGCGTGCGGCATCCAGTTGCATCTTCATTTCGGCGAATTTCCATTGCAGGCCCTGGAATTCACATAAAGGTCGGCCGAACTGTTGGCGTGTCAAAGCGTGTTCGCGCGCCAAATCGAAGGCGAACTGGCCCAACGCCAGCGAGCGCGCAGCATTGCCGATGCGTTCCACGTTGAAACCAGCGATCTGTTTTTTAAACCCGCCTTCGCCCAGCAGCACGTTTTCCGGGCCGACGTATAAGTTATCGAAAAACAACGGCATCCATTCGTCGCCGGACAGGAACCCGATCGGCTGGCCATTCGAAAATCCTTCGGCGTCGCGCTCAATTAACACCGAGCCGATACCGCCAACGCCGGGGCCGAAACGCACGTAAGCCAGAAAATAGCTGGCTTCCGGTCCATGTGAAGTAAAAACTTTCGAGCCATTAATACGAAAACCTTCGCCATCGGGCGTCGCCGTGGTGCGCAGGTCGGTAACGGCGGAACCGGCGTCCGGTTCGGTCATGGCAACCGCGATCAGGGCCTCGCCCGCCAGCAGCCGGGTCAGTATCCGCTGTTTTTGCTCATCCGTGCCGTATTCGGCCAACACCCGGATCGGCCCGAAACTACCGAACTGCAATACGTCGGCGCTGCGCGGGCATTGGCTGGCGATTTGCTCGGTCGCAATAACGGCGTCCATCAGGCTGCCGCCCTGGCCGCCGTCGGCTTCGGGTACGGTAATGCCCAACAGGCCGTTTTCGGCCATCAATTTGGCGACATCCCAGGGAAAGGTTCCGGCGTGCGCGCGCCCAAGGGCGCCGCCCGGCAGATGGCGTTCGGCAAAACCCCAGACCGAATCCTGGAACAGGCGTTGATCTTCGCTATACGTGAAATCCATGGCGTCCTCCACGCAACCCAATCCCAACGCGGCGGAACAGGGCACGAGCGCTTGTTTTTAATTTTTGGGACTAGGACTGTGACCCAAAACGCCCGGCAAAAAAAGGACCAGAGAGGAACTATACGGCGGGAAACGGGATTTTCAGATTAGTAGCGCGGTATCCTGCGCTGGACAGGCCCCGTGGCCCTAAGCGGAACCACAACGGGTGCGCCCAGATTTCCGGCGGACACAGGCCCCATATTCTCGATCAACTTTCCGGCCTTGCTCAGCAGAGACATAACCTTGTCGTTGCAGTTCAGAACGGCCCCCAAAAGATGCCGGGTTTCGGGATTGCCGTCATGGGTCATGCGGTGGCTACCCTTAAGGATTTCGCCCCGTATGCCTTCAAGAATTCCACTCAGGTCGTGATGGTGGGGATATTCGTCAGAAACCAGCAACTTTGTCATACCCTTGTCCTCTCGTTCCTTCCATCGGATTATAAGAAAACTGCCGGTGGAAATTTCCGTGGTGGTGTGGTTTAAAGAAACGGCTTTGTCCGTGACCATTCAATCATCACGCCATAGAGTATGAACGGGAAATGTTTCCCGCTGTTTACAGTATTGTTCCAAGCGGGTATCCAAATGTGTCTGTGTATTTCGAAATGTTTCTAAAATGAATAACAACGTTGAGCCGTCTGCAAAAATTTTAGTGGTCGACGACGACTCGGATGTCCGGGACATTGTTGAGCGATGTTTGGTGGACGCCGGATACAAGGTTTGGACTTGTGGCGAGGGCGGCGTGGTTTTGGACCTCATCCAGGAACACAACATCAATCTGGCCATTGTCGATCTGGTGCTGCCGGATACGGACGGATTGACGTTAACCCGTTCGCTCAAAGAACACTCAACCATCGGCGTGATCATCCTGTCCGGGCGTGGCGATACCACGGAAAAAATTATCGGCCTCGAGATCGGCGCCGACGATTACCTGGCCAAACCGTTTGAGCCGCGCGAGTTGTTGGCCCGGGTGCGTAGCGTTCTGCGGCGTTTGGTCCAATCGTCGCCGACGGCCTCGACAGCCGAGACCACGGCATTTACCTTCGAGGGATGGAGCCTGGATATTTCGGCGCGCACCTTGACGTCACCGGAAGGACAACCCATCGAGCTTTCCAGCGGCGAATTCAATCTGCTCAAGGCCTTCGTTGAACACCCCAACAGGGTTCTGTCGCGTGACCAATTGCTCGATTTCACCCACGCCAACGACACCCCGGCGTTTGACCGCAGCGTCGATGTCCGCGTCGGCCGTGTCCGCAAAAAAATTGAACCCGACCCGCAGAATCCGCAATTCATCAAAACTATCCGCAACAGCGGCTATATGTTCGCCGCCAACGTGAACCGGAACTAAATAGGGTTACAGGCAACTGGTTCCCGGCGTCACTGGATGTTCATGCCAGCCGGTGTACCGCGTCGATAAGGTCCGCCGGCTCGAATGGTTTTGAAAGGGTTTCCGTGGCCCCGGCGTTGCGTGCGCCTTCCAAAAGTGTTGCCGGCGAAGACGGACCGCCGCCGGAAATGGCAATAATTTTGGCCATCGCGTCAATGCTACGAATTTCCTGGATCGCCTCGACCCCTCTCATACGCGGCATGTATAGATCGGTAATGACCATGTCCGGCGCCCCGGCCCGGTAGGCCTCCATCCCCTGGACGCCGTCCTCGGCAGTGATAACCTCAAAGCCCTCGCGCTCCAGAAGGCGCTGGATCAAAACGCGAATTTCTTCGTCGTCTTCAATGATAAGAATTTTGGTCACGCTCAAAGGCCTTCTCTTTTTAATTTTTAATCGACTGTGATAACCGGAGTTTGAATATCCTCAGCGCCCTCCTGCGACCCGGGGACTATGCCCGATTTATCCGTCGAGGAAATTTCCGGGGGATTTCAAATTGTGTCGATTTATGTCGAAGCCATTGCGAATCGGCTAGATTCCGCGAAAACCCAAGGAAATATCTAGGTCGGCCGCGTGTCCAGGGCTTGGCGGATTGCCTGGGCCAATTCATGGCCGACCAGGGGCTTCAAAAGGAAATCCCGAATTCCCCTGTCTTGAACGCTTTCAAGGGTCATGGTATCGGCAAAACCGCTAATCAATATGACCGGAAACCCGGGCCGCAGTTTGAAAATTTCCTCGGCCAAATCGATACCGTACATATTGGGCATGGCCTGGTCCGTTACCAAGATGTCGAAATCGTCGGGCTGCTTGGTAAATCGCTGCAGGGCTTCACGGCTATCGTTTTCCGTAGTTACCGAATAGCCTGCCCGATCCAGCAGGTGTTGCGCCAACTCGGTAATATCCACTTCGTCATCAACGAACAGGATGCGTTCTGACCCTTTGGGGATACTTTCATCGACCTCGCCTTCGTCTTTGGCTACGGCCATCGTTTGTGGCAAATAGATGTCGAGCGTGGTGCCTTTGTCGATCTGGCTGTCGACAAAAATTTCGCCGCCGTGACCGGTCACGATGCCGTGCACCGTCGCCAATCCCATGCCGGTACCTTCGCCAACGTCCCGGGTCGTGTAAAAAGGCTCGAAAATCCTCTCAAGGGTTTCCGGGCTCATGCCGTGACCATTGTCCTTGATGCTCAATTTCACGTACTTGCCCCGGGCACTGTCTTTTCTGTGGCGGGTGAATTTTGGGCCCACATCGAAAGGCTCCAGGACCACAGCCAATACCCCGCCCTCTTCCTTCATAGCGCGGAAGGCGTTGGTACACAGGTTCATCACCACTTGGTGCAACTGCGATTGGTCCCCCATCACCAGCGGACATTCATCGTCTATGTTGGCGTTCACCTCGATGTTGGCCGGGCACGAGGCTTCAATCAGCTTGAGCGCTTCTTTGACAATTTTGTTGGGGCGCACCGAGGCCATTTCCAATTCGCCCCGACGGCTGAAAGTCAGGATCTGGTTGACCAGTTCCTTGGCCCGGCCAGCGCCTTTGACCACCCGTTGGATATCGGAATGAACCTGGCTGCCTTTTTCCAACTCGCTCAACGCCATGTGACTGTAGCCAATGATCGGCGTTAGAATGTTGTTGAAGTCATGCGCAATCCCGCCAGCCAGGGTTCCGATGGTGTTGAGTTTGTCTGCCTGGCGCAATTGCAATTGCAGATTTTCGCGTTCGCGATGGGCGCGTTCCCGGTCCGTGATGTCCTCACCCGAACTGAGCGTGCCGGTAATATTTCCCAAGTTGTCCCGAATCACAGTGAGATGCCAGTCAATCAACCGCCGTTCGCCGGATTTCGTCCGCACTTCGCTTTCCCGGTGCAGTTCAGAGGATGTCTTGCCGGCCATGATATCGGCGAATTCCCGCTTGAAGTCCTGGCGATTGTTTTCGGGAACCACCATATCCGCCCAATTACTACCGAGCAGTTCGATCAACTCATACCCAAGGATTTCACATCCCTTGCGATTTATCAGGGTAACGATGCCGTTGGCGTTCAGGGCAAGAATGGCGGTGCCGGCGATGGCCAGATAGTTTTCCGCTCGTTCTTTTTCCTCGAGAACCCTCTTTTCCGCCTGCTTGCGGTCAGAAATATCGATCACGGCGTTCTGAATGGCTTGCTTGCCTGCCCATTTCACGACGCGGGCAATGTTGAGTACGGTGACAATTGAGCCGTCCTTGCGCACGGCGTCGAATTCATATTGCGTCGGCACCCGCCCGCCCCGTTTGCGGGCATCGCGAAACACCGTCAGGCGGTCCAACTCATTGGGCGCAAAAATCTGTGAAATATCGTCAAGCCCCATCAGTTCCTTAACCGAACGGTAGCCCAGAATTTTGGCGAAGGACTGGTTGGCAAACAGCAGTTTCCAGTCACTGTGTACAAAAAAACCCTGGATCGACCCGCCGATCAGATTGCGGTATCGTTCCTCGAATTCATACAAGGCCTCTTCCGCTTGTTTGCGACGAGCGCCGTCAACCTCTGCCTTTTTCAGGCGGCGCTTCAAAGCCTCCAGTTCGCGGGCAAGTTCTTCCCTGGTCTTGCCCAAGTCCTGCTTGCGGGTTTTATCAATATCCGACATATCACATTTCCATGGTCGCCAGCATCGCTCGATGGCTTTTGGTCAGGTGGCGAAGATTATCGCCTCTCCACCTGGCGGAGAACCCGGCAACAACACCGGGGCGACGGACGATTCCCGGCGCATTGGCACAGGCCCGAATCGAATATCGCAAAATTTAGGCTTTATTTGTAATTGATTAGTAGCATTTTTTGCCAATCTCGCACTAATTTTGTATACTTTTAGGCTGGATATATTCAAAAACCCGTATATTCTTGGTATACAATATATCCGAACAAATGGACCCTAAGGGCGGCAGAAGACAAGTACCGGCAACATGGGGTGACGCAATCGTGAAAGACATCCAGGAAAACGCCAAGCTTGCCAGCAGCTTTCTCAAGTCTCTGGCCAATGAGAACCGGCTGGTAATTTTGTGCGCCTTGGCTGAAGGAGAAAAAAATGTCGGCGAGTTAGAAGAAATTCTGGGGGTTCGCCAACCCACCCTGTCTCAGCAACTTGCTCGTTTGCGATCCGACAAAATGGTCGAAACGCGCCGTGAATCTAAACAGATTTATTACAAGCTTTGCAATGAAGACGCCGAACTGGTTCTCGAGCTGATCTTCGAGCTGTTCTGCACCGGCGGCTCCCAGGATATGGAACCCCGGCCCCGGGCGAAAACCAACGAAGCCCGCGCAACCGCATCGGGCGACGTGGAAGCCGCCTGACCCGCGACCTCAGGCATTGAAGCCCTTTGCGGAGAAACGCCAAAGCCGAATTCGCAAGGACCCCGCGTAAATCCCCAACAATTTTCGAAATCTTAAATGCCCTAAGGATGGGTTATTATCCGAATGTCGGCTGCCCTGAATTCTCAACTTTGAAGATCGTTTAAAACACCAAACATGCCCGTTTTTATTTCTAAAATTTTAAAAATCGTTTTTCTAATTCTTTTTATTGCCTTTGGGATCGCCATTCCCCTTGAGGTGATATTCGGAAACTGGATATTCGGGCCCAATTTCAGCACCATGAATATTCCCCGCAATTCGTACCGGCATTTCGATGCTTCCCATTTATATCCTGGCGGCGGACGGCTTAAATATTATCGGGACAAATATGGCCTTCGCGGAGAATACGGCAAACCATCGGATATCGTTCTTCTGACCATGGGCGGCAGCACTACGGCCCAACTGTATGTCGATGACAAAGATTCCTGGCCTGAGGTCATAGATGCCAAATTCGCCGAAGCCGGATTTCCTATTTCGGTCGCCAATGCCGGAATTAACGGGCAAACCTCACTTGGTCATGCCCTCGCATTCGACTTGTGGTTTCCACTCATCCCTGGCCTGAAACCGAAGTACATTGTCGTTTATGTCGGCATAAACGACAAACGTCTCAAAGCCAGCATACGATATGACGAAATGAAGTCCCCTCAGATGTCCCGCCGGGTAAGGCAATACTTCATGAACAATAGTGCGCTGTATCGGCTGTTCCGGCTCATTCGCGGCACACTCAACGCACGCGATGCGCAATTGCTGCACGGCGCAGGCCCCAAATTCGAAACTAAAATTGAGTGGCGGGAAGTATCCCCGCAACCGGACACGGAAGCCACCCGCATGGAAATCAACGAAGATCTGCTCGGATATGGTGATCGAATCAGAATTCTTGCCGAAAAAATTCGTTCCCATGGCGCCAAGCCGATATTTGTAAGCCAGGCCTTGTCAAGCTACCGGGTTCGCGGCGGCAAGGTTTACGGGCGGCTTCAACCCGATGGAACAATTGATTTTCACGAATATTCCATTATGACTCTTTATAACAAGGCGCTCATGGCAACATGCGCCAAATACCAGATAACCTGCTTTGATTTGGGCTCAGAACTCAAATTCGAAGATGGTGATTTTTATGATCGCGCGCACAATACACCAGCAGGGTCCCGCCGGGTCGGCGAGTATATTTTTGAACGCCTGAAGCCCATCATTATACCAAAAAAACAATAACGCTTTCGCTCAGCCCTATTCTCTTTTGGAATCCTCCAAACTCTCGCGAACGGATGCCAACGACAGGTACCGCAGACCGTTAAGGTCCCGCCGGTTTCGGCTAACCGTGTCGAGAATCAAGCCGCACGCCAGACATATAAAACCGACGAGCATGACCCCGACCACAAGAATCGCGGTCGGGAACCTGGGAACCAAACCCGTTTCCAGAAATGTGATGAACAGCGGAACACTCAGGATGCCCGATATCGCCGCCAGAATAATAAAAATTGAGAAGAAAAAGGCAAAAGGCCTCGCTTCCTTGAGTAGTTTGATAATGGTGCCGAGAATCCTGAAGCCATCCCGATAGCTGTTCAATTTGCTCACCGATCCTTCGGGGCGCACACCGTATGGAGCAGGAATTTCACCGACGGGCAATTTAAGCGTGAGGCTGTGAACGGTCATTTCCGTTTCGATTTCGAACCCTTCGGCGTTGATCGGAATCGATTTAACAAAACGCCGGGAGAAAACCCGGTACCCGGAAAGGATGTCGGAGAATTGACGGCCAAACAAAAATGCAATCGTCCAGGTAAACAGCCAATTGCCCATCCGATGGCCCCGGCGGTAGGTGTCCCTTCCCTGTTGCTCGCCGGTGTCGACCCGGGCGGCAACGACCATATCAAGGTTTTCGTCCACCAGCCTGGAAACCATTTCGGGCGCGGCGGTTGCATCATACGTGCCGTCGCCGTCGGCAAGGATATAAATGTCGGCCTCGATATCGGCAAACATCCGGCGAACAACAATTCCTTTTCCTTTCCTGGGCTCGCTAAAGACACTGGCGCCAGCCTTAAACGCCACGTCACTGGTCCCGTCCGTAGACGCGTTGTCGTAAACGAAAATCCGGGCGTCCGGCAAGGCGGCTTTAAAGCCTGTAACCACCGAGGCAATTGCCGCAGCCTCGTTATGACAGGGCAGCAAAACGGCTATTTTCGGTTTTCTCAATTTTGCGTTCAACATACACTCCGACCCCGGTAACGCCCGGGGCAATCAATCAGGAAACGACAAAGGATCTTGGTAACCATCATAGGGCCAGGATTTCAAAAGTCGCCAGCCCGTCCCGGTCCATTCCAACAAGTGCGATTGATATTTTTTCAGGTCCAGGCCCAGAGGGCCGTTCATGCCATCAATAATCTCATGCACCCAGGCATGGGTGATTTTTTTCTCGCGGACGTCTTTGGCGATGTCCTCGAACGATCTTCCCCGCACATGGTACCGCCAGGACAGCTGTAAATTCCTCGGGTTACCGGGAATAATTATCATCTCGTATTTAACCATCATGGACGCCAAGCCCTGGCCTCTTGGGTCTATGATCGCGATGTTGGAATTGGCCGGCAGCGCCTCCGCCAAATACTGGCCGACCATGCGCATGTGGTCTTTCGGTGGCCGCACGTCGAACCTGAGGGCCTCGACCTGTAAAATGGGCAGGGCCACCACCAACGCGATAGCAAGGCCGGGAAGAAAATTTCGTCCGCCGGATAGATCTCGCACGAATTTCCCGGCGCCGAATTTGCGCCAAAGGATGGCGCCCCCGTACGCCGCTGCCGTACACCCCAGAATCCCGAGCTGCGTGTTGTAGCGCCAGAAACTGGCGGCCCGTGGCCCTTCGTAGGCACCGAAGGCGGCTATGTACATGACAAAAAGGAACAAGTTGTAGCCGAGAAAAATACAGCCGACGAGAATCGCCAATCGGCCGAACCCACCGCGATAGCGAACAAAAGACCAAATTCCATAAATGCTGATCCCGGCCATCATCACGAAATAGAAACCCTTCTTGCTGGCGATCAGAAACATCCGGGCCAGGATGTCGAAGGCTTGCGGAAGCAACCAGTTTTCATAGGGCTGCAAACTGAATTCGCGCCCGGCAAGATGCTGGCTGACGTGATATCGCCACGCCAGGTAAACCAATAGGGGGGCGATCACCATGACCGGTAAAAGTTTGAGAAAGTTTTTCACCTTTATGTCGGGATCACGAAGCGCAACTAGAAACCCCGCCGCCAGCAAAAAGAAAAACAGAACAGGGTTAGTCTGCTTGAAGTTGATGAACAGGGCGCAAACCATCGAGAACTGCCAGGCAAGCGTTACCGGCGGGGGCTTACCCTTCGCAAGATCGTCCAGAATCATCCAGACCAGAACCCCGAGCACGCCAAGCAAAATCGCTGTCGGCGTATCGGCATAGGCGGTGAAAATCAGTTTTTGGACGAAAACGGTACTCAACGCCGTAACGCCCAAAACGCCAAAAGCAGCGTACCCCCATTTCCGGTTCCAGCCGGTTTCAAGCTCCAGTCCACGAACGACAACGGAAAGGTAAATTGGCGCAAAGCAAAGAAGCATAACCGTGTTGGCCAATCCTCCGGCGTTCTCGATGAAAAACCCGCTTAGGCGTGAAATCAAATAGGTCGTCAAAGCCCCGCCATGAGGATAGGCGGGAAATGCCGACGGGCTTAGGGGCAATTCGGAACTGGGAAAGGCGTCGAACCGGAACAGGAAAATTGCGTTGGGCAGCCATTGGGAGAATTCGTCCCACTGAGACGCCTTCATGCTGGCAACCAAAATCAGCAAGGGCAGAGAGATAATCCCAATGCGCCACATCAGCTCAAAGCTGCCGGGCACCGGACCACCCAAGCGGTCGCGGCGCCAGACCACCAGGGCCGCCCCCACGCCCAAGGCTAAAAACACATAGAAAAGCCACGAAAATGCCGATGACGACAACACCCCGGCAATGGTAAAGGCGCCCGTGACCAAACCCCATCCGGCAAAGATATCGACCGCGGCGAAGCGGTTACGGCCGCCGGCCAAAGCGCCGTAACAACCGAAACAGAACATGATAAACAAGGCCGAAAATAAGCCTAAAAGTTGTGATGATGATGGATGAAAAAATTGCAAAAGTGACACGTTGACGGATATCTCCCCTATGACACCAAAACCCGGCCCGATAATAACCAATCAAGGAGCATCGGGAAACCATTCGCCGTGCCCCATGCTCCCCGGCAAAAAACCAGGGGCCAGTTATTTCTAACTGACCCCTGGTTTTAATGGTGGGCGCTGAGGGATTCGAACCCACGACCCGCTGATTAAGGCTTTGTAGCAACTGAATCGCCAGGACTGCCCCAGATAGATAGCGATAATGAAAATAACGAGTAAATTAAAATCGGCTTCCGCAGCATTCCGTCAATCTTCGTGCATGTGCCGCCAAGCATGATTTGTTACACCCGGTTAACACGTCAGACATACCCTGTACACATTCCTTCACCATAATTTAAGTGTCGGCAGCTTTGGGGTTTTCCATAGCAAAAAGAAGGACGGTTTCGTCTAGAAAGGGCACCCCCTTTTGGCCCGTTGGTTCCTATCGTCCTAAAATTTGAATTTTTTTGACGATGGGAATTCCAAAAATGATGAAAATAATACCCAACCCGACACCTCCCCCGGCGTCTTCAGTGAGTTCAGGAACAACGAACAAGCCGTTTCGAGCATTAATCGTAGGCGATTACGGCGGCGACGGCGGTTATCTGGCCAAAACGCTCAGGCTTGGCGGGTTGTCCTCTTCGGAAACCTTTGTCGGTTCGCTAGAAGCAATGCTCTCGGCCTTAGCCCGCGAACCCTGGGATATTATCCTCGCGGA
>JABMOG010000104.1 GCA_013204265.1 Rhodospirillales bacterium
GGCCAAGCGCCAGATGCGCAAATTCAACGGTGTTCCAAAGGCTCAATTCGGCTTATATTTGAAGGAATGTGAGTGGCGATTTAACAACAGTGACCTGTCAGTTCAATTATCACTGATAAGACAATGGGTTAAACGATATTTTAGATAGTTATCTGGGTCAGCCCCGAAATTTTAATAGTTTTCGGTGAAAATTGGCCTTGTCATTACGTTTGATGATTCTAATGATTATGACAGCAAATAAGGCTTATTTCGGAGTCGTAACAAATAGATAGGCCCGGTGTTTTGGGGTTCCTAACTATATGGTATTCATTGCGTAGGTGAAAATCGACAACGATACGGGAACATTAATGCAGAAAGTGGATGCCCCAATAGCAGAGTGAACATCTATGGTTAACGGAATGGTTGACTATTCGATTTCATTACTTACTATTACCTAATCACGTTTCTATAAGTGACGTTAGCTAAAAAAATAAAAAAAGACGACCATAGAATTTGGTCTTGAGGCTTGTAAACATAGTTTGATCGGGAGTTAAGAACCAGAATGGTTCTTGGAACGTCACCATGGTACTTGAGACCTCACTGAACTCGGAATTTTTTCCGTCGCCCGATGATGCGCTTGATGGCGCGCAGTTCGTTGAGCTCGCCCAGGTCTCCTCAACAGGGGCGGAGCCGGTCGGCAAGATCAGCGCCCTTCAGGGCACGGTATCGGTTACCCATACCGACGGCACCAAGACACAGGCCGCCGACGGCGCGCCCATTTACCAGGGCGACGTGGTTGAAACCGGGGCTGGTGGCGCCATCGGTATCACCTTCGCCGATCAAAGCACATTCTCATTGGCCGACAGCGGTTCCATGGTCATTGACGAGATGGTCTATGACGCCTCATCCCAGTCGGGCACATCGTCGATCAGCGTTGCCGAAGGCCTGTTCACCTTCGTTTCCGGCCAGATCGCCAAGACCGGTGTCGATGCCAGCACCATTTCAACGCCGATGGCGACGATCGGCATTCGCGGCACCTCCGGCGGCGGTCAGGCCGCGCCGGAAGGCCAGCCCAACACATTCTCCATGTTCAAGGACGCCAACGGCGGTTCCGGGGAAATGGTCATCAGGACCCAGGGTGGCTTTGAAACCCTGTCGACGCCCAACCAGACAACACAGATTACAAACCCTTTTGTTCCGCCGACCAAGGCGGTGGTGCTGCCGGCGGCGACGATGGCAAAATTTTACGCCAGCGCGCGCGCCGTAGCCCCCAAACCGCCCGCCGGGCCGACCGACAACGCCAATGACAATACCACCGACGCCGCCCCGGCGGATGGCGCCGCCACCGACGCCGCCCCAACCGATGGCGCGCCGGCCGACGGCAGCGGCGATGGGACCCCGGCGGACGGTGCTCCCCTGACCGAGGCCGAACTGGCGGCGGCGGATGCCTTCGATCAGGTTTTGGCGAATGGCGGAACGCTTGGCGATGCCTTGTCGGCGGCCAGCAACACCGCTGCGGAAGCCGGGTTGCGGTCCGTTTTAGCCGCCAACCCGGAACAATTCGGATCACCGGAATCGGCGGTGTCCATCGTCAATGGCATTGTCGGCAATGTGCTGGCCAGTGTGCAGGGATCGCGCGGCGACCCGTTGGGCGCGGGCACCGGTTCTGGCGCCAACAATCAGGCCGCGGAAACAAACGTGGTCACCATCGGGGCCGCCGCCGAAGAGCCGTTCCAGCAATTTATCCAGTTGATCAGCGAGCCGCCTCCGGTTTTCCTGCCGCCGCCCGAAGAAGTGGTCGTTGTGGCCGATGAACCGCCCCCGCCACCACCGCCCAACAATGCGCCGACGGCGGCTGCCGTGGCAGGCCTGTCGCCTGTAATAAGTTCAGCCTTCAGCCACCAGATTCCCGCTGGAACCTTCAGCGATGCCGACGGAGACGGGCTGTCCCTTTCGGCGACGCTATCGGATGGCTCGCCCTTACCGGCCTGGCTCAGCTTCGATGGCGCCACCCAAACGTTTTCCGGCACACCGCCAACGGTCGATACCTTCAATCTGAAGGTCACGGGGTCCGATGGCGCGAGTTCTGTTTCGACCTCGTTTGTCCTGACGACGGCGCCGACGTCTGCCACCGCGGCGGGCGAATTCAAGGTCAACACGACGACGACGGGCTCCCAGGACACCCCGGCCGTCGTCGGTTTGGAGGACGGCGGCTATTTCATAGCCTTCCAGGGCCCCGATGCCAATTTGACAGGATTGTTTGGTCAACGGTACGATTCTGCCGGTACCGCCGTCGGCGGCGAAATCCAGATAAACACCAGCACCACGGGCAACCAGCAGAATTTCATCCCGAGAAACACCGCCCTGTCGGATGGCGGCTTCGTCGTCACCTGGCACGACGATACCATTGACGGTAACAGCTGGGCCGCCATGGCCCGCATCTATGATGCCTCGGGCACCGCCGTCACCGGGGAACTCCAGCTCAACACCACCACCGCAGGCGAACAGTCCCAACCGGCGGTGACGCAGCTCTCGAACGGCGAACTGCTGTTTACCTGGCAGTCGGCGAACCAGGTCACCAGCACCAGCAATTACGATATTATCGCCCAGCGTTATACCGCCGATGGCGTCAAGATCGCTTCGGAATTTTTGGTCACCACGACAACGACCAACGCCCAGACCTGGCCGGATGTCATTCCGCTGACGGGCGGCGGGTTCGTCATCGCCTGGGACAGCAATGGCGGCCAGGACGGCAGCCTCAGGGGCACCTACGCCCGCATATTCGACAGTACCGGAACTGCGACCTCCGCCGAAATACTGCTCAACACCAACACAACCGGAGAGCAGTGGGTGGTCAGCCTGGCCGAACTGAACACCGGCGGGTTTGTCGCGGCCTGGGCCGACGGCGTTCAGGACGGCAGTTCCGACGGCGTCTATGCCCAACTTTTCAATTCCTCCGGCGCTAAGGTGGGATCAGAATTCAGGGTCAACACCTATACCGCAAACGGCCAGGGCGGCCCACAGGTGTCGGCGCTGGATAATGGTGATTTTGTCATCGTCTGGCATTCGGACGGTCAGGATGGCAGCGGCTTCGGCATTTACGGTCAGCGCTACAATGCGTCCGGCGTGGCGCAAGGCTCGGAAATCCAAATCCACACGACGACCGCGGACCAACAGACCTTCCCCAATATCGACGGACTGGCAGACGGCGGTTTCGTCGTCTCCTGGAATTCCAATCTGTTAGACGGAAACTCCTATGCCGTCGCCGCCCAGCGCTTCGACGCCTCGGGCAACAAGGTCGGCACGACGACGCTGACCGGCAGCGCCAATGACGACACCCTGGTGCGCCTGACCTCCGATACCGCCACCCACATCGACCTCGGCGGCGGCACCGACACCCTGACCCTGGCCCCCGGCGGCAATTTTCTGACGGTCTCGAACACCGAAACCATCATCGGCGGCACCGGCAATGACGTGCTGACGCTGGGCTCGGCACAGACGTCGAGTTCTATCGACCTGGGCGGCGGCACCGATGTCATTAAGCTTGGCGACTTCACCAACTCCCTTTCCGTCGCCAATGCCGAAACCATCTACGGCGGCACCGGCAATGACACCATCACCAACACCGGCAACACGGCCAGCACCATCAATTCCGGCGGCGGCAACGACATCATCACCGGCGGCGCCGGCAACGACACCATCGACGGCGGCGCCGGTACCGACACGTCGATCTATTCGGGCGCCGTGTCCGGTTACAGCCTGTCGCTGAATGCCGGGACGGGGGAGGTCAAGGTCACCGACACCGCGGCGGGCGTCAACGGCGACGACGGTGTCGACACGCTGTCCAACATCGAAAACCTGCAATTCAGCGGCGGCACCCTGACCCTTTCCCAGGCCGCCGGCGAATTCCGCGCCAACACGACGACGACGGGCAACCAGGACAGCCCGGGCGTCATCGGCCTGAAGGACGGCGGTTACGTCATTGTCTGGAACAGCCCGGATGCGAATTTGAGGGGCCTTTTTGGCCAACGTTACGATTCCGCCGGCAACGCCGAAGGCAGCGAATTCCAGATCAATACGACAACGGCCGACGAACAGTTTAACTTCCTCCCCACGTACGCCGCCCTGTCGAACGGCGGATTCGCCGTTTCCTGGCATTCCAATTTGCAGGACGGTAGCAGTTACGGCGCCTATGGCCGGATTTACGACGCGTCGGGCACCGCCGTTACCGGGGAACTTCAGCTCAATACCTTCACCACCAATGATAACTCGAACCCGTCGGTAACCCAGCTTTCCAATGGCGAGCTGATGTTCGTCTGGCACTCGTTAAATCAAGTCAATGGCACCAGTGGCTACGATATTTACGGCCAACGGTTCACCGCCGAAGGCGTCAAATCCGGCTCGGAGTTCCTGATCAACACCACCACCACCGCCGAACAGTCCCACGCTGATGTGATCAGCCTAAGCAACGGCGGCTTCGCCGTTTTTTGGCAAACCAACCCAACCGCAGCCGACTACAATGTGAACGGCCAATTTTACGATAGCGCCGGCGCCAAGGTGGGCGGCGAAATCCTGGTCAATACGTACACAACCAACACGCAATCCACCACCGATGCCGTGTCCTTAACCGGCGGCAACGTCGTTGTCAGCTGGATCTCGACTCTCCAGGACGGTGACACCCACGGCGGCTATGCCCAGATTTACACGTCTTCCGGCGCCACAGTCGGCAGCGAATTCCGCCTCAACACCACGACGGTGGGCGATCAATCACCCCCCCGCCTGGCGGCGCTTAAGGGCGGCGGCTTTGTCGCTGTCTGGCATGATGGTGTTAATCTCGTTGAATATGACATCACCGGCCAGCGCTTCGATGCCTCGGGAAACAAGGTCGGTGGTGAATTCACGATTAATACCAACCTTACATCGCACCAAAGACAACCGGAAATCGCGGCGCTGGAAGACGGCGGTTTCCTTGTTTCCTGGCATGACGAGGCTGGGCAGGACGGGTCCTCGTTCGGCATCTACGCCCAGCGCTATGACGCATCCGGCAACACCGTCGGCACCCTGACGCTGACCGGCACCAGCGGCGATGACACCATAGTTATGGACACCTCGGCCTACGCCACCCACATCGACCTTGCCGGCGGCACCGCCGACGCCCTGACCCTTTCCGCCGGCGGCAATATTCTGACGGTATCGAACACCGAAACCATCACCGGCGGCTCGGGTGATGACGTGTTGACGCTGGGCGCTGTGCAGGGGTCGGGCACCATCGACCTCGGCGGTGGCACCGACACCCTGAAACTGGCCGACGGCGCCAATACCATCACCGTCGCCAACACCGAAACCATTTTGGGCGGCACCGGGGCCGATACCCTTACCATATCCAGTGCCGGGACGACGAATATCCAGACATTCGGCGGAGACGATGCGATTACCTTCGGTTCCGGGGCCACCGTATCGGGCACAATCGATGGCGGAAAGGGGGCGGATTCTCTGACTCTGACCAACGGAACCAACACCATAAACGTCAAAAATGTCGAGACCATCACCGGCGGCAGCGGGACGGATACGGTCACGCTGAAAAATTCCGGGCCTTCGTCCTTCCTGACCTTTGACGGCGTTAATGACCATGTCCTTCTTCCCGATGCGAGCATCAATAACATCGCCACCGGCACCATCGAGATGTGGGTCAGGCCCAGCGATTTAAACTCCTCAAGCATCCTCATGGGTATGCAGGATGACGGGGTAAACACCCTGGGCGTGTTCAGCATCGGCGGCCCGGGCGGCGATGGCAACAGTTCCACACTGGCCGGAAAACTGACGTGGCACGGCAGCAACGCCGGCGGCACGGCCGTCAGTTCCGGCGCTTTGTCCGCTGGCGTATGGCACCATGTGGCGGTCGCCTTCAGCGGCACCCAGGTCCAGTTCTTCATCGACGGCGTGCTCGACAGCACGGTGTCCGGAAATTACTCGATCCCCAACGATGTCAACGCGACAGTGGTGACCTCAATCGGCGACCTGATCGTTAGCGGCGCAAGCTACGCCCCCTTCGGCGGCGATCTTTCATCGGTGAATGTCTGGACCGCAAACCGCACCGCAGCGGAAATCAAGAGCAGCATGGACGGCACTCTGACCGGCGACCTGACCAAACTGTCCGGCAGTTGGGACCTGAATGACGGTTCCGGCACCGCTGTCAACGATACCAGCGCCAACAACTACGACGGGACCGTGACCAACATGACGGGCGGTTCGGAAACCTGGGGCAGCGATACCGTCACGATAAGCGGTGTCGAGACCATCAATGGCACGACTTACGATGACGTCATTGTCGATACGGGAACGACGGCATCGACGATCAACGGCAATGCCGGGGCCGATACCATCACCGGCGGGGCCGGGGCCGATACCATCAATCTGGGGTCCGCCGACAAATCCGCGGATATCGTCAAATACACGGCATTAACCGACGGGGCCACGGACCTGACCATCGCCAATGCCGATACCGTCACCCAGTTCGAGGCCGGCATCGACACCATTCAAATCGTAAACGCCGGTATTTCACTGAACGGCACCGGGGTGGTTTCCGTCGCCAGCGAGGCCGCAGACCTGACCGGCACGACCAACGGCGTGTTCTACATCAATAACGCCACCGCCGCTGATCTCGGTACGTATGCCGATGTGGTTGGCGCAATCGGCACCCTGGCCGGTACCGTCGGGGCCGGCGAAAAAGCCATCTTCGTGGTTCAGAACACCGGCTCCACCCAGTCCGGTGTCTATGCCTTTACCGACGCCAACGCGGACAACGTCGTTGATGCCGCTGAGCTGGACCTGTTGGCCACTGTCGATACTGCCATTACCAATACCGATGTTGCCGTGGTCTAGGGCCACCCACGGCGTTTGCTGCAAAAATAATAAACGACGATCATAGAATGTGGTCTTGAGGATATAAGAAACCGAAAAAAAGGATAAGAGCCAGAATGGTTCTCGATACATCACTAGACCCGGAATTCTTTTCCCCGCCTGAGGGTGCGGAGAACATTGAGCTTGCCCAGGCGTCCTCAACAGGGGCCGAAGCCATTGGCAAGATCAGCGCCCTGAAGGGCTCTGTCACTATTACCCACACCGACGGCACCAAGACACAGGCCGCCGACGGCGCGCCGATTTATCAGGGCGACATGGTCGAGACCGCCGACGGCGGGGCCGTCGGTATTACCTTTGCCGACCAAAGCACGTTTTCGCTCGCCGACGCGGGCTCGATGACCATCGACGAGATGGTCTATGATCCCGCCACCCAGTCGGGCTCGTCGGCGGTCAGCGTCGCTGAAGGCCTGTTCACCTTCGTTTCCGGGCAAATCGCCAAGACCGGTGTCGACGCCAGCACGATTACGACGCCGGTGGCGACGATCGGTATTCGCGGCACCTCGGGCGGCGGTCAGGCGGCCCCCGAAGGGCAGCCCAACATTATTTCCATGTTCGCCGACGCCAGCGGCGGGTCCGGCGAAATCGTCATCAATACGCAGGGCGGCGCACAGACCTTGTCGACGCCCAACCAGACGTCGCAAATATCGAGCGGTTTCGTGCCGCCGACCAAGCCGGTTGTTTTGCCGGCGGCGACGATGGCGAAATTCTATGCCAAGGCGAAGGCGGTCGCGCCTCAGCCGCCCGCCGGCCCGACGGGCGATGGCGATAGCGCTGCCGCCACCGACGCGGCCCCGGCAGACGGCGCTGATGGCGCTGATGGTGCCCCGATAGATGGCGCACCGGCAGATGGAGACGGTAATGTCGCCCCCGATGCGGCCCTCGACGCCGTCGAACAGGCGGCAACCGATGCCTTCGATCAGGTCCTGGCTAATGGCGGCTCGTTAGGCGACGCCCTGGCGGCGGCCAGCGACACCGCCGTAGAAACCAGTATTCGGACCCTGTTGGCGGACAACCCGGAAGCTTTCGGATCGCTGGAATCGGCGGCTGCTATCGTCCAGGGCATGGTCGGTGATGTGCTGAACAGTGTGCGGGGGCAAGTCGGCGATCCCTTTAGCGCAGGCACCGGTTCGGGAACCGACTCCCAACCCGACGGCGGGTTCGCGCAAACCTTTGAGACCCTTGCCGAAGAACAGGCTCAAGAGTTTTTCGAGCAATTCGTCGACGACCCCTATGCCGATTTCGCCAAGGAATTTCTTAGCCCCGACGACGCCTTGTTCGGCGACCCATTTGCCAATCTCTCCGACGAGCCACTGCCATTTTTCGAACCGCCGCCCGAGGATCTGCCGCCGCCCGACGATTTTCTGCCGCCACCTCTGCCGCCGCCCGATTCGGTCGTGGTTGCCGCCAGCGGCACCTCCACCGTGTCGGTGGCCGGCCATACCCCGCTCGGCTACACCAACGCCTATCAGTTCGACAGCCTGATTTCGACCTTCGTTTCGCAGGCGAGCCAGTTGGCTGATGTGGACGGCGACGGCGACCTGGACATCATCATCAACGGCGAGGCAGGCGCGGTGGGCGCCACCCTCTGGGATACCTATGTCGGACTGAACAATGGCAGCGGAACGTTTACGTTCACGAGCGCCATTGCCGACAAGCATACGAATAACATGGAACTTGCCGACTTGAATGGCGACGGCAATCTCGACATGGTTCTGGCCGAAACCAGCGCTACGGCGCAACCGGTCTATTTCGGTGACGGTGCCGGCGGGTTTACGTCCTCGGGCCAAACCCTGAACTTCACCACGAACGGCACCAATGTGGCCCTGGCGGACCTAAACGGAGACGGCCTGAAGGACATCTTTGTCGTTTCCGATTCCGGTAATAAGGTCTTTTTAAACACCGTCGGCAGCGCCGGGACATTTACCGATACCAGCCAGTCACTAAAAACCAGCAATATCAGCTATCGCTCGGTCACCCTGGGCGATATCGACGGTGACGGCGATATTGATGCCGTCACCGGTAGCTGGGGTGAAAATATCAATATCTGGGTTAATAACGGAACCGGAACGTTTTCCAACACCGGGGTGACCGGCACGGGCACCCTGGGCATCACCGGTTTGAGCAATGTCGGCAGCGCGACCACTGCGGCGACCAACGACATTGTCATGGGCGACCTGGACGGCGATGGCGATCTCGATATTTTCGCCTTCAACCGCTACCTCGGGAATCAGGTGTTTCTCAACAACGGTAGCGGAACCTTTACCGACACCGGCCAGGTCCTCGGCCAGTATGCCAATGGCTGGGACACCCGTGCGGACGGCGAACTGGTCGATATCGACGGCGATGGGGATTTGGATGCCGTCGCCGCGACGGAAAATGCGACGGAAATTTTCATCAACGACGGCAAGGGCAACTTTAACCTGCTCAGCCTGGGCGTCGGCACCGGCTGGACCAATGAAGTCCATATCGGCGACCTGAACGGCGACGGGGTCAAGGACATCCTGGTGGCAAACTCCAACAACAACCCCGGCGGCATCATCCTGACCGCCAAGGCCCTGAACACCACCGGGGTTGCCATGGGCGATCTGGACGGCGACGGCGATCTCGACGCCTTCACGGTCAACCAGAACCAGGCCAACGGCACCTGGATAAACGATGGCACGGGGGCCTTTGGCGCTTCAACGCAAAGCCTGGGAACGGCGAACAGCACCGACGTAGTCTTGGGCGACGTTGATCTCGACGGCGATCTAGACGCGGTTGTTTCCAATAGCGGCGGGGCCAATAAAGTGTGGCTGAACAATGGAACCGGCACCTTCACCGATTCGGCCCAGAGTCTGGGAACCAATGATAGCACGGGCATCGCGCTTGCTGATCTTAACAACGACGGCACCCTGGACATGGTTGTTTCCAATTCAAGCGGTCAGGGAAACACGGTCTACTTGAACACGTCGGGAACATTCACCGATACCACCCAAAGCCTGGGCACCTCCAACAGCACCGACGTCGCCCTTGGCGATCTGGACGGTGATGGGAAAATCGATGCCTTCGTCACCAATACCGGTCAGGCCAATTCGATATGGAAGAACGATGGAGCTGGCACGTTCACGAATTCCAGTAATACCACCGCGACCCTGTTGAGCAACGCCGTTGCCCTTGGCGATATCGACGGCGACGGCGATCTTGATGCCTTCGTCGCCAACACCGGCGCCAACGAGGTGTATCTCAACGACGGCACCGGGGCATTTACCGATTCCGCGCAATCCCTGGGTGCCTCCGACACGCAAGGGGTGTCTCTTGTCGATATCGACGGCGACGGCGATCTTGACGCCTTCACGGTCAATGCCAGTGGCGGTAACACAATCTGGTTGAACGATGGCGGCGGCGTTTTCACCGATTCCGGCGTGACCATGACCGGCACCGGCGTGACGGACATTGCGACCGCCGATATGGATGGCGATGGCGACAAGGATTTTTTCACCTCCGTCAACGGTTCCAACCAGGTCTGGTACAACACCACCGGCGACCAAACACTGAACGGCGGCGCTGGCGATGATTTTCTGACCGGCGGCGCCAAGTCCGATACCTTCAACGCCGGTGCCGGGGCGGATATCATTATCGGCGGGGCTGGACGGGACACCATCAACGCTGGCAGCGGGGCCGACGTCGTCACCGGCGAAGGCGGCGCGGACACCATTAATCTGGGTTTCGCCGATGGCTCGGCGGATATCGTCCAGTACACGGCGTTTACCGATGGCTCGACGGACCTGACCCTTGCCAGCGCCGATAAAATCAACCAGTTCGAGGCCGGTACCGACAAGATCGAGATCGTCGACGTCGGGATTGGGTTGAACGGCACCGGGGTGGCGTCCGTAACCAGCGGCACCGCCAACCTGGGTGCCACCAACGGGGTGTTCTATATCAACAACGCGACCGCCCAGAATCTCGATTCCCTGACCAATATATCGGCGGCCATCGGTGCGCTGACCGGTGAAGGAGCCGGTGGAAAAGCCATCTTCGTGGTGCAGAATACCGCCGGTACGCAAAGCGGAATTTATGCGTTCACCGATGACGGCGGCGCCGATGGAACCATTGTTGCTGCTGAACTGGACCTGCTGGCGGCGGTCGATACCATCATCACCGACGCCGACGTCGCCGTAGTTTAGGCGCGGCCTCAGGCAAATCCGAAGCTTTGATGGCGCGGATTCAGGCGAATCCGACGGCGCCCTTTGAGGTTTTCTTGACCTTGTACATGGCCTGGTCGGCGGCTTTTAACAGTTGGTCTTCGGTTTTGCCGTCCTTCGGGAAGAAGGCGATGCCGATGGACGCACCGATGTTGGCGGCGCCTTCGGGAGTTTCGATCGGCTGGCTCAGGCTGTTGACGATACGCTCGCCGACGATGGTGGCGTTCTCGGTGTTCTGGTGTTCGATGATGACGATGAATTCGTCGCCGCCCAGCCGCGCCACGGTGTCGGGCTTGCGGATGCAGTCGCGCAGCCTGAGGGCGACTTCTTTCAACACCAAATCGCCGGCTTCGTGGCCCAGGGTATCGTTGACCGCCTTAAACCCGTCGAGGTCGATAAACAAAACGGCCATATTGGTTTCGGCGCGCTCGGCCCGGTCCATGGCCTTGGTCAGCCGGTCGGAAAACAGACGCCGGCTCGGCAGTTCCGTCAGGTTGTCGTAATTGGCCAGCGCCTGGATTTTGGCCTCGGCCTCTTTCAACGGCGTGACGTCGATAAAGGCGAACAGAAGCAGGTCTTCATCCTCGATAGGGATGCTCGACATGGACGCCAGCCCCCACACGATGCCGCCGTTCTTGTGTCTCAGGCGCAGCTCGAAATTGCGCACTTCGTCCTTTTCGATGAATTCGATCATCAGGTTCTGGCGTTCCTCGGAATCAACAAAGAATTCATCCCAGGATTCACCGAACACATGGTTGCCGTCGGCCCCCAGGATTTCGTGAAAAAACCGGTTGGAAAAAATGACCTGGCCGTCGTCGACCCGTAAAACCAGAATCCCCGCCGGAACTGTGTCATTGAAGACCTTCAATTTTTGGTCGTGACGGACCAGCGATTCGAAGGATGGAATTATTTTTTTAATTAACTTTGTAGGCATCGCGCCGCCCCTAACAGCCGCCATTGTTATGTCCTCGCAAAAGACAGCGAAGCTGAAACCGGGCTGAACCCGATTAGAAATTATCTTAAATCCCCCGAAAGCAGCGATATATTGCCGTGATTGCTACCGCAACACAATGAAATTTAACCCGCACCCCGCTAATGACTTTTGCCTTATACTGCCGAATGGCATATAGGGGCCGGGGAAAGTGGCCCTGGTTAAACGGCTAAGGAAGGAAGACCGTGCGCTCTTGTGACGATTGCCCGACGGCCCAGAGTTGCGCCGGCAACAACCTGCATCCGGTGCTGAAGCAGGTCTACGATCTGTACGCCAGCGGCGTGACCGACAAGTTCGCAATTCTCGACGCCCTCGATGACAATAGCGAAGACCTGTTGGAACGTTTCAACGACCGCCTTGCGGCAGTCTGCTGGTCAAAGGCGGCGTTGCTGGCCATTGCCGAGGTGATCGAGGAACTGGCCTCCAGGGGTGACGCAAACCTGGACCAGGACGTCCGCACCGCGGTCGGCTGCGCGAAGGAGGCTTTCGAGCGTTTCCCCTGGCAGTTATCGGAACTGGTCGAACAGGCGCCGGACCTGTACCAGGCCGTGCTTGAGGCCTGCCCAGAGGCGGATTTCGCAGAAAAATTATCGAAACGCCAGATGGTCAAAATCTGCAAGGACATCGCCTACGGGCCGTAAGTTTTGCGGCTTTACTCATTAGCTTGATTTTGAAAAAACCGCCGCAACCGCTATACTCCAAAACAATAAATAAAACCTAAAACGGGTTTAAACTCAGGGAGCAGTCGTGGGCAAGGCGGAGGATATCCTTACGCAAAGCGGTTGTGTTGCGTCGAGACGCACTTTCATGGGTGGTGTCGTCGGAAGCGCGGTCGCCAGTTGGTCGGGGTTGGCGTTGGGCCAACCAGGACCCGTTACGTTTGGTTTGACGCCGGTATTTCTTGATTCGGACATCAGGCTTCTCGCCGCCCTCAAAGGATATCTCGAGAAACGGTTGAGCCGGCGGGTTACGCTGGTCAAGAAAAGAACGTATCAAGAAATCACGCTGATGTTGCTGTCGGGCCAACTCGACGCCGCTTGGATCTGCGGGTTCCCGTTCATTCGCTATCGCGACCAGCTATCACTTATGGCGGTCCCGGTTTACAACGGAAAACCTCTTTACCAGTCCTATGTGATCGTTAACGAGACAGAGCCGGCCGCCAAGTTTTCCGACCTTCGCGGGCGCACGCATGCGTTCTCGGACCCGGACAGCAACTCGGGCTTTCTGGTGACCCGCTCTTTGCTGGCAGAACTGGGCGAACGACCGGAAACGTACTTCTCGAAAAGCTTTTTCACCTATGGCCACCGGAACGTCATTCGGGCTGTCGCCTCGGGCCTTGCCCAGAGCGGCAGTGTCGACGGCTACGTTTGGGATGTCATGAATTCAACGAAGCCTGACATGACGGCGCGAACGCGGGTAATTCGGAAATCGGAAATGCTCGGCTTTCCTCCAGTCGCTTGCAATAAATCGGCGCGGAATTCGAAAACGACGCGCCTGATCACCGAAGCACTGATTTCGATGCCCGAAGACAATCTTGGAAGGGAAGTTCTGGCGACACTTCATCTGGACGGGTTTCAGCCTGGTTCCGACTCCTTGTTCAAGGGAATCGCCTCGCTATATGAGATCGTGAAGAGGCAAACATGACGGGGTTTTGGCATTTTTTGTTGAGTTGGCCGCTTCGTGTCAGGGTACCGCTTATTGTTGCGGCCCTCACCGTCACGCTTTCAGTCGCTACATCCCAGTTCGTTTTGACTCGGCTGGCCAACAGCCAGGAATTGAACCTTTACCGCCTTGCCGGTGCCTATCTGCATGGTGTTTCTACGGCCATAATGCCGCATGTGATCCGCCAGGACATTTGGGAGACATATGATGCTCTCGAACGTTCAGGCGTGCGCTACGAAGGGCTCAACGCCCGATCGGTTGTTGTCTCCCTGGAAGACCAGACGGTTCTCGCCGCATCCGATCCCTCGCGGTTTCCTGTTTCTTCACCTGTCCCCTCGAAAATCATCAACCGATTCCCCGATGGCCAGGACTTGGTGATTGACGAAGATAATCCCCTCGGGTGGGTCCGGCGATCCCTTTCTCAGGATGGCGTGGTCATTGGAAATCTATACGCCGAGTTTGATCTGACGGCGCTGATGCGCGAGCGGCGGGACGTTCTGGTCACCCTGATTGTCGTCAACAGTGTGCTGACGTTGATCTTCGCGGCCGCAGGGTATCTGATTGTGCGCCACATGGTTCAGCCCGTTTCGGTGCTCGGCCAACATATGGAGATGCTTAAAGGCGGCAGCCTTATCCACATCCCCGACCACGAGATTTATCACCAGGGCGCGGAATTTGTTTCCTTGTTTCGTCGCTTTAACTCAATGGTCGACGCGCTTAACGAACGCGAAGAGCTGGCGCAACGATTGTCCGATGAAGAAAAACTGGCGTTGCTGGGCAAGTTGGCATCGGGCATGGCCCACGAAGTTAACAATCCCTTGGGCGGCATGATGAACGCCGTTGATACGTTGAAAAAGCATGGCGACGATCCAAAAGTGCGCGAGACTTCACTCGGCCTAATCGATAGGGGATTGCATGGAATACGGCGCGTGGTGCGCGCCACCCTCGTCACGTACAGAGGGGCTAAAGGGACAACGGATTCGGAGACCTTGTCGAAGAAAGATGTCGACGATCTCAAGTTCTTGGTGCAGCACGAAATCCTTCGGCGTCAACTTCGCATCGAATGGCGAAACGAACTACCCGATACTTTGATGGTTGACGGTGGCGCGATCCGCCAAGCCACGTTGAATCTTCTTCTCAACGCTTGTGAAGCATCAAGGATTGCTTCGGTCGTGGATTTTCACGCACACATCGAAGATAATTTCCTGGTCATTTCTGTAGAAGATGCGGGCCCAGGGCTTCCTGCGGCTATTGAAAAACTGTTCGAGACCGCCAAGGCCGACGCGATTCAACCGATCGGGACGACAGGCCTGGGAACGTGGACGGCTGCCCGCTTGGTTGCCAAGCTCGAAGGGGAATTCGCGCTTCGAACGGGGCCGTATGGAACCTACATTGAATTCCGTGTCCCTATTGGGGAAGAGGAGAAATTGAATGCCGTTGCGTAACACCGCTGCAAGCGTCCGGCCGGCCCCGCAGCCGATCAAAATCGGCGTCTTGGAGGACGATCCCATTATGGGCGAGTCTCTCGTCCAAAGGCTCACGTTGGAGGGCTACGAAACTATCTGGTGGAAGACCGGGACGGAAGCTCTTGAGAACCTGAAAAAATACGGAACACCGGACGTCATGATTTGTGACATCCGGCTTTCCGACATGAGTGGAGAAGACGTTTTTAATCAGGCGATGCCGCAACTGGAATCGACGCCGGTTCTGTTTATCACGGCTTTTGGCAATATCGAGCAGGCTGTTCGGCTGATGCGAAAGGGTGCGGATGAGTACATCACCAAGCCTTTCGAAATGGAGGACTTCCTGAATCGGATTGAATCTCTGTCCTACCATCAGGAAATTTCGCCAGCCGGGGTTTACGAAACATTGGGTGTGTCCGATAGCTTGTGCGAGATCGAAGGCACGTTGCGGCGTATTGCAGATGTCGAGAGCAATGTCCTGTTGACCGGCGAGAGTGGGTCGGGAAAAGAGGTCGCCGCCCGGTTTCTCCATGAGGTGTCGGGACGTGCCGAAAAACCGTTCATTTCGGTGAATTGTGCAGCTATCCCTTCCGATCTCATGGAAAGCGAGCTGTTCGGCCATGAGCGCGGCGCCTTTACCGGCGCGCATGGGCGACACCTGGGCTACGCCGAACGAGTTGGGGAAGGAACCTTGTTCCTCGATGAAATCGGCGACCTGCCTCTCCACCTGCAGGGGAAGTTTCTGCAGCTCATTCAGGAGCGGGAATTCACCCGCGTCGGGGGCGAGGAATCGATCCCCTTTCAGGCCCGCGTTGTTGCGGCGACCAACCACGACCTTCAGGTCGCGGTCGCGGAACGAAGATTCCGGGAAGATTTGTTCTATAGGATCAACGTCATTCCTATATGCGTTCCGCCGCTGCGTGACCGCCAAGACGATATTCTTCCGCTGGTGTGCGGATATATGGAATATTTTGCAAAACAGTTTCGGCGCGATGTGCAAACCCTATCGTCGGCCGCCGAGGAAGCGGTCCTCGCCTACGACTGGCCGGGAAATGTCAGAGAGCTGCGCAATCGAATCGAACGGGCGGTTGCCTTGGCCGATAACCCTGTCCTTCGGGCTCAGAACCTTTTCCCCGAAGCCGACGAGGCGTCTTCCAAAGACGAAATACCAACCCTGCAACAGGTTCGCGAAGCCAGTGAACGACGTCATATCCAGCGGGTTCTTGAACATACTGATGGAAACGCCAGTGCCGCCGCCGGCCTTCTCGGGGTGTCCAGGACGACGCTTTGGGAGAAGATGAAGAAGCTCGGCATCTGAATTTCGAGCCCAACTGCTTTTTTCGGATATCCGAACAATCCCTCAAATCCGCGTCCGTAAATCCGAACACTTTGGGATGTTGCGTCGCACAAACCCCTGGTTTACCGCCGTTCCTTAATTGGCATGGAGATTGCGTTGATAGTCGTCATAACAAGACGATTCCTAAAACTGGCAGGGAGACATTCTATGAAAAAATGCGACAGACTGGTCGAGGTTGGCCGGCGGCAATTTTTGCGCGGGGGGTCGCTTGCTGCAGCCGGATTAGCAACATCAGCGATGTTGCCCGCACAGCAGGCCAAGGCCGCCACGGCAAAAGCACAAGTTGATTATCCGTCCAATAAGCTGGCAAATGTAGCGGACCTCAAGGTCAACAAACCAATGGATATCGGATACCCGGATGCCAACAGCCCCGGCGCACTGATCAAGCTGGGCCAGGCTGTTGAAGATGGCGTCGGGCCGGACCGAGACATTGTGGCTTTTTCCACGCTTTGCCCGCACAAGGGATGGGCGCTCAACTACAAAGCAGATGACAGTACCTTCAACTGTCCTGGTCATTTCTCCCGTTTCGATGCGGAAGCCGGCGGTCAGCAAGTTTGGGGCCACGCCACCCAGAACCTTCCTCAATTCACACTGCGTGTTGATGCGAAGGGTGACATCTATGCCGAAGGCGCGAGCGACCTGATCTTCGGTCGTCCGTCAAACGTACTGTAAGGGGAGAAAAAAACATGGCTTACAAAAGACAAATCGACCGCCTGCCTATTCCACCGAAGAATGCGACGGTTCACAATGTAACCTGCCACTATTGCATCGTCGGCTGTGGATACAAGGCCTATACGTGGCCGCGAAACACCCAAGGCACACTGAAAAGCAATGCCTTCGGTATAGATCTCGGAGAGCAACAGGGAGCAAACGGCACCTGGGTGGCTCCCTCTATGTACAATATTGTGAAGCAGGACGGAAAGGATGTGCATCTGGCTGTTGTGCCCGATAAAGACTGTGTTGTGAACGCTGGTCTTGGCTCCGTTCGCGGTGCACGGATGGCAGAAAACAGGCCTTCCACGGTAACCGGAACGCAGCAACAGCGACTTTCGGATCCGTTGGTGTGGCGATACGGTGTGTTGCAGCCTACAAGCTGGAACGATGCATTGGATATTGTCGCCCAGGTGACTGCACGCATCGTGACGGAAGGCTCCGAGGACGATTTGGTTGTCTCCATGTTTGACCACGGCGGGTCAGCCGGCGGCTATGAAAACACTTGGGGAACCGGCAAGCTCTATTTTGAGTCGATGAAAGTCAAGAACTGCCGCATCCATAATCGCCCAGCCTATAATTCGGAAGTGCACTCCACCCGTGACATGGGAGTGGGCGAGCTGAATTATCAATACGAGGACTATAAGCTCACCGATACGATCATGATCGTCGGCGCCAACCCCCTGGAAACCCAGACCAACCTGTTTTTGAATCACATGGTACCGGGTGTGCAAAACGGTGCGAAGGTGATCGTCGTCGAACCGAGACGCACAGTTACCGTCAATGCCTTCGAAGAGGTCGCTGGCAAGGAAAACGTGCTACATCTGGAGATCAACACCGGTACGGACATGGCGCTGTTCAATGCCATTTTCACCGAGATTGTGGACAAGGGTTGGGTCGATAAGAAATTTATCGCCAACTCGACTTTCCAGGGTGGTGTTGCACAAGTCGAAGATGCGGGGCATCCGGCTGCTCTTGGCAGCCTTAAAGAGGCAATGAAATCCTGTCGCACATCATTGGCCGATGCCGCAAAAATCTGCGGTGTGTCAAAAGACGACATCGCAAAGGCTGCCGCATGGATTGCCAAGCCCAAGAGTGGCAAGCGTCGCAAATGTGTGACTGCATATGAGAAAGGTATCATCTGGGGAAATGATAATTACCGCACCATCGGTGCGTTGGTGAACATCGCTTTGGCGACAGGCAATGTTGGACGTAAAGGCGGTGGCGTTTGCCGCCTTGGTGGACATCAGGAAGGGTACTATCGTCCTTCCGATGCTCATGTCGGTCGACCGGCTACCTATGTTGACCAGTTGTTGATCAATGGTGGTGGAAAAATTCATCACATTTGGGCCTGCGATCACTACAAGACGACCCTTAATGCGTCGAAGTTCAAGCGTGCCCACAAGAAGCGGTCCGACATGGTGAAAGACGCTATGGACGCTGCTGCCGGTGGAAGTCGCGAAGACCTCATCAATGCAATTGTCGATGCGGTGAATAAGGGTGGGCTCTTCGTTGTCGATGTTGACATTATCAAGAGCCAGATCGGTCAAAACGCTCATGTGGTTCTTGCTGCATGTGAATCCAATGAGATGAACCTTACGTCGATGAATGGTGAGCGTCGTCTACGCCTTTCTGAGAAATACATGGATCCTTTCGGCAATTCCAAACCGGATTGCCTGATCGCCGCCGGGATCGCTCAAAACATGGAACGTGTGCTCCGCGCCATGGGCAAAGGTGCCTATGCCGATCAGTTCAAGGGGTATGATTGGAAGACCGAGGAAGACGCCTTCATGGATGGCTATAACAAGGGCAATCCGGACGTGACCTACAAGCGTTTGCGCGCGATGGGGAACGACGGTGTCCTTGAGCCGGTTGTTGGCTATAAAAACGGCAAGCTGGTTGGCACCGCCCGCCTGTACTCCAATGGGGAGTTCGGGACCGGTGACAAGAAGGCTCGCTTCTGCGCCGCAGGTTGGCGGGGCTGGCAGGCTAAAGGCAAGGCCGCCGAACAGAAGAAGTTCAAGTACTGGATCAACAACGGTCGGGCCAACATCTTTTGGCAGAACCAGTTCCTTGATCAGGACAACGACTTCATTCAGGATCGGTTCCCGTTCCCATTCATTGAAATGAACCCTGCCGACATGGCTGATATTGGTGCGGGTCCGGGTGCCCTGGTCGAAATTTACAACGACAATGGTGCTACCCAGGCCATGGTCTATCCGACACCGACCGCAAAGCGTGGGGAGACCCTTATGGTCTTTGGCTCGCCGGCAGGATCGCAAGGGAACGTGATCAACCCGGGCGTGAACGAGCTGGTGTTGCCAGATTACAAACATACTTGGGCGAATATTCGCAAAATCTCGGATGCCCCTGCCACGATAAAGTCAGTATCCTTCAAGTCGAAAGAGTACAAATCGACCTGATCTCACAGCCAACACCCGCCGCGATTTAATCGCGGCGGGTGTCTTCTGGCGAGACGTTCTTGACGTTCCGTTCAGGCAACAGACAGGGGGGTAATCTTGTCGGAGAGGGGAACAACGAGTTGCGAATTCCCAACTACAAAAACGTCTGGGCGAGTATTCGCAAAATCGGTCGTGCGCCGGGTGTGGATAAGATTAGCTTCAAAGCACTGGAGTATCCGAAAGCCTAACGTCTTTCTAACCTACTAGGAAAAGGCGGTGCCGATGGCATCGCCTTTTTTCTTGGCTTGGGACTAAAGCACAGGCGCCGTCAGCACTCTGAAATCGGCGGCTGGCGTCAGCCGCGGTCCGGTCAACGCCTGCAGGCCGTCCATATCCAGCCCGCCGATTAATTCCCGCACGACCGGGCCGTCCGGCGTTATGTCGATCACCGCCAGGTCGGTGTACACCGTGGTCACGATTGCTGTGGCGGTCAGCGGATAGGTGCAGGCCTCGACGATTTTGGGTGCGCCGTCTCTGTCCGTGTGGGTGGTCAACACGAACACCCGCCGGGCCCCTTGCGCCAGGTCCATGGCGCCGCCGACGGCGGGCGTGACGCTGGCGTTGCCTGTTGACCAGTTGGCGAGATCGCCGGTGCGCGAGACCTGAAACGCGCCCAGCACGGCGATGTCGAGATGGCCGCCCCGGATCATCGCGAACGACAGGGCAGAATCGAAATAGGCGGCGCCGGGGAGAACCGTTGCCGGTTTTTTGCCCGCCGTGACGAGGTCGAAGTCCTCTGCGCCCTTTGCCGCCACCGGACCCAAACCGAGGATACCGTTTTCGCTATGGAAAACGACTTGGCGCTCCGGGGTCACGTGGTTGGCTACCATTTCGGGCATGCCGATACCTAAGTTAACGTAAGCCCCCCCGGCAATGTCCTGGGCTGCGCGCCACGCCATTTGTTCGCGGTTCAGGCGATTTAGGATGGTTGCGGTCATGGTGCGCCCTCCGCAATCAGGGCAACGGCCTCGTTGATGGGCTCGGCAATTTCGACAATACGGTCGACGAAGATGCTGGGGGTAATGACATGTTCCGGATCAATGCCGCCGAGGCCGACAATCGCGCGCACCTGAACGATGGTTAGGTCGGCCGCCATGCACATGGGGGGTGCAAAATTGCGCGCCGCCTTGTTGTAGGTCAGGTTGCCCCACGCATCGGCCCGGTCGGCCTTGATCAGCGCGACATCGGCATGGATGGGAAATTCCAGCACGTAATCGCGCCCGTCGATGGTGCGCGCCTCTTTGCCGTCGGCCAGGGCTGTGCCGGTGGACGTCGGCGTGTAAAATCCGCCGATGCCGGCCCCGCCGGCGCGGATGCGCTCGGCCAGGGTGCCTTGCGGCACGACCTCAAGTTCAATTTTGCCGGCCTTGTAAAGCTCCTGAAATACCACCGATTTGCCGGAGCGGGGAAACGAGCAGATGACTTTTCGGGCCCGGCCCGCTTCGAGCAGTTTTGCCAACCCCAACCGGCCGGTGCCGGCGTTGTTGTTGACCACCGTCAAGTCGGTGGCGCCCTGGTCGATCAGGGCGTGTATCAGTTCGGTCGGGTTGCCGGCCTCGCCGAACCCGGAAATCAGGACGGTCGAGCCATCTGTAATTCCGGCGACGGCATCGGCGGCGGATGGCAATACTTTGTCCATGGTCACGGCGCCTTTCCTACTAGGCGCGCCAGCGCATCGATGTCGGCGCCTGAATTCAGGGGGCTGTTGGCGTTCTCAATCCAGCCCGCGATGTCGCGCCACACGGCATCCGCCTTGAGGTCGCGCAACAGCATATGATAGCCGTTTGTGTACAACGCCACCCGCTGGTGTTCGCGCGCCGCCTCGGGCCACCGCTCCAGCATGATGCGGGTCGGTGCGCGCGGAATGATTTCGTCCTTTTCGCCGTACAAGATCAATGTCGGCCCCCTCTGGCGGGCGGCCTGTTCCAGCGCCGCATCCATCAGGTTGACCAGCCCGAAAATGGCGTCAACCCGCGTCGCCTTGATGACCAGCGGGTCGCGGCCCAATGCCAGCAGCATTTCGATGTTGTCCGATGGTGTAATTTTCAGGCCCTGGCCGGTCAGGGTGACGCCGGGCATGATGCGGGCCCCGATCCAAAGGCTCAAGCGCTGATACCATGGCATGGTGGCGCGGCCCCACACGGCGGGCGCCGATAAAATCAGGCCGCCGACGTCCAGGGCATTGTCGGGGGCGGCGACCATGATCACCGCCCCACCCATGCTTTCGCCCAATAGATACAGCGGCACCCCCGGATGGCGTGCGCGGATCAGGCGGACGAAGGCCTTCAGGTCATCGACCAGGGCTTTGATGCCCGGCCACAATCCGGCCTGCTTGGAAGCCCCGAACCCGCGTTGGTCATAGGCGTACGAGCGAATACCGTGATCCGCCAGAAAGGCTCCCGGCGTGGCGAAAAAATTGGAATAATCGTTGAACCCGTGCAACGCGATCACCACCGCCTTGGGCGCACCTTTTTGCCCGCCCCAGTCTCTGACCGCCAGAGTTTCACCGTCTGCGGTGCGGAACCCTTCTCCGGTCAACTGCGGCGTGTGGATGGCGGGACCGGGTGCGCGAGTGGTCGGCGCGCACGCCCCCAATGCCAATACCAGCGCCGCCGCCAGAGTCTTTGAAGTGCGTGTGGTCATGATGTGCCGGTGTCTGGCTGGCCGGTGAGTTTGAGGAAGATGTCTTCCAGTTCGGCCTCGCGCGTTGCCACATCGACAATAGTGAAACCGGTGGTCTGAACGGCGGTAATGATTTCGCCGGAACTTATTGTCGACGGCGAAAAGGCAAACTTTAGCTGGCGGTTGCCAAGCACCTCGACGGGGTATGCCTGGAGGCTGCCGGGCAGGCTGTCGATGTCGCGGTCCACGGTGATGGTCATTTCCTTGGTGTCGAGCCGGCCGACCATGTCGCTTGTCGGCTCGCACGCGATCAGCCGGCCGTGGTCGATGATGGCGATGGTGTCGCACAGCGCCTGCGCTTCTTCCAGGTAATGTGTGGTCAGCAGCACGGTGGCGCCCTGGCGGTTCAATTCCTGGACCCGCGCCCACAATTGGCGGCGCAGATCGACGTCGACGCCGGCCGAAGGCTCGTCGAGCACCAGCACCGGCGGCGAATGGACCATTGCCTTGGCGACCAGAAGCCGCCGGCGCATTCCGCCCGACAGCGACCGGGCATAGGCGTCGGCCTTGTCGGCCAGGCCGACGGCTTCAAGCACTTCGCTGGTACGGCGCTCGGCCTTGCGCACACCGTAGAACCCGGCCTGAACGTCAAGCAGTTCACGCGGCGTGAAGTAGGGGTCGATGTTCAGTTCCTGGGGCACCACGCCGATCGACAGGCGGGCGGCGCGCATGTCGCGTTCGATATCAAAATTCCAGATTCGCGCTTCGCCGGACGTCTTGAGGACCAGTCCGGCCAGTATGTTGATCAGCGTCGACTTGCCAGCGCCGTTCGGCCCCAACAGGCCGAAGAACGATCCTCGGGGTATTTTTAACGAGACATCCTTCAGGGCCTCGACCGGCGCGCCGCCGGACGCGGCGTATGTTTTGCACAATCCAGAGGTTTCGATTGCGAATTCTGGCGCGTGCATTGTTGGCTCAGTGGGCATTGTTTGGTCTCAGCTATTGGCCGCCCAGACTAACAGGTCTCAGCTCCAGGCACAGCGGCGATTGATTGGTCCGGTGGCAATCGGTATCATCCGATGATCGGCTGGGTCAACGGCCTTGGGACAGATTACCATGACGGAAATGGAACGCATCGAAGTTGAAACGGACACCGCTGGCTGCGACGGTGGCGGTGGGCCGTTGGGTCACCCCATGGTGTACCTGAAAATAGTGCCGCAAACGAGCGCGCAAGCGGGCATTGGGGAGGCCAGTGTGGTTTGCCCGTATTGTTCGCGCCAATTCGTCCGAAAGCCCGGTGGAGATGCCTACACAGACCACTAATATCCGCTGGGCGTCGGGTTTGTCGGGCGGGATTCCGACATAAAACGAAACAAAGCGAAATACTGTAAAATATAGATTCCTGCTAAAATTTTTAGTCGGGATAAGGATTTTACATGGAAACAGGCTAGGACGGTTTCGATGTTTAAAAATTTAAAATTCGGTCTCAGGATCACGCTGAACGTCAGCCTGCTGTTGCTGGTGTTGCTGTTTTCCGGCGTCGCGGCGTTCGTCACCATCGAATCCAGCAGAATCGAAAACGACATCAAAATGCACGCCAGTCATGTCCTGGGGGTTCTCGAATCGAGTCATACCCAGTCGATGCTGAACCGGGGTGAAAAAAAGGACAATAACCCCGTCCTCAATGCCCTCAACGGGGCCCTGGAGCAGTTCAACGCGTCGTCCGGAAACACCAAGCTGTGGTTGGTAATGGGGCCGAAGGTTCTGGCCTTTCAGAAAAAGAGGTTATCCCAGGAGATCGAGCCCCCCCAGGACGATATCGACCGGGAAGCCATTGAAACCGGGAAAACGGTGTCGCGTATGGTTGAGGGCGATATATTTCGCTTAACCCAGCCGGTGATTTTGGGCCAGGGCGTCGCCGCCGACAAAAAATGCCTGGAGTGCCACGGCAAGGACATGGGCATGGCCCGTGGTGAGGTCATCGGCGCATTTTCCGTCGCCTTGTCGGCCAAGGAGCGGCGCGATGAATTTTTCCAATTTTTTCTCGTGGCTGTCCTGTCAGCCATTGGTGTTTCGGTCGTGGTCTTGATGTTTACGGCCGAACTTCTCAATCGCCTGGCCGGCATCCCCATAACCCGCCTGACCCAGGCTATGGCCCGGCTGGTGGACGGTGAACTGGACACCGATATTCCCGGTCGATACCGCGCTGATGAAATCGGCGCCATGGCGCGTGCGGTTGAGGTGTTCAGGGAAAACGACGTCAACCGCCGCCTCGCCAAAGACGGCTTGCGAAAGGCCCACGACGAACTCGAACAACGGGTCGAGGAGCGAGCCCGTGAACTTGAAAAAGCCAGCCAACGCCAGGCGGCGATTCTGAAACACGCCGCCGAAGGGATTATTACCGCCGACGAAATGGGTGCGATTGAAAGCTTCAATCCGATGGCGGAACAGATGTTCGGCTACAAGGCGGACGAGGTTATCGGCCAGAACCTCAAAATCCTGATGGCCACGGGCCATGCCGGTAAACACGACGGCTACATCGACAATTATAAAAAAACCGGCAAGGGCAAGATTTTGGGCGTGCGCGAACGCGAGCTGATGGCCCGGCGCAAGGACGGCACGCTGTTTCCGTTCGAGTTGAACGTGGCGGAATTTATCCTCGGCGGCGAAAAAAAATTCATCGGCACCATGCACGATATCGCCATTCGCAAAAAGATCGAGGAAGATGCCCGCGTGGTGGCCGAACACCAGGCCCTGTTGCAGGCCGTTGCCCAGGCCGCCAACGAGGCGCGCACCGTCGAGGTCGCCATGGAAGCGTGCCTCGGCGCGGTTTGCGAGCACACCGGCTGGCCGATCGGCCATGCGTTTGTTCTGTCAACCGACGATCCGGATGTTCTGGTGCCTTCGGGCATCTGGAATTTGGCGGCGCCGGAACGGTTTGCGGAATTTCGTAAAGCCACCGAATCCATCGTTATCGACAAGAGCGATGGCCTGCTGGGCCGGGTGAAGGCCAACGGTAAGCCAATCTGGATTTTTGATCTGGGCGAGGATGAAAAATTTCTGAGGGGCAGGCTGGCCAAAAGCATAGGCCTCCAATCGGCTTTTGCCTTCCCCGTTTTGGTGCGGGGCAAGGTCGCGGCGGTGATGGAATTCTTTTCCGACGAACTCCAGGCCGAAGACGATCAAATGCTCGCCATCATGTCTCAGATCGGTGCTCAGATCGGCCAGGTTATTGAGCGCAACCGGGCGCTCGAACAATTGGCCGACGCCATGGAAAAAACCGAACTCGCAAACCGCGCCAAAACAGAATTTCTGGCCAACATGTCACACGAGCTGAGGACGCCGTTGAATTCCATCATCGGGTTTTGCGAAATCGTCTGCAACGAGGTGTTCGGGCCTATCGATAACCCCCGCTATGCGGATTATTTGTCCGACATTCATTCGTCGGGAAAACATCTTCTCGAACTGATCAACGACATTTTGGACGTTTCCAAGGTCGAGGCCGGGGCCATGGCCCTGTCCGAAGACGTCCTGGAAGTGGAAGAGGTCATCTGGGATTCGGTGCGCGTGGTCAAGGGCCGGGCCGAGGAAAGTAAAATTGCTCTGTCCATCTCGGTGGACCGTACGTTCCCCCGCCTCAAGGCCGATTCCATCCGGGTCAAGCAGATGCTGCTCAACCTGTTATCCAACGCGATAAAATTCACGCCCAAAGGCGGCTCCATCCGCGTTGACGCGAAAATCGAACCCGGCGGCTGTATGGCCCTTGCCGTTACCGACACCGGCATCGGTATTGCCGAATCTGAGCTGCAAAAGGTTCTTGAGCCTTTTATCCAGGCCAGCAGCGGACTCGCACGGAGCCACGAAGGCACCGGGTTGGGATTGTATCTGGTAAAGTCTTTGATTGAGGAGCACGGCGGTACTTTTGAAATCACCAGCCGCCTCGATCACGGCACCACGGCGACGGTCCGCTTCCCGGCGGAACGGGTCCTTGCCGCAGCCGATGAGGTCGTTGAAGGCTAATCAGGGATATCTGGTAGCTGCGATCAGCCGTAAGACACACAGGCCGAACAGACCGTTTCGCGCACGTCGCCGCCCAGGTGTGCGGTGCGCAGGTCCTGAAATTTCTGCGCGTGCCAGGCTTCCATGAACGGCTGGGTTTTCAAATCACCCATGCGGAACCGCCCGTCGTGGTCGAAACAGCACGCCGACAGGAAACCGTCGTGGGTGACGCGGGCCTCGGTAAACAACGACCAGCACGGCACCGGGTCGCGCATATTGTCGGCCCGCCCGGGGTTGCCGCCGCTGATGGTCCAGCCCTTTTCTTCCTCGGCGACGCCGACCAGGTCGGCCTGGGAATACAGTGGCAGCGAATAGACCTGGTCGAGCAACGGCTCAACCTCGGCGACTACGGCGGCCATGCGCTCGCCCTGTTCGCCGTCATACTTGATATAAGACGCATAGACTCCGCATGGATAATTGCCCTCGTCGCGGATGCGGGCAGCGGATTTGAGGTTGTTGACAACATCGTCCCAGATCGACCCCTTGACCCGGGCAATTTCGGAAAACTGTTCCTCGTCGGCGTAATTGAGCGAGAATTTCATGCTGTCCAGCCCGGCTTCCATGCAGGCCCGGACCATGTCGGGGGTGGCCAACGATCCGTTGGTGGTGATGAAGACATAGGGGAAACCTTCGTCCTTGGCGGCGCGGATGGCGTCGGGCAGCCAGTCAAGGATGAAACTTTCGCCGAGATAAAACATCCCGACCTCCTCGACTCCGGCCTGGCGCAGTTCCTTTAGAAGTTTCAAATAGAAATCCCAATCCATGTCGCCCTTGACGCGCAGCTTCTCGGCGGTGGCGCAAAACGAACATTTGAAATTGCAGCGCGCCGTCAGCTCGATCTTGCAACTTTTTGGGCACGGCGGCGCTGGCACCCGGCGCTCAACCGAAATGCCGGTGATGGCGTCGACCCGATCGGTAATCTTCCCCCTGGCCATGGTGTGGCTCCCTGTCTGGTGGGTTTATCGCTTCGATGATGTGGCGCCATTGTTGCCGGGTGCGTGTTGTTGCGCCTTGATAAGGGTTAAGGCATCTGCCCCTGTCAGGGATAAAAAATTAGGTATCATAAGCAAATCAAGGAAAAAAGTCTTTACAAAAAGGGTAATTAAAGGTATATTTGCGGAAATAGCCGGGGATAAAAGGAAAACGGCAATATTTTTACGATGGACGGTTTGAAGGGGGGCAGGCGGAGAAAGGGGCTGCAAATGCTAACAAATGTTTACAAATGTTTACGTTTACCCGTCACAAAATGGCACCTGTTGTCCACAGGCCAGTGCGTTGTTAGGCACCGCCGGGGGCGATAAAGTGGCACCTAAGTCCAAGCTAAAAACCCCGGCGGGAGACAGGGCCCAGTGGATAAAATAATTAACGGAAACCCCCACCACGTCTATCTGATTGATGGGTCAGGGTTTATCTTCCGTGCCTACTACGGCATCAAGGCCGACATGACCCGGCCGGACGGCGTCTCGGTCAATGCAGTATACGGTTTCACCCGGATGTTGATGAAGCTGGTCGAAGACACTGACGCCGACCATATTGCCGTCATTTTCGACCGTGCGCGAAAAACATTTCGCAGCGATATTTACCCCGAATACAAGGCCAACCGCGACGCTCCGCCCGATGACCTGATCCCGCAATTCGAGCTGGTGCGCGAAGCCACCCGGGCGATCAACGTCGCCGCCGTCGATATGGAAGGCTTCGAGGCCGACGACCTGATTGCGACCTATACCCGCCAAGCCTTGGAACAGGGCGCCGAGGTTACCATCGTGTCGTCGGACAAAGACCTGATGCAGTTGGTTGGGCCAAACGTGGCCATGTTCGACGCCATGAAGAACAAGGTTATTGGTGCCGACGAAGTGTTCGAAAAATTCGGCGTCGGCCCGGACCGGGTGATTGATGTGCAGGCACTGGCCGGGGATTCATCGGACAACGTGCCCGGCGTTCAGGGCATCGGCATCAAGACGGCGGCGCAACTGATCAACGAATATGGCGACCTGGATGCGGTGTTGGAGCGCGCCCATGAAATCAAACAGCCCAAGCGCCGCGAGCGCCTGATGGAAGAAGCCGACATGGCGCGTATCTCGCGCCAACTGGTGACACTGCGCGGTGACGTGCCGGTGGACGTGGACCTGTCGCAATTCGCCATTCGTGAGATTGATGGTAACGCCCTGCTGGCGTTCCTCGCCGAGCAGGGCTTCAAGTCGATGATCAAGTCGGCCGAGGCGCGCTACGGTGTCACCGCGCCGGAGGCTCCCGCCCCCGCCGCCGGTTCTGCACCTGAAGCCGATAGTGCCCCCGCCCCGGAGGCCGGCGCGGTGTACGAATTGGTCCAGTCGGTCGACGCCCTTGAGGGCTGGATCGCGCAAGCTGTCGCCGCCGGGGTTGTCGCGGTTGATACGGAAACAACGTCGCTCGATGCGCTCAACGCCGATCTGGTTGGTGTGTCGCTGTCGGTGACGCCGGGCCGGGCGTGTTACATCCCGCTTGGTCACAAACGCCCGGCGGCGCAGGGAACTCTGGATTTGGGCGGCGGTGGTGATAACGCCGCGGGTAGTGAAGCGCCGGACCAGATTCCCTTGGGCATAGCCCTCGCAATGCTGAAGCCGTTGCTGGCAGACCCTTCGGTCCTGAAGATCGGCCAGAACATAAAATACGACATGAAGGTGCTGTCGCGCCATGGCCTTGTGGTAACGCCCATCGACGACACCATGCTGATCAGTTACGTGCTCGCCGGTGGGCTGCACGGGCACGGCATGGACGATTTGGCGGCCAAATACCTGAACCACCAGACCATTAAATACGCGGACGTTACCGGCACCGGCAAGGCCAAGGTGACGTTCGATTATGTGCCACTGGACACCGCCCTGAATTATGCCGCCGAGGATGCCGATATCACCGGGCGCTTGCATGCGTTGCTGAAACCGCGTCTGGCCAGGAACCATATGGTCACCGTTTATGAGACCCTTGAGCGGCCATTGATCCCCATTTTGTATGAAATGGAGCGAACCGGCATCAAGGTCGACGGCACGGAATTGAAGCGCCTGTCAGCCGATTTCGCCGCTCGTCTTGGCGTTTTGGAAACGGAGATCCACACCCTGGCGGGCCGCGAATTCAACGTCGGCTCGCCCAAACAACTGGGCGAAATCCTGTTCGACGAAATGGGCCTTACGGGTGGTAAGAAAGGCAAGACCGGGGCCTACGCGACCGGCGTCGAAGTGCTGGAAGGGCTCGCCGATCAGGGCAATGATTTACCGGCGCGGGTGCTTGACTGGCGGCAACTGGCGAAGCTGAAAAGTACTTATTCGGACGCCCTGATGGAACAAATACACCCGCAAACGGGGCGCGTCCATACGTCCTATTCTCAAGGCGCGGTATCAACTGGCCGGTTGGCTTCGTCACGGCCCAATTTGCAAAATATTCCGGTGCGTACCGAAGAAGGCCGCAAAATCCGCCGCGCCTTTACCGCCGAAAAAGGTATGGTGCTACTCAGCGCCGATTATTCGCAAATCGAATTGCGCCTGTTGGCCCATGTCGCCGGCATCGACGCGCTTAAAGACGCCTTCCACAAAGGCCAGGATATCCACGCGATGACCGCGGCCCAGGTCTTCGGCGTGCCGCTGGAAGGCATGGACCCGATGGTTCGGCGCCAGGCCAAGGCGATTAATTTCGGCATCATCTACGGCATTTCGGCGTTCGGGCTGGCGCGCCAGTTGGGCATCGGCAATGGCGAGGCCAAGGACTACATCGACGCTTATTTCGAAAAATATCCGGGCATCGGCGATTATATGGAGCGCACCAAGGAACAGGCCCGCAAGCACGGGTTCGTCACCACCCTGTTCGGGCGCAAGTGCCACATAAAATCAATCAACGAAAAGAACCCCAATCTGCGGGGATTGGGCGAACGCGCGGCTATCAACGCGCCGATCCAGGGCGGGGCCGCAGACATTATCAAACGCGCCATGATCCGCCTGCCCGAAGCCTTGGCCGGGGGCGGGCTTGGTGCGCGGATGATTTTACAAGTGCACGACGAGCTGATTTTCGAGGTCCCGAAAGAGGAACTCGACGCCACCACCGAAGTGGTGGTGCGTGAGATGAGCGGGGCGGCGCATTTGGACGTGCCGCTGGTCGTCGATACCGGCGTCGGCGATAATTGGGACGAGGCGCATTGATCTGCCTACGTGATTTTAGCCCCGGCGCGGGCTTTTTTTCGCCACGCCGTTACCACCCTGGTGCCCAGCAGGACGGCGCAAATTACGGCGTAGAGTATGGGTTCCAACTGGACCCCTTTGCGCATCATATAAAAATGGAAACACGCAAGGATGCCCGCGGGATAAACCAGTTTGTGAAGCCGCGTCCAGCGCCGCCCGCCGAGCCGCTTGACCATGGCGTTGGTAGACGTCACCGCCAGCGGCACCAGCAGGGCGAATGTCACCATGCCGACGGTGATGTAGTTTCGCTTGACGATGTCGCGCCAGATTTCCGTCCAGTCGAAGAACTGGTCGAGCCCGATATAACTGCTCAGGTGCAGGCAGACGTAAAAGAACGCATACAGCCCGATCATGCGCCGAAATCGCATAGGCCCGTTCCAGCCTGTGGTTATGCGCACCGGCGTGATCGCCAGCGCCATCAGCAGGAAGCGGATCGCCCAATCGCCGAGATAGCGGTTGATATATTCAATCGGGTTGGCGCCGAGCGGGCCGGTGGGGCTGAGCCCGCTCGAAAACGCGGCCCAGGCAATCCACGCGAGCGGACCCAGGCAGGCGGCGAAGATGACCGGTTTGGCGAGTTTTTTGGTAGCGGCGGCCCAGTTCATCGGACGTATATAGCGGAACCGGGCGGGTTTGGGTTAATAATTTTTCCGCATGTCCATGCCCGCGTACATTTGGCCGACCTCTTCCTCGTAGCCATTGAACATCTTGGACGGGCGTTTCAGAAAATCGCCGATGCGGCGTTCCTTGGCCTGGCTCCACCGGGGGTGGCTGACGCCTGGGTTGACGTTGGAATAAAACCCGTATTCGCGTGGCCCGGCAATATTCCACGACGTCGGCGGTTGTTTCGCCTGAAGGGTTATTTTGACGATCGACTTGATCGACTTGAAGCCATACTTCCACGGAACCACCAGACGGATCGGCGCGCCGTTCTGGTTGGGCAGTTCCTCACCATACAAACCGACCGCAAGCAGCGCCAAAGGGTTCATGGCTTCGTCTATTCGCAGGCCTTCTTTATACGGCCATTGCAGAACGCGGCTGCGTTGGCCGGGCATCCTTTCCGGGTCATTCAGAGTCTCGAAAGCGACGTATTTGGCGTCGCCGGTGGGGCCAAGGCGCTTGATAACGTCGGCCAGGGGAATGCCGACCCAGGGAATAACCATCGACCAGGCTTCGACGCAGCGGAAGCGATAAACCCGCTCTTCCAACTGGTGGGGTTTAATAAAATCCTCAAGGTCGTAGGTGCCCGGCTTTTCCACCGCACCATCAACGGCCAGGCTCCAGGGCCGGGGCTTGAATTTAGTGGCGTTTTCCGCCGGGTCGGTCTTGCCGGTACCGAATTCATAAAAATTATTGTACTTGGTGACCGAGCCGTATTCGGTCAGGTCTTCGCCCAACGCTTTTTGAGTCCATTTCGTTTCTTTGACTCCGGCCAGCTTCGCGCCGCGTCCGGGGGCGGCCAGGGCGGGCACGCTCAGAGACGGTGCAATGGTGCCAAAGGCGGCGCCGGCGCCGGCAAGGGCGGCGGTGGCCAGGAAACGCCGACGGTCCAGATAAACCGATTTTGGCGTGATTTCGGACGACGCAACGTCGGAGGTTTTTTTGGCTTTGATCAGCATGGCAGACCTTTTTTGATGCGGAATACGGTAGTTGAGTGTTTTGCTTAGCCTTTTTGTGGGCATGGTGTCACTAAAACCTCGTTCACATTTTTGCGAGGGGAGGGTACAAAGCGATGCTGTATTTACGTATCCACGGGGGTTCGGTGTTTCACCAATGGTATATGGGCGTTAGATTTCAATAATGCGAATTCTTTATCACCTCTGGATGTCGCCGCCGTGCCGCAAGGTTCGGGTCGTGTTGTGTGAAAAACACCTGGAGTTTGAAATGCGCGCCGAAAATGTCCTGGAACGGCGCCCCGAATTCCTGGCGCTCAACCCGGAAGGCAATATTCCGGTGCTGGTGGAAAACGACGGCATGGCGATTTCCGGCAGTGACGCGATTTCTGAATTTCTCGACGAAGTGCATCCCGACCCTCCCTTGATCGGCCGCCAGGCCTTGGCCCGGGCCGAAGTCCGCCGTCTGGTCCACTGGTTCGACGTAAAATTCAACTTTGAGGTAACGGAAAATCTCGTCGGCCAGAAAATGACCAAACGCTTCCTTGGTCAGGGCGCCCCTGATTCTGCGGCCGTGCGCGCCGGGCACGCCAATATCCGCCATCATCTGGACTACATCGGATATCTGACCGAACGCCGCCGGTGGCTGGCGGGGGATGACTTTTCGTTGGCCGATATTACCGCAGCAGCCCATCTCTCAAGCGTCGATTATTTGGGTGATGTGCCTTGGGCGGAATATGAGGAAGCCAAGGACTGGTACGCTCGGGTTAAATCCCGGCCCAGTTTCAGAACGCTTCTGGAAGACAACATTCCGGGTGCGCCGCCGCAAAAACAATACGCCAACCTGGATTTTTAGCCATGTGCCGCCGCACCAACCCCGCCCCGCCGCTCAGGCCGGGCGACGTTTTTGGGTGGCGACCGTCATTGGTCGCTTTTGACATCCATGTTTTCCAGGTTGCTGCGCGCCGCATCGGCGGCCGGGCTTTTGGGGTCGCCCCGGATAACGGCCAGCCAGTCTTGGCGGGCGCCGTCGTCGTCCTGGCGCAGCCGTCGCAGGTTGCCGCGTTCCAGCAGTCCATCCGGGTGCCCCGGTTGCAGCGCCAGCGCCCGCTCAATATCGGCCAGTGCCAGTTCCAACTTACTGAGCAGGCGGTACGCCGATGCGCGAAAAACGAAGGCATCGGCGCGGCGGTCCTCCAGCGCGATGGACCGGTTCAGATCCTCGATGGCACCGGCGTAGTCCTTGAAACCGGCGCGCGCCTGAGCGCGGTCGATCATCAAGGTGCTGTCGTCGGGCGCCAGCTTCAACGCTGCCGTCAGCACCGCTTCGGCCCTGTTAGAATTATCGGCCAGAAGCCAGGCCTGCGCCGCCTGGGCAAGAAGCCTGACCTTAATATCAACGGCCTTTTTAGAAAGTTTAGCCAATTCTTCCAATCGTTTCGCCGCCTCCAGGTAATGGCCGAGGCCGGCCAGGGCCGTCGCAATGCAATGCTCGGCGGCTTCTCCGCCCCCCAGGTCGCGCCAGTTCAACGCCACATCGAAGGCTTCCTGCGGCGCGCTTCTGGCCAGTGCCATGCAACTGCGGTATTGGCTGGCGTGGTCGATTTCCTTCGCAACAGCCACATTCGCAACGATGACGGCCAAAAGGATAGTAAAAATTCTCATAGCTCGTTTCCCGGTTTGCCGCTTGCCTCGGCATCTATAACGCATATTTTTAAAGGAATCGATTGGGCTGGATTGACTAGCCCGGAGAATACACAATGACGGCCTCTGAAACACGCAAACGTCTTTTCTGCTTCGGCCTCGGATATTCCGCGGGACGGTTGGCGCGGTCGCTCATGGCCGATGGCTGGTCCGTCGTCGGCACCTGCCAATCCGAGGGCCGCCGCGCAGAATTGGCGACAGATGGGATCACCGCGCATGTCTTCGATGGCGAGGCGCCGCTGGCCGATGCCGTCGGGTGTCTGGCGGGCGCTACCCACTTGCTGAGTTCCATCCCACCGCCCCGGGATGGTGGTGGCGACGTTGGGGACAGCGACCCGGTTCTGGCCCTGCATGGCAATGCCATCCGCGCTGCCAAAACCCTCGAATGGATAGGCTACCTGTCGTCCACCGGGGTTTACGGTGACACCGGCGGAGGCCGGGTCGATGAGACATCGCCCGTCAACCCGTCCTCGGAACGCAGCCGCATGCGCGCGCGGGCCGAGGCCGAATGGTTGTCGCTGGGGGCACATGCGTTTCGGCTGGCTGGCATTTACGGCCCCGGACGCAGCGTCCTGGACCAGGCCCGCGCCGGACGTGCGCGGCGAATCGAAAAACCAGGCCATAAATTTTCCCGCATTCATGTCGATGATATCGCGGCCGTAGTGCGGGCATCGATGGCGCGTTCTGAGCCCGGCGCCGTTTACAACGTCTGCGATAACGAGGCGGCTTCGCCGGCCGAGGTCAATGGGTTCGCTTATGAATTGCTGGGCCTGGCGCCGCCGCCGGTCATCGCCTTTGAAGACGCCGTCAAAACCATGTCGCCGATGGGGCTGACATTTTGGCAGGACAACCGGCTGATCGACAACCGGCGCATCAAAGACGAACTGGGCGTCCAATTGGCGTACCCCGATTACCGCGCCGGGCTGCGCGCCATTCTGGCGGTGGAGGGTTAAGGGAATGGCGTTACAATTGATCCAGCAATCGCACCACTGTCCGGCACAGGCGGTCCAGATCGTGGGGCTCCGACAGCCGGTGGTCGCCGTTCTTGACCAACAGGGTTTCGACGTCTCCGGACCGGAGGGCTTCGGCGATCCTGAGGCTGGTTTGCCACGGCACGTCTGCGTCTTTGTCACCGTGAATCAGGCGCACCGGGCAGTCGAGGGGAATTTTGGCACCCAACAACAAGTGGTTGCGGCCGTCGTCGAGCAGCGCCTTGGTGATTTTGTAAGGCTCTTCATCATAGCAGTTGGGAATTTCGGTGAAGCCTTGCGTTTCTATCTGTTCAATCTGTTCGGGCGTGAGTTCGCGCAACATCAGGTCTTCGGTAAAATCCGGCGCGGCGGCGGTGCCGACCAGCCCGGCGACCCGGTCCGGCCGTGCCAAGGCCGCCAACAGCATGATCCAGCCGCCCATGGACGACCCGACCAAAACCTGCGGTCCTTCGCTCAATTCGTCGAGGGCGAGGATCGCATCATCCGCCCATTGGCCGATGGTGCCGTCCTCAAAAGCGCCCGACGACTGGCCGTGGCCGGTATAATCAAAGCGCAGAAAGGCCTGTCCACGCTGGCGGCAGGCGTCTTCCAGCGCCAGTGCTTTGGACCCGGTCATGTCGGATTTGAATCCGGTCAGAAAAACAACGCCCGGCGGTTTGCCTTCAATTCGGTAGTAGGCGATGGTTCCACCATCGTCTCGTGTTAGTATTTCGGGTGCCTCGGTCATGAAATGCTCTTGGGAATGTTCTTTTAGATGAATGACACTGCCGACCATAACACCATTGGGTCTGGCCCGGAAACCGATCTGAAGGGCGTGACTATCCTTCAGGTGCTGCCGGCCATGGGCGCCGGCGGCGGGGTTGAGCGCGGCACCGTCGAAATTGCCGAAGCAATCGTAGCGCGAGGCGGGCGGGCATTGGTGGCGTCCAACGGCGGCGCCAATGAACACGAATTGAAACGGGTCGGCGCCGAACATATCCGCCTGGCGATGCACTCGAAAAATCCGCTGGTTATGTATGCCAATATCGGGCGGCTGGAAGCGCTGATTAAACACGAAGGCGTCCATATCGTGCATGCCCGTTCGCGGGCGCCGGCCTGGTCGGCGTATTTTGCCACCCGGCGAACGGGGGTGCCGTTTCTCACCACCTTCCACGGCACGTATGCGGCGGGCAATGCCCTGAAACGTAAGTATAATTCGGTGATGACCAAGGGCGTGCGTGTGATCGCCATTTCCCGGTTCATCGCCGGTCATCTGCATCAAAACTATGGTGCGGCGAGCGAAAAAATCCGTACCATCCACCGGGGCGTCAACCTGGAACGGTTCGACCCCGCCCTTGTCACTGCGGAACGGGTGACGGTGCTGGCCTCCGATTGGCGGCTGGAAGACGGTCTGCCGGTGGTCATGCTGCCGGGGCGGCTGACCCGCTGGAAAGGCCAGACCATGTTTATCGAGGCCATCGCCAAGCTGGGCCGGCGCGATTTGCGCTGCCTGTTAGTCGGCGGCGACCAGGGCCGGGTGGAATACCGCCAGGAACTGGAAAATCTGGTCAATCGGCATGGGCTGGGTGAAATCGTGCGGATCGTCAATCATTGTGACGACATGCCGGCGGCTTATATGATGTCGGATGTGGTGGTGTCGGCGTCGACCGACCCGGAGGCCTTCGGGCGTGTCCTGGTCGAGGCACAGGCGCTGGGCCGCCCCGTCGTCGCGTCTGATCACGGCGGCGCACGCGAAACCGTCCTTGTGGGTGAAACCGGCTGGCTATTCCCGCCGGGCGACGTGGATGTTCTGGCCGAGACACTGGACAAGGTTTTGAACTTGGCCGGAGAAACCCGCCAGAAAATGGCAAAAAAGGCCATCGCCCATGTGCGCAAGAATTTTTCCAAGCAGGCCATGTGCGACAGGACGGTCGAAGTCTACCGGGAAATTTTGGATCGGAAGGCCGGCGGGTAAATGGCCATTCTGGTCATCAAGCTCGGGGCGCTAGGGGACTTCGTGCAGGCGATGGGTCCGTTTGCCGCCATCCGCCGCCATCATGCGGGTACGCGCATCGTCCTGCTGACCACTCAGCCGTACCGGGAATTGGCCGAGGCCTCCGGTTTTTTCGACGAGGTGTGGACCGGTGGCCGCCCGACCGGGATGGACGTTGGTGGTTGGCTTGATCTGCGCCGCCGCTTAGGCCGTGGTGAATTCGATCGGGTCTATGACCTGCAAACCTCGGACCGCAGTTCCTTTTACCGAAATTTGTTCTGGACGAGGCCTACGCCGGAATGGTCTGGCATCGCACGGGGTTGCTCCCATCCTCACGCCAACCCTGAGCGGGACGCCATGCATACTGTCGAGCGCCAGACCGAGCAGCTTAACCTGGCGGGTATTGCCGACGTACCACTCGTTGATCTGGCAGGGCCGGAATGGAAAAGCGATGTATCGCACCTCAGGCTGCCCGAACGCATCGTTCTTCTCGCGCCCGGCGGTGCGGTGCACCGGCCCGGAAAACGCTGGCCGCCGGAACACTTCGCCGCTCTTGCGCGGACGATCTTGGACCTGGGCATGACCCCGGTGTGTTTGGGCACGGAGAAAGCCCTTGTGGCGGAAATAGCGGCCATAACCCCCGGGGTATTGAATTTGGCCGGGCAAACCGGCCTGCTGGACATGGCGGCTTTGGCGCAAGGAGCGGTGGCTGCCGTCGGCAACGATACCGGGCCGATGCACCTGATTGCGGCAGCCGGGTGCCCGTCGGTGGTGTTGTATTCGAACCAATCCGACCCGGCGCTCTGCGGGCAGCGTGGCCCGTCGGTTACAATCCTGCGCCGCGATAGGTTGGCCGATCTGTCCGTTGCCGAGGTTGTGGACGCGGTGGGTCTTTGATGGCACAAACATACGTTAAGGACAGGCCGCTTGACAGAAACCGTAATCGGCCTACATTTCGGCCCCGTTTTAATATGTTTGAATGCGTGATTTGAATGGTTGCAATTACCCTCCCGGACGGCAGCAAACGGACCTTTGACGGTCCCGTGACCGGTGCCGAGCTGGCCGCCGATATTGGTCCCGGTCTGGCCAAGGCGGCGTTGGCGGTGCGCGTCGATGGCGACGTTAAGGATTTGAGCCACGTGATTGAGGCCGATGCCGAGGTTGCCATCATCACCTCCAAGGACGAAGACGCCCTTGAGCTGTTGCGCCATGACTGTGCCCATGTCATGGCTGAGGCGGTGAAGGAACTGTTTCCCGGCACCCAGGTCACCATCGGGCCTAACATAGAGAACGGTTTTTTCTATGATTTTTCCCGTTCTGAGCCGTTCGTTCCTGAAGACCTGGAAAAAATAGAAGCCCGCATGCACGAAATCGTCAAACGGGACGAGCAAATCACCCGCGAGGTCTGGAACCGCACCGAAGCTATCGAATTTTTCAAAGCCCAAGGCGAACACTATAAGGCCGAGATCATCGACGGCATCCCCGGTGATGAAGACATCTCGCTCTATCGCCAGGGTGATTTCATTGACCTGTGCCGTGGCCCGCATTTGCCGAGTACCGGAAAACTGGGTAAGGCCTTCAAGCTGACGAAGCTGGCCGGGGCCTATTGGCGGGGCGACTCCAAAAACGAAATGCTGCAACGGATTTACGGCACCTGCTGGGCCGATCCGAAACAGCTCGCGGCCTATCTGCATATGGTGGAAGAGGCTGAAAAGCGCGACCACCGCCGCTTGGGACGGGAAATGGACCTGTTCCATTTGCAGGATGTGGCCGTCGGCTCCGTGTTTTGGCACCCCAAGGGATGGACGTTGTACCGGACGCTGCGCAACTATATGCGCGGCCGGCAGATGAAGGCTGGGTACCACGAGGTCAATACGCCGCAGATGGTCGATCGCATTCTGTGGGAAGCTTCCGGCCACTGGGAAAAATTCCGCGAGAACATGTTTATCACCGAGGTGGAGGAAACGGTTCTGGCGCTAAAGCCTATGAACTGCCCGTGTCATGTGCAGATATTCAAACAGGGCACCACCAGCTACCGGGATCTTCCCATCCGCATGGCCGAGTTTGGCTCGTGCCACCGCAACGAGCCGTCGGGCGCGCTGCACGGCATCATGCGTGTCCGCGCCTTTACGCAGGACGATGCGCATATTTTCTGTACCGAAGACCAGATTGTCTCGGAAAC
>JABMOG010000105.1 GCA_013204265.1 Rhodospirillales bacterium
GATCACGTCCCCCTCGTTGATAAGGGTGCCAATCATGACGGACACCATCGTCGCCCGAATCGCGGCCCTGAAGACGACGCCGACACCCGACCTTCGAGCCCTGTGGCAAAACCTCTTCGAGACCGAACCGCCGCGCCAGAACCGCCGAACCCTGGAAAGCCGGCTCGCCTACCGGATCCAGGAACTGGAATACGGAGAACTCAAGCCGGCCACCGTCGAGCGCCTGGAGGCGCTGGGCGAGGAGCTTGATGGCGGTCAGGTCGAGGTCCGCCGGCAGCGCGCCGACGACCGGCCGATCGCCGGCACTCGGTTAATTCGCGAGTTCCAAGGTATTGAACATTGCGTCACCGTGCTCGCCGACGGGTTCGAATACCAGGGCCGGCCCTACAAGTCACTTTCCGCCATCGCCCGGGCCATCACCGGCACACGTTGGAACGGATGGGTGTTCTTCGGCATCCGCCGCTCGGGGACGGGCCGATGACAAAATCTCCGATCAGAAAGCACCGCTGCGCCGTCTACACCCGCAAATCCAGTGAGGAGGGGTTGGACATGGCGTTCAATTCCCTCGACGCCCAGCGCGAGGCCTGCGAAGCCTACATCGCCAGTCAGAAGCCCGAGGGCTGGGTGCTGCATGAGGGGCGCTACGATGACGGCGGCGTCTCCGGCGGCACCCTCGATCGCCCGGCGCTCAAGACCCTCATCGCAGAAATCGAGGCCGGACGCATCGACGTGGTGGTGGTCTACAAGATTGACCGCCTGAGCCGCTCGCTGATGGATTTTTCTAAACTGGTCGACATATTTGATCGTCAGGGCGTCACTTTTGTCTCGGTAACCCAGTCCTTTAACACCACCACCTCCATGGGCCGTCTGACCCTCAACATCCTATTGAGCTTCGCCCAGTTCGAGCGCGAGGTGATCGGCGAGCGCATCCGCGACAAGGTCGCCGCCAGCCGCAAGAAGGGCATGTGGATGGGCGGCAATCCGCCGCTCGGCTACGACGTCAGAGAACGCAAACTGGTCATCAATAACCAGGAAGCCGCTACGGTCCGGATGATCTTCGAGCGGTTTTTGGGCGTTGGTTCCGCCACCGTGCTGGCCAGGACCCTGGCGACCGAGGGCGTAACCATGAAACGCGGTAAGCCTATCAACAAGGGCTACCTCTATAAACTGCTGAACAATCAGGTCTACATCGGTATGGCCGTCCATAAGGGCACGGCTTATCCCGGAGAGCACGAGGCTATCATCGGCCGGGATCTGTGGGACAAGGTCCACGCCATTATCAAGGAAAGTCCGCGCACTCGCGCAAACCACACCCGGGCGCGAACCCCGGCGTTGCTCAAGGGGTTCATCTTCGGCGCCGACGGGCGGGCGATGACGCCGGTACATACGCGCAAAGGCGGCCGGCTTTACCGCTATTACGTCGCCGCCAAATTGTTGAAAGGCGAGACCCCGACCGGTGTGGTGCGCCGCGTTCCGGCCGCCGAGATCGAGGCCGCCGTCATCGACCATGTGCGCGGTTTGTTGCGGACGCCGGAAGTCATCGTCGCCACCTGGCGGGCGGCTCGCGACCAGGATGACGGGCTCTCCGAGGCTGAAGTGCGCGCGGCCTTGCAAAGTCTTGATCCTCTATGGGACGAATTGTTCCCGGCCGAGCAGGCTCGGGTGCTGCGGCTTCTGATCGAGCGGGTCGAGGTTCGCCCGGAAGGGCTCGACCTGCGATTCCGGATCGATGGCCTCCAGTCGCTAGTCGCCGACATTGCCGCCGCGCAGGATGGACGGTGGCCTGCGCCAAATGGAAAGAGGGCGGCCTGATGGACGACGCCCGCCTCAGCCCCGACGGCCGCACCCTGACGGTGCGCGTGCCGATGACATTTAAAATGCGTGGCGGGCGCAAGCTGGTGGTCTCGCCCGACGGCGTGCCGTCCTGGGCCAAGCCCCGCACCCGCATCGACAACACCATGGTCAAGGCGCTGGCCCGGGCATTTCGCTGGCGCAAATTGTTGGAGACCGGCGTCTACGCCACCGTCGAGGAGATTGCCGCTACGGAAAAGATCAATACCTCTTACGTCAGCCGCATCCTTCGCCTGACCTTGCTGGCGCCCGAGATCATTGAGATGACCCTCAATGGCAGCCAACCGACCAACCTCACCATGGCAGTGCTGATGAAGCCGTTTCCTGTCGAGTGGGAGGCGCAACGGCGGTTTCTTGGGGGTGATCGTCCTTCTGATGCGTGTTTGGATGTCGTTTCAATTTGCCGGCAGGAGTCCGGCAACGAGTCAATTGTCAATGAATTACTTCGCTAGCTGACGAGGCGGTGCTGGCGCTGGCCGGTACCATCAAGGGGCCAGCGCCTATGAGCGCAGATAGAAGTCGATAACGTCTATGCCGCTCGGATTTGTGGTTCAACTGAACTGCAGCAGAACCGGCGCGTTTTCATGAAATTGAACAAAGATGGTTCCAGCCTCCCGAGCATCGCTGGCGCAATCCACGATGCCAGTAACTAGATCGATTCGTCTCAGGTTGTCGGTTTTGTCTAAAGGAACTTCGATATTGGATAGAGACCCATCCGATACCACGAGCACATAAGAGGATTCCGAACCGGTTGCCGTCAAGTAACGACCACCCTCGACGGTGCCGGCCGGCCCAGCCGCAAACGGCCCGGTGTCTTGGCTCAAGGCGCCGTACAGATGCCGCACGACATGGAATCCTTGTCTCGGATTGTTGAGCCGGTCAAGGATGCCATTGCGGACGAAATACCCCCGATCATTGTCGATGAAGGTATCGGCGAATACGGACACATTGTCTTTGGTGCAAGCGGCCAATAACGCTTCGGCGATTCGGTTCGTAACCCAGAGGTCGTCCTCTTTGGCTTCCGCAGGATTGGCTCCACACATTCTAAGATGGACCGAAGCCTTAACGCCCAATTGGCCGGCAAGCTCACCGGCCTCCTGAACCGCTTCCCAGGGATTTCTATCGGCGGTCAGGCGGAAGACGAAGCCATCAATCGCGCCCGCCAGTTCATCACGCGCCAGGAGGCCTTTCATCTGATCTAAATCGTTGGCAAGGAAGCCCTGGTTGATGACATGGAAATATCGACCGGATTCAGCGCGCAATTCATCGATAGAGCGTAACCGCGAAAGATAGATAGGCAAATCGACGCGCCGGGCGATATTTCCTATTCCTCCAATGATCCGCTCCAAAACCTCCGAATTGACGCCGATCTCCCAGGCCGAAAAAATGTCCTGGTTGGCGACAATCAATTCTCTGGTGCGTTCATCCGGTTCACCGAAGGAAAACAGCGTGAACTCATGGCCGTGCCGCTTGAGCGCGCGCATGCGTTCACGGGCATCGGCGACCAGCAGGTCACGCATGGGCACACGCAACCTGCGAACGCCCATTTCCCAAATCGCCATCAGCGGATAATCGTTTCTGACTTCCTTGCGGTCGAATTCGTCGAGCCCGCCGGTCGGTGGTATTTCGACAATCTCCATCCAATTCTGGCGCATATCGAAGCCGAGTGCGGCATGACGATTTAAGCGGGGATGAACTGCCGCCACTCGTTCAACAGCGGCTGGTTCCGGCGTATTCGGGGCAGATGTTTCGCCGTAGGTACGGATGATATCGCAAACGTGTCCGTCCTCGTGCACATGCACGACGAAGTAACCCAACTTGGCCTTGTCGTTGCGCCCAGCCTGATCATCGGGGCCGGGCTTGATCCGGAACATTTCGCTGTAGTCTTGGCGAACGAACGATGTCGATGGTAACAGGTAGCAATCGGTATTAGCATATCTGTTGTACCAGAAATTGTGGACATGGCCGATAAACAGCGCCTCGATGTTGTGTTTTGCTAACACTTCAAGCATCCACGTGCGGCCGGGCTCACCGATATTGTCGTAGTTTTCCTCCTCATCCGGCTTAGAAAAGTACGGTGGGTAATGGCTGTTCAGAAAAATACGCTTGCCCTTGTTGGCTTTCAGGTCGTTTTCCAGCCACTGGCGTTGTTCCGCTTCGCAGGCAAGGCCCGAATTGATGATCTGGGCGTTAATGATGACAAAGTGGCAATCACCGTGATCGAAGGCCTGATAGTGAGCGCCGAAGTGTTTACTCCATAACGCCAAATAATCCTCGCAAATGCCCGCCGATGGCGCCCAATCATTGGGCTTGTCGCCGACATCGTGATTGCCCGGGGTCAGGTAAAGGGGGTGTGTGAGTTTGGCCACCTGTTCGTGAAACCGCGCCGCCGCCTGCTCATAAAGATCGGGAACCGCCGGCACCGGATGGATCAGATCGCCAACGTTGATGACAAAGGCCAGATCGCGCTGGTTGAGGTCGCGCACCACATGGCGCATCCGCCGGTTCGCCAGCCGGTTGACCTCGAACGGCGAGTTGCAGTCGTCCTCCCCCTGATTGAGGTGGGTGTCGGTAATCACCGCGAAGGAAAATAGCCGATGGCCCAGAGGCTGGATTGGAGTTATGGAAATTTGATCGTTTGCGCCAGGCATGCAAAAGGGCCTTTTGATGTGAATGATGGAATTGGGTGTTTGATCAGGCGTTCGGTTTGTTGGCTACCTCACTGGTGCGCCCATCCCGAAGGTTGCCGCGGACCAGCAAGAACAGGGACAAGGCGGTCAGGGTCCAGAACACCCAGCAGATGGCATTTCGAAAAAAGATTCCGTAGCCGCCCTCGGATAACAGCAGTGATTGGCGGAAGCTATCCTCGAGCAGCGGACCGAGGATGAAGGCGATCAGGAACGGCGCTGCCGGTATTTCCAGGCGCAACATGACGAAACCGACCGTGCCCATGATTGTCATCACCAGAATGTCGAACAAGCTGTTATTTACCGCGTAGGCGCCGAACAGGCAAAGCACCAGCACGATTGGATAGAGTAGGTTGTTAGGGACATCTGCGATGCGGCTGATGGCGCGGATCGAGAATTTGCCGATTACGAACAGGTAGGCCGAACTGAGCATGATGCCGATGAAGATAGCGTAGATCATGGTCAGGTTCTGCGAGAACATCACCGGGCCCGGTTTCAAGCCGTGAACCATGAAAGCGCCCAGAATCACTGCGGTGATGACATCGCCGGGAACGCCCAGGGCCAGCAGCGGGATCATCGTTGCGCCGGCGACACCGTTATTGCCGGCTTCGGCGGCGGCGACGCCCTCGATTTCGCCTTTGCCGAAGTTGTCCTTGTTCTTCGACGTGCGCCGCGCCTCGCTGTAGGACAGGAATGCCGCCGGCGCGCCGCCAATTCCCGGGATCGCACCGAGAACGACGCCGATCAGGCTGCCGCGCAGGATCGACTTGAAGCAATGGCGGAAATCGGCGAATCCCGCGCCGACCGAACCGAGCGCGCCGACCGAGACGTGGTCTTTGTTCGTCTTGGCGTAGTGGTCGATGATCTCGGGCAGCGCGAACAGGCCGATCAGCACTGGAATGAAGTTGAGCCCGGCCATCAACTCGTATTCACCGAAAATGAACCGCTCGGTGCCGTAAATTGTGTCCAACCCGATTGTCGCCAACAGCAGGCCCAGACAAGCCGAAAAGACGCCCTTCGCCAACCGATCACCGGAAACGCCGGCGATGATCGTCAACGAAAACACGATCAACGTGAAAAATTCAGGCGGCCCAAATCGCAAGGCGAACGTTGCCAGGAAACCGGTCAACAGGATCAATGAAAGGTTGGAGACAAAATCAGCAAAGCAAGATGCATACAGCGCCATGTCGAGGGCACGCCGCGCTTCGCCGCGCTGGGTCATCGGGAAGCCGTCCAAAACGGTACAGGACGCGGCCGGCGTGCCGGGCGCTTTTAGCAAGATTGCGGTAATCGATCCGCCGTACAGGCCACCCTTGTAGATGCCGAGTAATAGCAAGATGCCGGTCACCGGTTGCATGGTGAAGGTAAAAGGCAAGGCTAGCGCCACGCCCATCGGCGTGGTCATGCCCGGAATGGCGCCAACGATAGTACCGATTAGTACGCCGATAAAGACGATGGCGATGTTATCGAAGCTGAGGAACAGGAGGAAAGCGTCGGTCACGTTCTCGATCATCTCTTCACTCCAAGGCTCAGCGAATGGACTCGAACACTCCGAGGGGCATCGGAACGTTAGCGATGTAAACGAAGAAGACGTAAAGCGTCAACGGAAGCACAACCGCGATCGGCAGGATCACCCGCCAGCGGCGCTCGCCGGCAAGGTAGGTAAGAAACACCAAAATGATAAAGGCGCCAAAGACGATCCCGATCGAGGGAATCGCAAAATGGAGTGCAAACAGTGCGACGAGAACGGCGACGACTCGAGCCAAGGCCACGAAAAACGGGCGATCAACCGTATCGGAACCGACTGGGTGATCGCCCGAGAGTATTGGGGCCGCTTCGGCATGCCGGGGCTGGCGCAGGTCGGCGAGACCATGTGCGACGATCAACGCGCCCGAGAGGCCAGCCATAGCGACGACGACAAGCGGCCAGAAATTGGGAGCCAACGCCAGGACCCCGATGTTATCCGGCATGACCACTCCTGCGGGAACGACGACGAAGGCGGTTACCGCCGCCAGCACAATTATTGTTACCCCAAGTATGATTTCGTGATTTGCTTTTTGGGTCATGCGGCGCTGTCTCTATTCAAATGCTCTAAGTCGAGATTGCGCTGCAACAGGAATTCGTTTATTGCCAGCCACCGCGCCGCCGCTTGGCCGGTCATATTGCTGACATGGACTGGGATGGAGCTGGATTCACTGGACCAAGCCTCAGCTAGTCCAGCCCGAACCCCCTCGACGTAAGAGGAACTGGAGGCCAAGGCGCCGGAGACAATGAAAATTTCTGGGTGAACGATCTCGGCAATTGTCTCGATGACGTTAGCCAGGGACCGACCGGATTTCCGTAAAGCAGAGTGGGCCGTATCGTCGCCGGTTTCCGCGGCTTTCATAGCATCGAGCAAATGGCGCCCCGGAGAAGAGGCCGATTCCACCGCGGTTTCGCCAAAGATATTGCGCAGAACGCCCCAGCCACCGGCCACCTCATCCACTGAAAGGCTTCGTCCCTGGGCATCACGCCACAGGCTCATGGCGCCGCCCAAACCGGCGGAAAAGTTATTGCCGCGGATCAGGCGATTATCCAACAGCAGGCTTCCACCAATGCCAAGGGCGGCGTTTAGCAGCACGACGTTGCCATACCCGCGCCCGATGCCAAACCTGGTTTCGGCCAAATTCATGGCATTGGGCATGTTTTCGACGTGGATCTGTATGCCGAGCGCGTTCGACAGAAAACCCCCAATGCAGACATTTTCCCAGCCCAAGGTTGGCGCCGAGTGGACGAGTCCATTTTCCGGATCGACGGCGCCGGCGACCGAGACGCTTCCACCAAACAGCCGTGCACGAGGGACGCCGGCGTCCAAGATCATCTCATTGGCGGCTTGCGCGACCCGATTTAGAACATCCTCCGCATCCTCGGTCGACTCCAAGCTCAGTTCCCGGCGCGCGAGGGGGCGGTTTTTAAGGTCTGCGAGGGTGATGAACTGCTGCAGCGCGTTGATGCTGATGCCAAGTACGTACCCGCCCGCCGGATTGACGTCGATCGCTATAAAGCGCCGTCCCGGACGATTGGGAGAGGGTAGCGTTTCACCCTCCACCACCAGTCCGGCAGTGATGATCTCACGTGAAATCCGAGAAACCGAGGCGGTCGTCAAACCTGTCCGCTGCGCGATTTTTGTGCGCGAAATTGGGCCGTTGAGCATAATCTCGGAGAGAACCATCCGACGATTGGTCTGCCTGACATCCTGACGCGCAATATCCAAGGTGATGATCGACAATGCCTTAAGCTCCGTCGGATTAAATAATTGCTTTCTGTAATTAATTATGATTAGATGCGCGGGTCATGTCAATCCAATACTACGTGAAATCACGTTTTTTTGCCGGTCAGACCATCTGGTTGACGGCCTTAAGGAGGTTATAAATGAAGCAGTTACCTAGACTTTCGGCAAGAATCTGCGCCGCGCTGGCGGTCGTGCTTTTCGCAACCGCCGCCCAAGCCGAATATCCGACGAAACCTGTTACGCTGGTCTCTCCCTACGGTCCGGGAGGGGCAGCCGACCTCGCCGCTCGGACGCTTTCCGCAACCGCGCCGGGGCTGCTCGGTAATGGTATCTTGGTGGTCAACCGCACGGGCGCCGCAGGTGTCGTCGGCTCGACCTTCGTTGCTAAGTCCAAGCCCGATGGCTATGCCCTGTTACTGGCTCGCGTTGGATCTCAAGCTGCGGTACCGGCGATCAACCGCAAAATCCCTTACAAGTGGGATGATTTTACGTTTTTGGGGCTGCTTGAGCAAAATCCCTTTGCTCTCACGGTCAGCGCGAAGTCACCCTATAAGACTTTCAAAGATTTGGAGAAGGCGGCAAAGGCAGGGAAGAAGCTGAGCTATTCCTCGGCCGGTGTCGGCGCCTTGCAACATTTGGGCATGGTGATCCTCCTCGACGAATTAGGGCTCAATCAGAATTCCATGAAGCACATTCCTTTTAAGGGTGGCGGAAAGGCCGGCGCGGCGGTTATCGGTGGGCATGTCGATATCTTTTTTCAAAACCTGTCGGGCGTCATCGGCAATATCCAAGGTGGTCAAATGCGGGCGCTGGCCGTGACCACCGCGAAACGGGCGCCGACAATTTCATCGGTTCCGACCTTCAGAGAGCTGGGTCATCCGAAAATGGAAGTTGTCATGGGTTGGAGCGGACTGTGGGGCCCGAAGAACCTGCCGGCCGATGTTGTTGGAAAATGGACGGGTGTGCTGCAGGGCCTGAAGAAGGACAAGGCCTGGAATAAGATGACTAAGGGCCTGGGGTCGTTGCCGATGATTATGAATCAGGTGGACACCAAAGCCTTCGTGAAAATACAGTACGAAACCTTCAAGGAGGTGACGGAGCGCCTCGGCCTGACCATCAAGTGAACAGTGGCGGTTAGCGACGGGGAACAAAACCAACGCTCCCCGTCGCACCGCCATTTATATTCACGAGCCTCGCATAACCGAGTTCGCGCTTCGGATGGATTGAAAGACGATGACAGACGGAACCCCAAATATTCTGGTCATTCAAGTCGATCAGATGACGCCCTCTATTCTGCCCGCCTACGGAAACAAACTAGCTAAAACGCCCCACATCGACGCCTTAGCCGACTCCGGAGTGGTGTTTGAAAACAACTATTGCAACTTCCCACTTTGCGTTCCGTCGCGGATGTCGATGTTGACCGGTCGCCACACCAGCGCGATTGGGCAGTGGGACAACGCCATTGAGCTGCCGGCCTCGGTGCCGACCCTCGCTCATTACATGCGCAGCGTTGGCTACCACACGGTCCTTTGCGGCAAGATGCATTTCATCGGCCCCGATCAGGTTCACGGCTTCAACGAACGGATTACCACCGATATTTATCCGGCCAATTTTGCCTGGACGCCCGACTGGGTCGTCGGCGAGCGCTTTCGCCCGACCGGCATCAACCCGCGCGCCGTCGTCGAGGCCGGCGTCAGCGCGCGTAATCTGCAGGTCGATTACGACGATGAAGTCGAGCACTCGGGAATCCAGAAAATCTATGACCTCGGCCGCTTCAATCGGGACGACCCGTTCCTGCTATGGATTTCATTTACCCACCCCCATTCGCCGTTCGTAACCCACCAGCGGTATTGGGATCTCTACGACCACGATGAAATCGACATGCCGAAAGTTGCGCCGATTCCGGTCGATGAGCTCGACACCATGAGCCGGTGGCTGCATTTCGGGCACGCCCAGGACCGGTTAACCATCGAAGAAGAACACGTTCGCAACGCACGCCACGCCTATTACGGGATGTCCAGTTACCTGGACGACAAGGTCGGTCGCATCATGGCGGCGTTGCACGACATGGATTTGATTGACGACACGATTGTCGTCTTCACCTCCGACCACGGCGAAATGCTCGGTGAGCGCGGCATGTGGTTCAAGCAGTCCTTCTATGAGAATTCCACCCGAGTGCCGCTGATCATCTCCCACCCAGGTCACATCGATCAGGGCCGGGTAAGCGAAATAACCTCGCTGATGGACCTCCTGCCGACCTTCGTCGACTGGGGGACGAGTGGCGATGCGCCGGACCCGGTTTCCGCCCTCGACGGCCATTCACTGACCGGATTGCTTTCGGGAAATGGCGAAGGCTGGGACAACGCGGTGATTTCCGAGTACACCGGTGAAGGCGTGGTCGCGCCGTGCCGGATGATCCGACGGGTTAATTTCAAGTACATCTATACCCACGGCCATCCGCCCCTGCTTTACGACATAGATGCCGATCCTCTGGAAATGAACAACCTCGTGGGCGACGCCGACGTCGCCGATATCAAAGCGAAACTGCATGCCGAACTCATGAACGGCTGGAACCCGGACAAAATCGCGGCGCAATGCATCCAAAGCCAGAAGGAGCGGCTATTCATTCATGGGACGACCAAGGGCGCTCCGACTTGGGCTCATGTATCCAGAGCGGGCGACGATCGGAAATATGTCCGCAATGACAGCGCTGTCGGGACCAAGGCTCGCGCCAGATATCCCTATGTCGAGCCAACGCCGTTCGAGCGCTGATCCCCGCTTAGAGTCCAATTCTGTTAAGGGCTGTCGGACACCTGCCGTGACCGGATGCCAACAACGATCTAGTTTGGTAGGTGTCGGACAAGCCTCATGGTCAGCATCAACAAGGTCGAGCAGCATCCTTCAGCATTGTTGTTTGCACATTGGCCTCCGTACTATGGACCGGCAAAAGCCCTGTAAATTCAATACCCGGGTTAAATCCTGGACTCCCTCGCCCGAGCGACGGGACTTCGAACTTCGTTAAATTGTTGCGTCGAATAATCGTTTAAAAACAAACAATTAAAAACACGTACTAAATTAGCGCAGTCAACAGCTTCAGAGAGAATGGGCGGAGAGAGAGCGGATTTCGGGGAAATTGCCAGAACGGCAGTCAACAGCTTTCGGCTCAAAGGCGCGCGGAACCATGGGTTTTCGGGGCTGCCAATGGCGGCGGGAGACTGTTGAGAAAAGAAGATTGGCGGAGAGAGAGTGATTCGAACCCTCGATACGGTTACCCGTATACTGATTTAGCAAACCAGCGCCTTCAGC
>JABMOG010000017.1 GCA_013204265.1 Rhodospirillales bacterium
GCCAGTACGTGTTCGACCTCCGACGTGCCGATGCCGAAGGCGAGCGCGCCGAAAGCGCCGTGCGTCGCGGTGTGGCTGTCGCCGCAGACAATGGTCGTGCCGGGCAGGGTGAAACCCTGTTCCGGGCCGATGATATGGACGATGCCCTGGCGGATATCGTCAACGTCGAACAGCTGGATGCCGAAATCCTTGCAGTTGCGCCGCAACGCTTCGATCTGGGCCACGGCGTCGGGGTCTTCAATGGGCTTGGAGCGGTCGGTGGTCGGCACGTCATGATCGACAACGGCCAGCGTCGCATCCGGCCGGCGCACGCCTCGTCCGGCGTTGCGCAGGCCTTCGAAGGCCTGCGGGCTGGTGACCTCATGAATCAGATGGCGGTCGATATAGATCAGACACGTGCCGTCGTCTTGCACGTTGACCAGGTGACTGTCCCAAATTTTGTCGAACAGCGTCCGGGGTGTGCCCATTGAACGTTCCTCCCGAGTGTATTTTATGGGTTGGTTATTTGTCGTCTTTGGCCTTGGATTTTGTTTCCGTCTTGGCTTTCGGCTTGGCTTTGGCTTTTGTTTCCTTGGCGGGGGCCTCGTCGGTTTTAGCTTTGGTCTCAGGGGCGGCGGCTTTCTTCTTGGACGAGGTCCAGTCGGTCTTTTCGGTGATGCGGGCGCGTTTACCGGTCAGGCCACGCAGGTAATACAGCTTGGCGCGGCGAACGTCACCGCGGCGTGTTACCTCGATGGAATCGATGGCGGTGGAATATAGCGGGAATACCCGTTCCACGCCTTCGCCGTAGGAAAGTTTACGCACCGTGAAGGCCGAATTGAGCCCGGCGTTCTTGCGCGCGATGCAGACCCCTTCAAAGGCCTGGACCCGCTCGCGGGTTCCTTCGACGACCTTGACGTTGACCCGAACCGTGTCGCCCGGGTTGAAGTCGGGCACCGGGTGTTCGGCGATCAGCTTTTCACGCTGTTCTTTTTCGATTTCTTCTATGATGTTCATTGTTTTCGTCCTCTGGTTTCAATCTTGTGTTCAAAACGTCTTAAGCGTTGTCTGCCGCATAGCGGGCCCACAGGTCGGGGCGCCTCTCGCGGGTGATGGCCTCTGACTGTTCCTTGCGCCAGGCCCGGACCTTTTCGTGGTGTCCGGAAACCAGAACGTCGGGAACTGTTCGGCCTTTCCATTCCTGGGGCCTGGTGTACTGGGGATATTCCAGCAGGCCCGTCTCAAAACTTTCTTCCGCCAGCGATTCCGGCGTTCCGATAATTCCATCCAGCAGCCTGACGCAGGCATCCACGACGGCGATGGCCGCCACTTCGCCTCCGGACAGGACATAGTCCCCGAGGCTGACTTCTTCTACCGCATGGGCCTGCACGACACGCTCATCAAGCCCTTCGAAGCGCCCGCATAACAACACGGCACCCGGCCCTTTGGCCAGTTCCTTGACCCGGGCCTGGTTTAGTGAACGGCCGCGCGGCGTCAGGTAAATCAACGGCAAGTCCTTGGCCAAAGCGGTCGCGGCCTCGATGGCGGCGGAGACAACATCCGGGCGAAGGACCATGCCGGGGCCGCCGCCGAAAGGGGCATCATCCACGGAGCGGTGTTTATCGCCCGCGAAGTCGCGAATGTCCACCGTTTCCAGCGCCCAAATACCGTCTTTCAGACCCTGTCCGGCAAGCGACAGGCCGAGCGCGCCCGGAAACATTTCCGGGAACAGCGTCAGCACTTTCGCTTTCCATATGGTGTCTGGTTTCGTCACTTTCTAATCCTTTAAATTTTCATCGGGGCTGTCGGCCTCGATGAAAACCGGCGGCACAACAATGACCCGCCCGGCTGCTAAATCAATCATTGGCACCGTCGTCATGGTGAACGGCACCATCAGGTCTTCTTCTCCGTCTTCGCCGCCGATCTCGAGAATGTCACCGGCGCCGAAATTATGAACCGCCGTAACCATTCCCAACCGCACCCCGGTCTCCGTCTCCGCTTTCAGCCCGACCAGGTCGGCGTGGTAGAAGGCATCGTCTTCCGGCTTGGGCAAAGCGCTGCGCGGCACATAGAGCCGGGTGCTTTTCAAGGCTTCCGCCGTGGTCCGGTCGTTGACGCCATCCAAGCGTGCTATCAACAGACCTTTGGCGTGTCCCACCACCTTGACCTTAAAAGACCGGCTGGCATCTTCCGTCGTTACCGGGCCGTAGGCGGCGACGCCATCCGGGTCGGCGGTAAAGCTCTTGATCCGGACTTCGCCTTTGAGGCCGCGTACACCGGCAATGGCGCCGACACAGACCCGGTCTTCGTTAGATGTTGCCATGACAGTCAACACACCCGGGGGCCGGGCTTAGCTGGCCTCCTTTTCCTCTTTTACCTCAGCCGGAGCCTCTTCAGCAGCGGCGGCTTCTTCAGCCGGGGCTTCTTCAGCAGCGGCGGCTTCCTTAGCCGGGGCTTCTTCAGCAACGGCGGTTTCTTCAGCCGGAGCCTCTTCAGCAGCGGCAGTTTCCTTAGCCGGGGCTTCTTCAGCAGCGGCAGCTTCTTCAGCCGGGGCTTCCTCTGCCGGTGCGGCAGCGGCGGCTTCGGCTTCTTCGGCGACCTTCTTGGCTTTATCTTCGGCATCCTGAATGCGTTCCAGAGTTTTGGTGCGCGGCAGGTGCTGTTTGGTCTGGTCATGGATCGTCGGTTTGTCGACCATGCCGACGCCGCTCAAAAAGCGTGCGACGCGGTCGGACGGCTGGGCCCCGACGCCGAGCCAGTACTTGACCCGCTCTTCCTTGAGAACGAGGCGTTCCGCGTGGTCCTTGGCGACCATCGGGTTATACGTGCCGAGGCGTTCGATATAGCGCCCATCGCGTGGTTTGCGGGAATCCGCCACCACAATGCGGTAGAAAGGGTGTTTTTTAGCGCCGCCCCGGGAAAGTCTGATTTTCAAAGACATGTGTTAAGTCGTCCTTTTGTCGTTGTGAGTTTCAATGGTTTCAAAGTGTTTTCGAATGTCGGTTATCGTTATTTATTTAAAGGGGCCGGGTGGCATACCAGGCGGCATCATGCCTGCGCCCCCCATCATTCCTCTTTTGCCCATCTTGCCGGCCCGTTTCATCATCTGGGCCATTTGCTTGAATTGTTTGAGGACGCGGTTGACGTCCTGCACGGTTGCGCCCGCGCCGGCGGCAATGCGCCGTCGGCGTGAGCCGTTAAGAACCTTGGGGTTCTGGCGTTCCTTGGTCGTCATCGACAGGATAATGGCTTCCTGGCGGGCGATTGTTTTGTCGTCGATGTTGGCGTCGGCGATCTGTGCCTTCATTTTGGCGGCGCCCGGCAGCATCCCCATCAGGCCCTTGATGTCGCCCATTTTGCGCAGTTGTTTGAACTGCTCCGCCATATCGGCCAGGGTGAATTGCCCCTTCATCATCTTGGCGGCCATCTTTTCGGCGTCTTGCTGGTCGACGACGTCGGAGGCTTTTTCGACCAGACCGACGATGTCGCCCATGCCCAGGATTGACCCGGCGATCCGCCCGGCGTCGAAGGTTTCCAGCGCGTCGAGCTTTTCGCCGGTGCCCATCAGCTTAATCGGCTGGCCGGTGACGGCGCGCATGGATAGCGCCGCCCCGCCACGGGCGTCGCCGTCGACGCGGGTCAGCACAATGCCGGTGACGCCGAGCCGGTCGTTGAAATCGCGGGCCATAGTGACCGCGTCCTGACCGGTCAGGGCGTCGGCGACCAGCAGGGTTTCGATCGGCCTTGTAGCGTCGCGGATCTGGGCGACCTCATTCATGAGTTCATCGTCGATATGCAGCCGCCCGGCGGTATCCAGGATAACCACGTCCATGCCTTCGCGGGCGGCTTCCTTCATCGCCCGCTTGGCGATGGCCACGGGCATTTCACCCATTACCTGGGCGAGGGTGCGGATGGCGGTCTGTTCGCCCAACTGCAACAACTGTTGCTGCGCCGCCGGGCGGTAGACATCGAGTGACGCCATCATGACTTTTTTGTTTTCGCGCTTGGTCAGCCGCAATGCCAGTTTCGCCGTGGTGGTGGTTTTACCGGAGCCCTGCAGGCCGACCATCAGGAAAGCGACCGGCGGGGTCCCGGCCATGTTGATGGCGGTATTTTCCGCGCCGAGCATTTTGACCAAGTGGTCGTGGACGACTTTGACCACCATTTGGCCCGGTGTGATGCTGGACAGGACCTTTTCACCGATGGCCTCAACTGTGACGTCTTCGATGAAGGTTTTGACCACGTCCAGGGCGACATCGGCTTCGAGCAGGGCGACGCGAATTTCGCGCATGGCGACTTCCACGTCGGCGGCTTTCAAGGCGCCGCGCCGTGTCAGTTTGTCGAAAATTCCACCCAGCCGTCCGCTTAGGTCATCAAACATCGCAAAATCCGTAACGCCGTTAAAATCATCACCAAAAAAACCAAACAGCAATGGCGCCAGTGCGCGAAACTCGCGGATTGGCGGTGCCCCTCGAGGCATAGGTTTTTCTGAACCCTATGGGATTGGCGCGCACAATATGGATGTGGCCCACTCAAGTCAAGCACCGGAGGACGCCCCAAAGACTCCTCTTAGCACCGGGGTATGGCTATTGCAGACCTAAAGTAGTACAATATTTACATTTCCCGTTAAAGGTGCTTAAAGGAATTCCTAAAAAACCAAATCTTGAGGGAATATGAGCAAACTTGTAAAAAGACGGAGCCTGGACAACTTCGACCATCATCTGGGCTGCCGTCTGGCCCTACGGCGGCAGAAAACAGGCCGCACTGCCGCCCAACTGGACCGGGCGTTGTTCCTGGCGCCGGGTAGTATCACGGATTTCGAGAACGGGCGGCGGGCTATGGGTGCGGGCCTGTTGTTCGGGCTCAGCCGTATCCTAGAGGTGTCGGTGTCCTATTTTTTCGAGGACGCGCCCGCTGTTGCCAAAGCCGATCTGGGTGCCATTCCGTCGCGGGACACAGTCGCCGACGCCGAACGGTTTCTCGAAGCCTATCTTAAGGTTGAAGATAGCGCCGTGCGCCGTGATATCCTGGACTTGATGAAGGCCGCCGGCGGCTAACCTCCACATCACGTTTGCGCCCGGCACCCGGCGGACCTTAAAATCGGCGATGGACATTAAAACAATCGAAGGCGCGGTTTCCGGCTTGGGGCTAAGGGTTCTGGGTGGGTTTCATGGCGACGTGCCGAAAGAGCCCCGGACCATTATCCTGATCGGAAATGCGGGACCGGAGATGTGGGCCGCCTTTGCCCGTGCGACGACACTGGGCGGGCGCACCAACGACGCTGACCCCCTCGACACCTGGACGCGCCGGGGTGTGAGCGAGGCGGCGGAGAGTTTAGGCGCCCGCGCACTGTTTCCCTTCGACGGACCGCCGTTCCATCCGTTTCAACAATGGGCGGTGCGCACCGGCCAGGCCTTCGCCTCGCCGACCGGCCCTTTGATTCACCCCATTTTCGGCCTGTGGCATGCCTACAGGGGCGCGCTCGCCTTCGAAGACCGGCTTGATTTGCCGCCGCCGCCCGCGGCAAATCAAGGCGACAGCCCGTGTCTGGCGTGCGTCGAAAAACCCTGCCTCAAAGCCTGCCCGGCCGATGCCTTTCGCCCAGACTATGACGTCGCCGCCTGCGTAGCGCATATCGGATCATCGGACGGAGGGCCGTGTTTTACAGGCGGTTGTCTGGCGCGCCGCGCCTGTCCGGTGGGCGGGCAATACGTCTACGAGGAACCCCAAGCGAACTTCCACATGGTTCGATTTTTAAAAGCCCAAGGCCACGTTTGAGCAAAAGCTGGTTACACACCGCCCTTTACCCCCTCGATACCAAGGACCAATGATAAAGGCCAATAGAGACGGCTTCCCGCAGCTTTCGGACGTGACCGCTTTCCGTCGGAGGGCGTCAGGAAGCCTTGACGATGCCCCACATCGCCTGCTGCCACCTTCCTGCCCGACGAAAAGCGGACACGATCTCTATTGGTCTTTATCATTGATCCTTGGTATGACACCCCATCATGACTGAAATGAACGAACTGAAATTCACCAAAATGCACGGTCTGGGCAACGACTTCGTTGTCCTGGATGCCCGTAAACACGAGATCCTCATGGACGCCAAGCTGGCGAAAGCCATTGCGGATCGTCGTTTGGGTATCGGGTGTGATCAGATTTTGATCATCGAGCCTGCCACGGTTGAGGGCGCCGATGTGTTCATGCGTATCCTCAACGCCGACGGTGGCGAGGTCGATGCCTGCGGTAACGGCACGCGCTGTGTCGCCGCCCTGGTAATGGCGGAATCTGAGATGGAACAGGTCCGGGTGCAGACCAATGCCGGGATTCTGGAAGCCACGACGGGCGAAGACGGGCACGTCGCCGTCGATATGGGACCGCCCAATCTGGACTGGAAAGCCATTCCCCTGGCCAAAAAGGCCGATACCCTGAAACTGGATATCTCCGTCGGCGAACTGTCCGGTCCGGTGGCGGTCAATGTGGGCAATCCGCACGCGGTGTTTTTTGTCGAGAACGCGGCGAGCGTTGCGCTGGAAGAATTCGGCCCCGAGATCGAAAACCATCCGATGTTCCCTGAGCGCACCAACGTCGAAATCGCCCAAATCCTGCCCGACGGCAGCATCCGCCTCAGGGTTTGGGAACGCGGCGTCGGCATCACCCGAGCCTGCGGCACCGGTGCCTGTGCTACCCTGGTCGCGGCCTGCCGCCGGGAACTGTCGGCTCGCCACGCCATCATCATCCTCGACGGCGGCGCGCTTGGCATCGAATGGCGCGACGACAACCATGTCATCATGGCCGGACCGGTAGCGACCAGCTTCACCGGCTTGCTCAATAAGCAGCTGTTAGGCTAAGGGACAGCATGGCTCCTCCCAAAGTCATCACTCTGGGTTGCCGTCTCAATACTTTTGAGTCCGAGGTCATGCGCGAACTGGGCCGGGACGCCGGGTTGGAGGATGCCATTATTATCAACACCTGCGCGGTGACCGCCGAGGCCGAACGCCAGGCGCGCCAGACCATCCGCCGCGCTAGGCGCGAAAACCCGAACGCAAAAATTATCGTCACCGGATGCGCCGCGCAATTGAATCCCCAGTCCTTCGCCGACATGGACGAAGTCGACCAGGTGCTCGGCAACACAGAAAAGTTTAAGCCCGACCTTCTTGCCGGCGGGGGGCAGGCGGTTCAGGTCACCGATATTATGACGGCCGAGGAAACAGCACCGCACCTGATCAGCGGGATGGAAGGTCGAACCCGCGCATTTGTCCAGATTCAGCAGGGCTGTGACCACCGTTGCACCTATTGCATCATTCCCTTCGCGCGCGGCCCCAACCGGTCGGTCGACGCAAGCGCCATTCTGGCTCAAGTCCGATCCCTGGTCGAAGGCGGCCACCGCGAAGTCGTACTGACCGGTGTCGATATCTGTTCATACGGTACCGATGGTGCGGCGACGCCAAACCTTGGCGGTCTCGTCGGCACCTTATTGGCCGCGGCGCCCGATTTGGAGCGGCTGCGTCTCAGCACCCTCGACCCGGCGGCCATCGACGATGATCTGTTTCAAATGTTCGCAGAACAACCCCGCCTGATGCCGCACCTGCATCTCAGCCTGCAGGCCATGGACGACATGGTCCTTAAACGCATGAAACGCCGCCACGACCGCGCCGTGGCCTTCGCCGCCGTGGCCCGCGCCCGCGCCGCCCGTCCCGACGCCGTGTTCGGCGCCGATCTGATCGCCGGGTTTCCAACGGAATCTGAGCAAATGTTCGAAAATACTCTGGCCGCCGTCGATGAGCTGGATTTAGCCTACCTGCATGTGTTTCCCTATTCGCCGCGCCCCGGCACCCCGGCTGCCAACATGCCCGAAGTGCCAAGTTCCATCCGCAAGGCCCGCGCCGCCCGCCTTCGCGCCGCCGGGGACGCAGGGCTGAAACGCTTCCTCGCCAGCCGCGCCGGGACCACGGCCCAGGTTTTGGTGGAAACAGACCGCCAGGGCCTTAGCCAGCATTATGCCACCGTCAAGCTGGACTTCGACGCCGAGCCCGGCGCCATTGTCGAGGCCCGCGTTACCGCCACCGAGGGCGACTGCCTGCTGGCAAGCCGGGCGGCATGACCGGCGAGCAGGATCCAGGCGAGAAGGGCGGACTGCTGCGCGGTTTGGGCCGCACATCGGCAAAGCTGAGCCGGGGCTTCAGCAACCTGTTCACCAAGCGCAAGCTGGATCGAGAAACGCTGGATGCGTTAGAAGAGCTGCTGATTACCTGTGACCTTGGCGTCGCCACCGCCGCCAAGATTACCGAGCAGCTTGCCAGCAAACGCCTCGATCAAGACACCTCACCTGACGAGATCAAGGGTCTTCTGGCCGAAGAAATTGCCCTGGCGGTCGATCCCGTAGCCCGGCCAATAACTGTCGATACTCTAAAGAAACCTTTCGTGGTGTTGGTCTGCGGCGTCAACGGCAGCGGCAAGACGACAACCATCGCCAAGCTGGCCAACCAGTGGCGGGGCGAGGGCCGGTCGGTAATGCTGGCCGCCGGCGACACTTTCCGCGCCGCCGCTATTGAGCAATTACAAGTCTGGGGTGCGCGCACGGGTTGCCCGGTGATCGCTAGCGAACTCGGCGCGGATCCGGCGGGACTGGTCTTCGACGCCGTCCGGCAGGCGCAAACCGAACGCGCCGATATACTGATCGTGGACACCGCCGGGCGGCTGCAGAATAAACAGGACCTGATGGCGGAACTGGAAAAAATCGTTCGAGTTATGCGCAAGGTCGATGCAACCGCGCCCCATTCGGTGGTCCTGGTGATGGACGCCACGGTCGGCCAGAACGCCCATTCCCAGGTCGAGATATTCAAACAGGCCGTCGACGTGACGGGGCTGATTGTTACCAAACTGGACGGCTCGGCGCGGGGCGGCGTCGTCGTGGCGCTGGCGGAAAAATTCGCCTTGCCGGTGCACGCCATCGGCATTGGTGAAGGCATGGACGACCTGCGCCCGTTCAACGCCCGCGCCTTCGCCCGCGCCCTGGTGGGGTTGCGCGTTTAGGGGGGGCCGTGAACAAAAACATTCGAGATTTCCTGCCGGTTCTTGACTGGCTTCCGAGCTATTCAAAAGCTCAGTTTGGTGGCGATCTTAATGCCGGCGCGGTGACGGCGGTGATGCTGGTGCCCCAGGGCATGGCCTATGCCATGCTGGCCGGGTTGCCGCCCGAATTGGGCCTGTACGCCAGTATCGTGCCGTTGTTGTTGTACGCCGTGTTCGGGTCCAGCCGGGTGCTTGCAATCGGCCCGGTCGCGTTGGTGTCGTTATTAGTGGCGGGCACCTTGAACGACTTAGGCTCGGCGGTGTCCCTCGACCGCCTACCCGCCATCGCGGGTCAGCTGGCGTTACTGGTTGGTCTTATCAGCATCGTCTTAGGTTTGTTCAGGCTGGGCTTTATCGTCAACTTTATCAGCCATCATGTAATTTCCGGCTTCACCAGCGCGGCGGCGCTGATTATCGCGCTCAGCCAGCTCAAACACCTGATGGGCGTTGATATTCCGCGCACGCACAATATTTTTCTTATTCTTTCCAAGGCTTTTGAGAACCTTGCCTCCGTTAACCTGGCCAGTCTGGCAATTGGCATCGGTGGTATTGCGGGTTTGCTGTTTTTCAAAAACGTGCTCGGCGGTGTTCTCGGCAAGATGGGCCTTGTCGGCCCCATGCGCGACGTTTTGACCCGGGCCGGGCCGCTGGTGGTGGTCGCCGTCTCGACGGTCGTGGTGTTTGTCTGGGGTCTCGACGCTGGCTCCGGGGTGCGCATCGTCGGCACAATTCCGGGTGGCTTGCCCCAGGTGACGGTTCCGGCGTTCGACCCGGACCTTTTGATGGCGCTTTTGCCGTCGGCGTTTTTAATCAGCTTCGTCGGTTTTGTGGAAAGCGTGTCCGTCGCCAAGGTCCTGGCCAGCCGCCGCCGCCAGAAGGTCGGGCCTAATCAGGAACTGGTCGGTATCGGGGTTGCCAATATTGGTGCCGCGCTGTCGGGCGGGTTTCCGGTGACCGGCGGCTTCAGCCGTTCCAGCGTCAATTTCGAGGCCGGCGCCAACACGCCGCTGGCAAGCGTGATAACGGCGTTGCTGGTGGCGCTCACCGTGGTCTTTCTGACGCCGTTGTTCTACTACCTGCCCAAGGCGGTGCTGGCGTCCATCATCATGGTCGCGGTTTTGACCCTGGTCGATTTCAAGACCCTGAAAGGGTCTTGGAACTACAGCAAATCGGACGCCTTTTCCCTGCTCGGCACCTTTGCCGCGGTTCTCGCCTTCGGCGTTGAAATGGGCCTCGCCATCGGAGTCGGCATCGCCGTGGCGTTCTACCTGTGGCGCACCAGCCATCCGCAAGTCGCCATCATCGGCCGGGTGCCGGGGACCGAGCATTTCCGCAATTACCTGCGCCACACAGTGTTGCGCTCAAGGGAAGTCTCTGCGGCCCGCATCGACGAAAGCCTGTTTTTCGCCAACGCCACCTGGCTTGAGGACTGGGCGCTGAGCTTTGTAGCCGATAACCCGGACTCTAAGCACCTGGTTCTGAATTGCGCCGCGACCAATTTTATCGACGGCAGCGCGCTGGAAGTTCTGGAGCGGATGGACGAGGGACTGATGCACGCCGGGGTCACGCTGCATCTGGCGGAAATCAAGGGACCGGTTATGGACCGGCTTAAAATTTCCGGGTTCATCGATGCCTTCGGCCTGCACCGGTTCCACCTCAGCACTCACGAGGCGATGACAAAGCTGGGCTATCCCATTTAACGGTTAGTCGGTGGCGAGGCGTTTGAGAATGGCGTCGGTTTCCGCCATGCGCCGGGACGTGGACTTTCGTCAAAGGCATGGGGCGGATCAAGTGGTCAGGTTAAGCCACGGATTCCAACGATTTTGCAATGTCGAATTGGCCGCCGATGCCGGTAATTTCGTGGATGGGAACCAGTCGGCTCATTCCTTTCAGCTTCACGTTCAGATGTCCGGCGGTAAAGACGATGTCCCGGACCTCTTGGAAGGTGGCATCGGAGGCGAAAATCTGGCCGCCGCTGGTGATCGATTCGATGCGGGCAGCCAAGTTCACGATATTGCCGATGACACTGTATTTGACCCGGGTTTTGGATCCGATGTTACCGGCCACCGCTTCTCCCGTGCTGAGGCCGATCCCCATCGCTAAATCGGGCAGGCCCCGGCCTTCAATCTCGGCGTTGACGAGAGGCATCGCATTTTGCATCTCGATGGCGCAGGCGATGGCCCGGGCGGCATCGTCGGGCTTTGCCAGGGGGACACCGAAAACGGCCATCATGGCGTCGCCGATGAAGTTATCAACGGCGCCGCCGTGCTTCATGACGATGTCTGCTATGGTCCCTAAAAAAACGTTCAGGGCATCGACGACCTCTTCCGGCGGCAGTTCCTCGGCCATCGGCGTAAAGCTTCTCAGGTCGGCCATGAGAACGGTGACCTTGCGGCGGTCGCCACCCAGTGTCAAAGGACCGTCCCGGCTCAAGGCCGCTTCCGCGACTTCATTCGTCACATACTGGCCGAAAACCTGTTTGATGAACTCATTGCGGAGAAAAAGGTCTTCATAGGCGCGGCTTTTATCGAGGGTGAGCGCAAGTTCGCCGGCGATCTGCGAGAACAGCTCCACGTGTTGATCCATATAGGTGTCAGGCTCAAGGCTGGAGAAGAAGATGAATCCGGTCACCTTGTCTCGAACCACAAGGGGGCAGGTCAGGCTGGAGCGGATTCCTTCTATCATCACCGACCGCGTTGACCGCGAGTTCGGGTATTCGATCAAATAGCGTTCCAGATTGTTGATGATCCTGGGCTCTCCTGCCTCGGCGATCGCTTCCAGGCCGGTGTCATAGAGAAGGGTTGTGTACCCCTTGCCAACATACAGGTTATCGTATTTGGCCCGCGCCCACGGCCAACGAACCAAGGCTTCGCCTTTGTCATTCTCTTCAATCACGGCGACGCTGATGCGGTCGTAGGGTATGATTTTTTCGAAACTCTCAAAGACATGATCAAGCACCTCATCGAAAAACACGCCGGCGTTAACACATTCGGTGATTTCGCTGAGCGCCCTGATTTCGGCGAACTTGTGGTCGAGCCTGCCGCCGAGGGCAATCAGCGCGTCGCCCATGTCCTTGACGGTGATGGGCGTCAGGTTTGAAAACTCCCTCGGGCCTTCTTCGGGGACAATGTCGATTGCGGCGCGCCTAAACACCTGGTTTCTGCGTTCGTCCACCGTGCATGTTTCATGGGCCTTTAATTGCTCACGCAATGATTCCACCAAACGGTTTTTCGAATCCAAACGGGTATCAAGCGCGGCGACCTCGGTTCGCAGGTGGCGAATAATTTCGTCTCTGTTACCCATTTCGGGTTTCCCTAAAAGGAATTACGGCCCGGAACCCACTGGTTGTTCGGGTTCGGCCTGTGGCTGCTCGGAGGCGGCATCCCGCGGTGACGCCTCTTGGCCCGTTAAAAAGGGCCGGTAGCGCATATCGGTTTCCATGACGTGCCCATTCATCCAGGCGGCAAGCACATTGATAATCTCGCCGCTGACGTTTGCGGTGGGGCTTTTCTCGTAGGCCTCAATGAGGGATTGCAGTTTCTTGACGATTTTATGGTGCTCCGCCGTGTGTGCCTTGGTGTCGGGGTAGGCATTTTTATTCATCAAAATTTCCTCGCGTTGAAAATGCTCAACTGCGAGGAGAATAAGGACCCTGAGCATACGGTGGATCGTTTTCTGGCTGGCATCTAACCGTATAGCCTCATCGATATAGTTAATCAGGCTGAAGATTATAATGTGATCGGCGTCAAGGCTTTCCACGCCTACTTCATATTTGTCTGTCCAAAGGGTCAGCGGCATACCTCACACTCCCTGAAAGTTTGATTGAGGTTCTAAGGCCGGTGAGTTCCGGCAATTATGAATTGAACTTTAGAGGCTGGCATATGCCGCCTCTGGCCTCCTTGATTGAAATCAAGAATGAATACCAAGGTATGTGTTTCGCCCAACAAACCTTGGGTGTATCTTCACCCGAGGCGTTTGAGAACGGCGTCGGTCTCCGCCACCAGGGTTTCCACTAGTTCCGCCGCCGGTAGGGACTTCGACAACGCTGCCGCCTGGCCGGACCACAGGGACATGAAGTCTTCCTTGCCCGCCTCGGCACTGGCCTTGCGCAGGGGGCCGGTCAGGGTGTTGTTGATGGGGAAATCCGGGAACATATCTTCCCGCCCGGCCATGTCGCGGATATAGCGGTTTTCCAGCCCGCGGGCAGGGCGGCCGGAAAAGGCGCTGGTGATGCGGGTGGCGTCATCGTGGGCGGCGACGAGCGCACGGCGGTAGATGTCATGGGCCGCCGATTCCGGGCAGGTCAGAAACGCCGTCCCCAGTTGTACGCCTTGCGCACCCAGCGCCAGGGCGCTCGCGATGCCCCGGCCGTCGGCGATACCGCCAGCCGCGATTACCGGCACACCCACGGCGTCGACGATCTGCGGCACCAGCGCCAGCGTGCCGACACAGCCCGCCTCATAAGGCGGTGCGAAGGTGCCCCGGTGGCCGCCGGCCTCGAAGCCTTGGGCGATGACGGCGTCGACGCCGCCGGCTTCGAGCTGCCTCGCTTCGTTGACGGTTGTCGCCGAACTCAGGATCACTGCACCATTTTCCTTGAGGGCGCGCACCATGTCGGCGGCGGGCAGCCCGAAATGGAAACTGACGATCGGCGGCGATGCGGCGAGCACGGCATCCAGTTGATCGGACCCGAAACTGGGGCTCGAAGCGATGGCGTCCGGCACCTCGCCCAGGCCCAGTTCTTCGTAATAGGGCTCAAGTGCTGTGCGCATGGCGTCGCCTCTGGCCGCGTCCGCGGCAGGTTCCGTGTGGGTGAAAAAATTAACGTTGAAGGTGCCGTTGGTGGCCTTGCGCACGGCGGCGCACTGTTCGGCGAACTGGTCGGTGTTGAAAAAGGCACAGGCCAACGAGCCGAGCCCCCCCGCATTGGTGACGGCGGTGACCAGTTCCGTCGTTGTCGATCCGGCCATTGGGGCCTGGATGATGGGAACGGCAATACCCAGCAACTCGGTTAGCTTGTTGGATTTCCAGGACACGGGTAGGCTCCTTACCAAAGATGACAGGTGGCAAAGTCTGTCACCGCCGATCACCGTTTGCAACGAAAGGAAAGGCCCGGCGTGGAATTGCAATGGCCTCTGGTGTTGCTGGTTCTGCTGGCGGCGGTCCTGCACGCCAGTTGGAATGCCGTCGTCAAATCCTCGGGCGACCGCTTCCTGTCATTCACCGCCATCCGTGCCACCGGAACATTTTTCGCTGCCGGGGCAGTGGCCTTTGTGCCGGTGCCGGTGACCGAGGCTTGGCCCTACCTGTTGGCTGGGGTGCTCATCCATAACTGTTATTACGTGGTGTTGTTGCAGGCCTACCGTTTCGGCGATCTCAGCCATGTCTATCCGCTGGCCCGGGGAATTGCGCCGCTGGCAGTGGCGGTGCTGGCGGCCATATTTGCCGGCGAGACACCAAGTACGGGCGCCATTACCGGCATCACACTGGTCTGCGTGGGCATCATCAGCCTGATGTTCACCGGCCCGAACTTGGCCCATGGGGGATGGAGACCGTTGGTGCTGGCTATCGCCACCGGGCTTTTTATCGCCAGTTATACAGTGGTCGACGGTATCGGCATCCGCTTGGGAGAAACGGCGCTTGGCTATATCGTGTGGTTGAATTTGGGCGAGGGCATTCCGTTCATGTGTGCCGCCGTGGTGCGGCGGCGGACAGAGCTTATTCCGTTCCTGAAAGACAACTGGCGGCGCACTACCGGGGCCGGAACAATATTGGTGACGGCCTATGGGTTGGTGCTGTATGCGCTTAGCCAGGGGGCGATGGCGCATGTCTCGGCGTTGCGCGAAACCTCGGTGCTGTTCGCCGTCGTGATCGGCGTGGTGATGCTGGGCGAGCCCTTAGGCTGGCGTCGATTTGCCGCCGCTGCGGTGATCGTCACCGGCGTTGTCGTCCTGCAGGTGTCGTGAACAGGGACAAGGGGTTGATTTTCTCCGCCGACAGGCAAAATCATTAGTATGGAGATACGCATGGTTCGGCCCATTGCTGGTTTTAAAGGGATAAAAATGAACACGTTCACCGCCATCAAATCGTACATAATCTCGGTCGTGCTCGGCGCCGGGTTGCTCGGCGCCTGCGCCGGGGTTCCCTACAATCAACCCGGCGAAAGGACCGCTGAGCTGCCAACGGATAAGGGCGTGATCCTGTTCAGCGCCCCCGACTGGGACGCAGCCGTTCGCCGCGTCCAATATACGGACAATGAGCAGCGGGTCGATTACGCCTTGTTCAGGGGCCGCGGCGAGGCCGGGGCCGCAGCGCAGGCCGAATTCATCTATATGGAACGCCCGACTATGGCCAACGTAGCTTTTAATTTCCCGTTTAACGTCCGCGATAAGGCCGCCGCCTGGAATTTCTCCAAGGGCCAGGCGGTGGAGTGGGGCGAGGCGATATTGACGACGATAGATATCGGAACAATATACACCCAGCCTTACCGGCTTGTGGCCATGGACAGGCAGTGTTTCGGCCTGCTGGGGGAGTGGGATAACGCTGTGGACGATCCGGATTTGCGCCCCACCCGAATCCTGTTCGGGTATTATTGCGCCCCAACGGGGGTGCCTTTGGGTGAGGATAAAATTACGTCTCTAGCCGGTGGTCTCGGGCTCAGGACCATGACCCGGCGTGCGGTCGTCTACGCCCCGTTTTATAAAAAAACCCTCTCTTCGGAAGAATTTTACCGCGACATCACCGCGCATGCCGGTGACGACAAAGACAATATCCGGGCCATGGGTTTGGCGCAGGGGCACGGCGTGTTGCCCGTGGCGGGCATTGCCGAATTCCCGTTCCGGTATGCCCAGTATTACAGCATGAGCGAAGGTGACGACAGGAATTGAGCCGGGGCTTTATTCGATTCTAAATCGGCGGGCGGTTGTTAGTGCAGCCGGTTTCGCGCTCAAAGGCGCGCGCCGCCCGGTACAGCGTTGCCTCATCGAACGGCCGCCCGATCAGTTGAACAGCTGACGGCAGGCCATTTTTGGTGAACCCCGCAGGCATGCTCAATGCCGGCAGTCCGAGATAGTTGAACGGCCGCGTCGAATGGCCCATGGCGACGATAAACTCGGAAAATCCGGGGTTGGCGGCAAGGTCGGATTCGGCAATCGTCGGCACCGGAATCATCATTGCCGGGGTCAACAGGACATCGGTCGATGCGTAAACCGCATCCATGAATTCCGCCAAAATTGCCCGGCGCAAATTGAGGGCGTCGATGTAGGTCGTTGCCGGTGTTAGCGCCCCGGCAGTCAGCCGACCCAGGGTCTGGCGTCCGTACTCCTCAGTGCGCTCACGCATCCACGGCGCGTGCAGGGCGGCCCCTTCGGTCGACGTGATCAGGCTGGTCAGGCCGTTGGTGGCGGTGATGGAGTCGGGCACCGTGATGCTAACGATCTCGGCCCCGAGGCTGCGATACGTTTCGATAGCGGCGTCCATCAGGCCCCGCATTTCGCCGTCCAGGGGCTCGAAAAAATAATTCTCGGGCACGCCGAGCCGCAGGCCCCGGACCCCGTCCTCAATCCCGGTCAGTACATCGGGCACATCCAAGCGGCTGGAGGCGGCGTCGCGCCCGTCAAACCCGGCGATGGTGCGGAACATCAGGGCGTTATCCCTGACGGTGCGCGTCAACGGGCCGACGGTGTCGAGTGAAGTGGACAGTGGCATGGCGCCAAAGCGGCTGACCCGGCCATAGGTGGGTTTCAGGCCGACCAGTCCGCAGCAACTGGCAGGAAAGCGGATCGAGCCACCGGTGTCCGAGCCCAGCGCACCGAACACCAGCCCGGCGGCAACGGCGGCGCCGGACCCTGACGACGAGCCGCCGGTTATGAAATCGGTGTTCCATGGGTTGCGCACAGGGCCGGTGATTTCATTGTGGCCGGTCACGCCGAAGGCGAATTCGACCATGTTAAGCCGCGCGATATCCAGCGCTCCTGCCGCGTCGAGTCTCTCAAGCGCGCCCGATGTAACCTCAGGCGTGAAGCCTTTGCGGATGTTCGAGCCGCAGGCGCTTGGCCGCCCGGCGCGGTAAAACATGTCTTTATGGGCCAGTGGGGCGCCCGCCAGGGGGCCTTTTGTCATTTTCTTGTCGCTGGCGCGGGCGGCGTCGATGGCGGCCTCGGCATCAATGCCGGCGATACAGTTCAGCGTTTCGCCCAGGGCTTCGATACGGTCCAGGCAGGCGCGGGTAGCTTCTTCGGACGTAAGGCTGCCACCTTTGATGGCGGCGGTGACTTCGGTCAGGTTGAGGTTGGTGATGGCATCAAAGGGAACCGACAGGGGGGCCGCGGCGTGCTCGGTTGCGGGGGCGGCGTCCTCCGGGGCCAGTGTTTCGAGATAGGCCAGAAAATCCGGCGGCTGGCGATCAAAAGGCAACGACGCCGATAATTTTCGCATTTTGCGGCCGACCGCACCGGCAGCGCGGGCCGGGTCGACCAGGTGGGCGGTGTCCATCTCCATGCCCTGGAATTCCGTCATCCAGGTGTTTATGGCGCTGGCAATGGGGTCGGTAGTGTCGTCGTTCATGGGTCTTTGTCCGTGCGGCCTGTTTCATCGAACAGTGGCCGCTAACGAAGGCGGTGTCAAAGATCACCCAAATGCTTGGAAGGGTGCGTTAAATTTTGATGTTGAGGTAGAACCCGCGCGGCGCATTTTCGCGCAGCGGCTTGTCCTGGCCGAGAATTTGATTGAGCCGGGTCAAGTTGTCGCGTTCCTCGCTTGAGGCCTTTTGCGGATAGGTTTCCGCGCGCGCACGGACCTCGCGAATGGAGTCCGATTGATAGACGCTGGGCCGTTTGACGACCTGCGCCGATGGTGTGTTGGTAGTCCCAATCCCGTCCGTCATGCAGCCAACGTAGGGGGCAAAAGTTAACGGAATCTCAAAATTTGCCGACTCGCTTAAGAAAAAAGATCGAGAGCCGTTTCCAGCCGCCGCCAGTGTTCCTCCGTACCCGGTTGGCCGAACCTGATCCAGGCCCGATTGCCTGGGAAGGCGCGGGTCCAGATACCGTTTTGGGCGAGATGGGCGTGCAGCCGTGCCGCCTGGTTTGAGCGGATCAGCACGAAAAGGTCGGTTGTGCCGACAATGTCCAGTTCCGCCCGGCCGAAAAGGATCTCCAGCCGTTGCACCTCGGCCCGGAGGGTGTTGCGCGTCTGCTCAATCCAGGCCGTGTCACGAAGGGCGCGGGTGCCGACGGCAATGGCCGGGCCGGAAACCGACCACGGCCCCAGCGCCTGGTTCAAGCGAGATGCTGTTTGCGGGTTGCAAAGCGCGAAACCGAGCCGCAGCCCGGCGAGGCCGAAAAATTTACCGAACGAACGCAAAATTATCAGGCCATCGTCCTGGCAATGCGCGGCAAGGCTGATGTCCGGCGCCACATCGGCAAAGGCTTCATCGACAATCAGCCAGCCGCCGCGCCGCGCCAGATTCCGGCGGGTGTCGAGCAGGTCCTGGCGTTGGGTGCAGACCCCGTTGGGGTTGTTGGGGTTGACGATGATGAGAACGTCGGTGTCGCCGGGCACCTGTTCCAGTGCGGCGGCCTCGGCCACATCATGCCCGGCGGACGCCCATGCGTGCGCGTGTTCGGCGTAGGTCGGGCTGAGCACGGTAACGCGGGACCGGGGCCGCAGCCTCGGCAACCATTGAATTAAGGCCTGGGTGCCCGGTGCGGCGGCGATGGCGCCGCAGCCGGGCGCGCCGTAATAGTCCCGGGCGGCCAGCAGCAGATCATTGATGGCCGATTTTTCCGGCAGACGGGAAAAGGCTGTCGCGCCGATGTCCCCGACGGGGTAGGGGGCCGGATTGATGCCGGTGGACAGGTCGACCCATCCCTGCGGCGGTGGCCCGTACAGCGCCTCGGCGGAGCTAAGGTCGCCGCCATGCGCCAGCGGCTCGGGTAAAGGGTCAATTGGCTGGGGGGTGTCGTCTCTCATTTTGGCCTTATTCGGTGAGGATGCGGATGTTCTTAAGATTCAGGCTCAGGGCCACGTCGTCGCCAGCGGCGAAGGCATGCGCCCCGGCGGTGTGGGAATCGTCAACGGTGAGGGTGTGCCCGGCGGTGGTCACGGAGTAGCGGATCAGGTTGCCCAGAAACTCCCGGTGTTCGACCCGGCCCAACAGGGTGGCGGCATCGGGGCCGGGGGTTCCGGGGGCGGGGTGGATGGTCAGGTCCTGGGGCCGGAACATCGCTGTGCGGCCATCCCCCGGAGCAAACAGGGGCGTGCCGTCCTGCATCTCAAGGACATCGTCGATCAGGTTGGCGGTGCCCAGGAAATCGGCGACGAAGCGGTTGGCTGGCTCGTCGTAGAGTTCGATGGGTGATCCGACCTGCTGAATAACGCCCTGGTCGAGAACTGCGATGCGGTCCGAAGTGGTGTTGGCTTCTTCTTGGTCATGGGTGACGAAGATGGTGGTCAGCTCCAATTTGCGTTGCAGGTCGAGGATATCGCGGCGCATTTGAACGCGCAGGTTAGCATCCAGATTGGACAATGGCTCGTCGAGCAACAATACCCTTGGCTCAACGACGATGGTGCGGGCCAGGGCGACGCGCTGTTGCTGGCCGCCGGATAATTGTGACGGACGGCGGTCGGCGAAATCCCGCAACCCTACGAGGTCGAGGGCCGCATCGGTGCGGTCCCGAATTTTTTTGGCCGGGATGTTGCGTTCCTCTAGCCCGAAGGCGACGTTCCTGCGCACCGTCATGTGCGGCCACAGCGCGTAGCTCTGGAACACCATGCCGACGTTGCGGGTCCACGGGGGCAGGCGGGTGACATCGTCGCCGCCGATCAGGATGCGGCCACCCGGCAAAGGCCCGAACCCGGCGATGGCGCGCAACAGGGTCGATTTGCCGGACCCGGAGGGGCCCAGGAAGGTAAAAAACTCCCCCGGTTCGATGGTCAGGTTGATGCCTTTGAGGACTGCCGTTGACCCGAAGGACAGGCTCAGGTCCTCGATGGTGACGCCGACGGCTTCGGCTCTGATCTCGCTCATAGGGGGAGGGCTCCCGTTGTTGTAGGCAGTTTTTCGGCGAAGACGATGCCGGTTCCGGTGCGTTGCCTTTCGGTTCGTTCGATGACGCGGTGGGAAACATAGGCGGCGGTGCCGACAATCAGCACGGCAACGATGCCCAGCGCAGCCCCCGGCCCGCGCCCGGATGCCGACTGCATGAATTCATAAATTCCGTAGGCTAGCGGCGCGTCGGATTCCGCCGATACCAGCATGATCGTCGCCGACAGTTCGACGGAGGCGGTGGCGAAACTGGTGATGAACCCGGCCAGAATGCCGCCCGTCATTAACGGCACGACGACACGCCGCACGGTGCGCGATTTTGTCGCGCCCAGATTTTCGGCAGCTTCCTCCAGCATCACGCTGACCTGTTGCAAGGCGGAGGTGCAGGCGCGTAGCGCATAGGGCAGGCGGCGGATGGAGAGCGCGATGACGATGATCACCCACCATGACGCCAGCGGCTTGTCGATGATGGGCACGTTGTATTCAACGAAGGTACGCAGGTAGCCGATGCCGATGACGACGCCGGGCACGGCGACCGCGCCCATGGCGATGAAGTCCAGCCATTTGCGCCCCTGGATGCCGGTGCGCATGACCACATAGGCAATCGCGGTGCCGAGCACGACGTCAATGGTCGCCGCCAGCCCGGCATATAACAAGGTGTTGGATATGTACTGTCCTGCGGTGCTGAACATGCCTTCATAATGGGCGAAGGTGAAGGCGTCGGGCAGCACGCTGTACGACCACACGGTACCAAACGACAACAGCGCCAATCCGATGTGCGGCGACAGCACCATCGCCAGGATCAGGATGATGACGGCGTAGCAACCGACCTTTTCCCAGGCCTTCAAATCCCGTTTCATCAGCCCGCCGCCGCCCTTCTGGACGGTGGAATAGTCTTTGTCCTTGAGCGCCAGGAACGACACCCACAGTGAAAACAGCGAAAACGCTACCAAAATCACTGAAATGACGTAACCCATGGGATCGGAAATACCGATCGATGTAATCCTCAGGTAGGCCTGCGGCGCCAGCATATTGTTGATGTTGAGCAACAACGGGGTGCCGAGATCATCGAACACCTTGAGGAAGACCAGCGACGCGCCGGCCACATAACCCGGCATGGCAAGGGGAAAAACGATGCGCCGGAACAGGCGCATGCCGTTGGCGCCCAGGTTCTGTGCCGATTCCTCCATGGCGCGGTCAATGTTCAGCAACGCGGCGGACAGGTTGATCAGGATAAACGGGAAATAGTGAATGGATTCGACCAAAATCACGCCGTTCAGTCCTTCCATGAAGGGAATGGTAAATCCGAACCATTCGTCGAGCAGCAGGTTGACCGAGCCGTTTTCGCCGAACAGCAACAGCATGGCGACGGCACCGACGAATGGCGGCATAATCAAGGGGATAATCCCTAAAGTCTGGATCAGCACTGCGCCGCGAAAATTGAAGCGGGTCGTGAAATAGGCCAGCGGAATGGCGATGATGGACGCCAGCAGCACCGACATGGAAGAAACGTAGATGGAATTCAGAAACGATTCCTGGAACAGCGAGGTGTTGAAGAAATCGATAAAATTAATCAGCGTCAGGGCCCCCGTTTGCGGGTCCTGGAAGGCGACGTAAATGACTTTGGCGACGGGGACCATCAGGAAGACCAGCAGAAACAGGCTGATGAAGATGGCCGTGGCACTTACGCCCCAGTTGCTTCTCGAAAAGGAATTCAAGGGGGTCTCCGTTCAGGCAGAATCGAAAAACTGGCGGGGTCCGTTGCGTCCCGAAGGATCATCGGACCCCGCCATTTTCGAAGGATCGTCCTTACATGGACGCGGCTTTTTCCGCCAAGGCCTTGGCTTTGGCGTAGTTGGCCTTAACATCGGTGTCCCAGGCTTGCTCGAATTCGGCCTGGCGGCCGGTGACCTTGACGCTGGCTTTCTTGCGCTTCTTCTTGAAGATATTGTTGAAGGCCTTCTCGCTGGCCTTGGCTTCGTTGATCGGCATCTTGGCGATCAGGGCACGGGCCTCTGCAATCAGTTTCATAGCTGCGGCGTTGCCGTTCTGCTTGGCTTCCGCCGTCTGAATGGCTTTGACGGCGGCCCGCAGGTCGGCAAGGCGGTAGGTGATCATCACGTCAAACAGGGAATTGATGACGTTGTAGCGGCTTTTTGACAGCTGCAAATCGAATTTCACGGCCGCCCCGATGGACTTGTCCTTGAACGGATTGGGGAAGCCGGCGGGCGCCTTGGCGTAGGTTGCCGGGTTGACCGGCAGGCGGCGGATTTTCGGATCAAGAAGAACTTCCTGACC
>JABMOG010000106.1 GCA_013204265.1 Rhodospirillales bacterium
ACGCGGGCGCCAACTACCCGGGAATGGCCTATGTGTACAAAGGCGATGCCGATATCTTCGAAGGCGAAATTTTGTCGGGTGACAATTCCCAGGCGACAAACACGAGCAAGTAGCACCCCAAGGTGAACTAAAGCCGCTTCACCTTTCTAACGAGACCAGGGGCCGGGTTGAAAAACCCGGCCCTTTGTTTTTTTGGGACCCTATGTCTCAAACACGTGCCGACAAAATCTCCAATCACCGCGCCGCCTTGTTTTTCGTGTAGCCGCGCAATGCCATACATTGCTCAAACATACGGCGTTCATCGCGCTGGGCATCAAAGCGGGACATGTCGCGGCTGAGTGTGTTGTCGTCGTCAAATCCGGCCGGGCGGGAACTTAGGTCTCGTTGGCGAAAATTTTTATCAGCTTCGCGGCGAGCTTTGGCGCGGCAGTCCCATCGGTCGCGGGTCAATTCATCCTGGCTGCCCCCGGGTTTCCCCCAGTCCACGCTTGGCGCGGCGCACGACGCGCTCAGCCACACCGGAAGCAGGATTAACAGGGTTAAGACGGGGGCGGACAAAGACCGTTGCGCCATCATGGTTTCAGGCGGCGCCGCAAAAAGGCCACGACATCGTCCGAATCCCATTCCGAAATGCCCTGGACGCGGCCAATCTCAAGACCCTGGGCGTCAATCAACAGCGTTGTCGGCAAGCCCCTGACCTTCGATCCTCGCAAAACCTTGCCCCCACTATCGACCAAAACATCGAGATTTTTGAGGCCGTTGCGCTGGTAAAATTTTTTTACCAGCGCCGCCCCGGCCCGATCTTCGGAGAGAGTCAGAACCGCGATACCATCGGGCTTGAGAATTTTATGCAACCGGTCCAGTTGCGGCATTTCCTTGACGCAGGGCGCGCACCAGGTCGCCCAAAAATTAAGCACAACGCCCCGTCCCTTGTATTCGGCCAGCGTTTTTTTCACGCTGTCCCCGTCAACGAAGGGCTCGGCAGTGACCGGGCGGGGCGGGTTTGTGGCTTGATAACTCTTGAACACTTGCCCCCCGCCGGCGTATTTTCCGGGTTTCGTTGCGGCCCAGGGACGTGTTACAGAAACACTTGCCGCTAAAGCCAGCCCGAGCGAAATTACGGCGGCGTGTCCCATATAAGTGCGAAAACATTTTAACAGGCGTTTCAAGGTTTGGTTCCTTATCGCGTCTCGTTTAGGTTTAAGACGATGACAAACACTTCAAAAAAGTCCGGTTCCGGCACCCCCCCCCCGGCCACAAGCGGTATCTGGGGCGGGCGGTTTGCCTCTGGTCCGGCGGCGATTATGCAAGAGATCAATGCCTCCATTGATTTCGACCGGCGCCTCTATGCCCACGACATCGCAGCGTCGAAGGCGCATGCCGCCATGTTGGCCAAGACCGGTATCATATCGCAAGACGACGGTGATGCCATTGCAAAGGGTCTGGATGCCGTTGTCAAAGAGATAGAATGCGGCGATTTCGAGTTCAAACAAGAATTGGAAGATATTCACATGAATGTCGAATCACGCCTTGGTGAGTTAATCGGCGACGCTGCTGGACGCCTTCACACGGCCCGGTCGCGCAACGACCAGGTCGCAACCGACTTCAAGCTGTGGGTGCGGGATGCCCTTGGCCAGCTGGATGAAGACCTGAAAACCCTGCAATCCATTCTGATTGATCGGGCCGGGGAACATGCCGCGACCATGATGCCGGGATTCACGCATCTGCAATCGGCCCAACCGGTGACCTTGGGCCATCATCTGCTGGCCTATGTGGAAATGTTGGGCCGCGATCGTGGCCGGGCATCGGATTGCCGCAAACGGCTGAACGAAAGCCCCTTGGGCGCGGCGGCTCTGGCCGGAACGTCTTTTCCCATCGACCGGCACATGACCGCCGGCGCGCTGGGTTTCGACGCCCCGATGGCCAATTCCCTGGATGCCGTCTCGGATCGGGACTTCGTGCTCGAATACCTGTCCAATGCCGCCATCCTGGGCATCCATCTGTCGCGCCTGGCTGAGGAAATCGTCCTTTGGTGCTCGGTGCAGTTCGCTTATGCCCATATGCCGGATGCGTATTCCACCGGCTCATCGATCATGCCGCAAAAACGCAACCCCGACGCGGCTGAACTGGTGCGGGCCAAGGCGGGCGTCATCATCGGCGCGCTCAATACGGTGCTGGTGATGATGAAAGGACTGCCCCTGGCCTATGGCAAGGATATGCAGGAAGACAAGGTACCGGTGTTTGCCGTCGCCGACACGCTGGCCTTAAGTCTGGCCGCCATGAGCGGAATGGTCGAAGGCATGACGTTCGATGTGGAACGGATGAAAGCCGATGCCGGGTCCGGCCACGCGACGGCCACGGATCTCGCCGATTGGCTGGTCAAGACATTGGACATGCCGTTCCGCGACGCCCACCACGTGACCGGGGCGCTGGTCAAGCTGGCCGATGAAAAAACCATGGGCCTGCACCAGTTGAGCCTGGATGACATGCAATCGGTTGCCCCGGGCATCACCAAAGAGGTGTATGATGTTCTCAAGGTGGAAGACGCCCTGAATAGCCGCAACAGTTTTGGCGGTACCGCGCCCACTAGCGTTGAGGGTGCCGTTGCCGAGGCGCGAAAAAGGTTTCTGGACGGATGATGATGAACCTGGTGTTGGTACGTAAGGCTGCGAAGGCCACGACTGTATGTTTGGTGCTTCTGAGCGTGGCTGCCTGCGGCGTTAAATCTGCGCCGGCGGCACCGCCCGACAGCGTTTACCCGCGCCAGTATCCGGCCATTGGCGAAAAGACGATAATCGGTACGCCTTCGAAGGCCGAAACCCGCGATGATACGGGGGCTGTAACGCAGCCCGGTTCCGGTGCGTCGCGCCCGCCACTGGGGTACCTCTTGGAGTATCCGAACTCGCCTTCCTATAAATAACTCTATCAAGGTTCGTGCGTTATGGATCACTTTCAATACAAGAATGGCGAAATGTACGCCGAAGCGGTGCCGATTAGGGAAATCGCCGCAGCCGTCGGCACGCCTTTTTACTGCTATTCGACGGCAACCCTGGAGCACCATTACCGGGTGTTTGCAGATGCCGTGGGCGGGCTGGACGCCACCGTTTGTTTCGCTGTTAAGGCCAATTCCAATATCGCCGTGATCGCAACCCTGGCCCGCCTTGGTGCAGGCGCCGACGTTGTCTCGTCAGGCGAAATGAAACGCGCCCTGGTGGCCGGCGTCCCGGCGTCGAAGATCGTTTTTTCCGGCGTCGGCAAGACTTCGGGCGAAATGGCCGCCGCCCTGAAAGCCGGAGTGCTGCATATCAATGTCGAATCGTTGCCCGAACTGGAGACACTGTCGGGCGTGGCGGCGTCGCTGAACATCGAAGCCAATGTCGCCATTCGCGTCAATCCGGATGTCGATGCCCTGACCCACGAGAAGATCGCCACCGGTAAAAGTGAAAACAAGTTCGGCGTCGACTGGGCCGATGTGCCGGCGACCTATGCGCGCGCCGCGCAACTGCCGAACGTCCATGCTACCGGCGTCGCCGTACATATCGGATCGCAAATTCTCGACCTGGAACCGTTTCGCAAGGCCTATGGGCGGGTCGCTGGATTGGTCGGCGCGTTACGGGCGCAAGGCCATATTATTGGACATCTGGACTTAGGGGGCGGGCTTGGCATTCCCTATGGCGATGAACACCCACCGACGCCCGAGGCCTACGGCGCGATGGTGCAATCGGTGGTCGGCGACCTGGGGTGCCAAGTTTACTTCGAACCGGGACGCCTGATCAGTGGTAACGCCGGGATTCTGGTGACCCGCGTAATTCGCGTCAAGCAAGGCGTCAGCCGTTCGTTCGTCATCGTTGATGCGGCGATGAACGACCTGATACGCCCGACCCTGTACGATGCCTATCATGCTATCGAACCGGTAACAGAGGCCCCGGCGGATGGCGAGCAGCCGGTGGTCGAAGTGGTCGGGCCGATTTGTGAAACCGGCGACACCTTCGGCGCGCCACGGGCGCTGCCCGTTACCGCGCCCGAAGATTTACTGGTCGTCCGATCCGCCGGGGCCTATGGCGCGGTGATGGCCTCGACCTACAACACGCGCCCGCTGGTGCCCGAGGTGTTGGTCAATGCAGAGGCATTTTCGGTAGTCCGCGACCGCGTCACCGTTGACGACATGCTGGCCCGCGAACAACTTCCCGACTGGCTTTCCAATGGCGACAGGCTTCGCCGCAAGGCGGGGTCGTGACCCCGCCGCCCCCGCCACCGACTTTACCACCGCCGGGCGGACCGGGGGCGTGGGGAAACCGGTATCGGTTGTTTATGGAACTGGCGCGGGCCGCGCTGACCTGGGAACAGGTCTGGCCGCGCGTGTGGCCGGCAATGGGCGCCGCGGCGCTGTTTTTAACGGTGGCGCTGATGGACTGGCTGCCGCTGCTGCCGTTCTGGGGGCATTGGTTGGTACTGATCAGTTTCGCCGCTGCATTCGGAATCCTGACACGAGGAGCGGTGGCCGGGTTCCGGGCGATTGACGAACAAGGCGCCCGGCGCCGCCTCGAGCGCGATAGCGGTCTTGAACACCGGCCCCTGACAGCCCTGAACGACCGCCTTGCGGTGGGTCTGGATACGCCGGGGGCGGAAAATTTGTGGCGGGCGCACCTGTCGCGCATGGCCAAGGCGGCGGACGTTCTTCGGATCAAATGGCCATCGCCGGGTATGGCGAGACTGGATCCTTACGGACTGCGGGTATTGGCCGTGCTGTTTCTGGTGATCGGTTTTGCCACTGCGGGTAGCGATGCCGTGGGCCGGGTTGAGCGCGCCTTTATGCCGCAGGTGCATCCCGGTGTGAACGGGCCGATCGATCTCAATATCTGGATTACGCCACCAGCCTATACCGGCATGGCGCCGATCTTTCTAGAGGGCCAGGGCGGCGCGGCGGGTCCGGCCAAGCCGCCAATAAAAGTTCCGGTCGGCTCCACCTTGCTGGCCCAGGTCGCGGGCGCATCCGGCGCACCGATTCTGGTTCTCGGCCCCCGCACCATCCGGTTTGCGGCAATTGATGATTCCGAAAGCGCAGATAACACCGAAAATACAGGCGCCAGTTTCCGTCTTCAGACGGTTCTGGGCGACACCGACATACCCGCCGATCGTATCGAAGTTCGTCTGAATAACCAGCCCCTTGCCCGTTGGCCGTTGCAGGTTGCCGCCGATGACCCGCCACAGGTGGAATTCACCCGTGCCCCGGCGCGCACCGGCCGCGCTCAGTTGCGGCTGGAATATGAAGCCCGCGATGATTTCGGAGTGGCCGGGATGCAGGTGGTTATTCGCCACCCGGACGGCCTGTCGATACCAGGGAAAGGTGCCCAAGGCGATGCTGGCACCTCTATCCGTTCTGAACTGCCGTTGCCGGGGTTGGGTTCGAAAAAAATACTGGGGTCCAGTATACAGGACTTCAGCGCCCATCCGTGGGCCGGGCTGGTTGTGCTGGTGCGCTTGCAAGTTCTCGATGCACGCGGTCAGGCCGGTCAAAGCGACGCGGTGCGGATCGTCCTGCCTGAGCGGGTGTTCAACCATCCTGTCGCCCGCGCCATCGTCGGCGCGCGCAAGATGTTGAACACTCCGACCGCCGAGGTCTTAAACACGGTGGGCGTGACTCTCGATAAACTGATCGGCCACCCCGAACACTTTTTTGATGACACCGTGGTCTTCCTGGCGCTCAGCGTCGCCACCAGCCGGCTTATCTACGATGGCAGCGACGAAGGCATTGGCGACGTACAGGCGTTACTGTGGGAAACCGCGCTGCGTATTGAAGACGGTAAATTTGCCGTCGCCGACCGCGACCTGAAAAAGATTCAGGACCGCCTGCAGCAGGCATTGAAAAATGGCGCAGACAAAGCGGAAATCGATCGCCTGATGGATGATCTGCAACGCGCCCTTGATAATTACATGCAGGCGTTGGCAAAACATTTGCAGCAACAAGGGCTCGACCAGTTGCCCCAGGGCGAAACCGCCGCCACCGTTGATAGCAGCGACCTGCAACGGATGATCGAGGAGGCGCGGGATCTCGCCAATATCGGCTCAAGAGACGCCGCTCAGCAAATGTTGTCGAACCTGCAACGCATGCTCGACAACATCAAAAACGGCATGCAGCAGGGCAAACCCAACGAGCAGACCGCCAAGGCGCGCCGCCTGATGGATGACCTTCGCAAGTTGACCCGCCGCCAGCAACAGGCGCTCGACAAAACCTACAAACGTCAACGCGAACGTCTGCCCGAAGGCGCCATGCCCGGTCGACCCGAACAAGGTAAGGGGACTAAGGGCGAAGCGCCCGGCGAAGGCGAGCAAAATCAGCTACGCGGGCGCTTGGGTAAGTTGATGTTGGGCATGGACGAAATCATGGGCGGCATTCCGAAACCCTTCGGCCAGGCCGAACGCGCGATGAAAGATGCTACCAAAGCCCTTCGGTCCGGCAACACGCGCAGGGCGGTACAGGCGCAGACGCGCGCCCTCGACCATCTGCGCCAGGGGGCCGGGCAGATGGCTGAAAAATTGGTCCGGCGCATGGGCGGCACCTTCGGGCTCAGGCCCGGGCAACAGGGCCAGCGACCCGGCCCGGGGTCCGATCCTTTTGGGCGCCGGCCGGGCGGGGCGCAGGGAACCTCCGTCAGCGATGACGGCGTCCGGGTGCCGAGCCAATCCGAGCGCCGCCGAGCCAGGCAATTGCTGGACGAATTGCGCCGCCGGGCTGGCGAGTTTGATCGCCCGGCTATGGAGCGGGACTATATAGAGCGTCTTCTCAAACGCTTCTGAGCTTGCCGCTTTTCGCCGGTGTATTATCCGTCAACACAGAGCTATCGGAGAACATTCGCTCCGGTCCCAACAGCGCAAGCAGGCGGACGGTTGTGTCGGCCAGCCGGCAATGGGCGCTGGCAACATGGAGCCGTGCGCCGAACCAGGAACGCCGGTTCGGCGGCGGCAGCGGCGCAGGGCCGCGAGATGGCATCATCATCGGTTAAGGTTCCTTCTTCGCCTATTGATCGTCGCCCCGGCTCTTAATGGGCCAGTGGTCCCGATTCCTGTCGTCCTTAACCAAAGCAAGATTCGCGCCATTCCGGCGGTGGGCGCGGCAAAGGGCGTTCCGCACCAGCGAAACCGGCCTTTTGGGTTGTGTGTAGGGCGCCCTGACGGGGGGTCTGGGCCGCAGCGGGGCCGCAGCGGGGCGTGCAAATAGTGTCCCTTTGGGACGGTTCCACCGGCAGCAATTGCCTGCCTGGGCACTGACCCTAGTTGAGGTTAGTGGGGCTATTTTTTCTTGGTATCAGTGAAGGTGACTTCGAGGCGACGGGCCAGCGCCGAGGGTTCCGGCAGTTTGGCGCTGAAACCAACCGCGGTTCCTGCCGGAAGGCGGTTTTTCAAGGGTGCGGCGATGGTGCTTTGAACCTCTTCGCCTTCCCCATCGTACAGAACAACCCTGATCATCGGCACCAAGCGCTCTTCTTCTGAGACGTTGGATATCTCGCCGCGAACGATCAGTATATCGACGCCGCTTTCGACTTCGCGCAAGGATTTTACGTTGCGGATATCGAGGCCTTCACCGATTTCGGAGCCGCCGAAGTTGAGCATCTCAAAAATACCGGCCGCTTGGGGCACCATTTCGATGATATAGGAACGGCCGAAAAACGCCCCGCCGCCCAGGGCCAAAATGAGTACGACGGCGGCAATGCCGACAATTTTTCCCTTGCCGCCCGTTTTTACAACGTCGTCCCTCATAAACTCATCGTCGTCTGCCGAAAACACTTCGGGGATCGGGTCCGGGTCCGGGATGTCGTCGATGTCGTCGATGCCCGCTTCATCGATACCCCCATCACTGGCCCCGGTTTCTTCGAGTTCTCCAAAGGCATCCGAGCCCACGTCTTCGCCGAACATTTCGTCCAGTTGATCCGGCGACAAGGCGTCTTCGGCGGCCCCGGAAAGGTCTTCGGCGGGGGCTTCGTCCGCAGGGGGCTCCTCAAAAGCGTCTTCTTCGACGGGGTCTGGTTCAGGCTCTGGTCCAAATTCGGGTTCCGGCATCGGCTCGGGCATCGGCTCGGGCTCAGGGTCGGGGTATACCGGCGGCGGTGGGGGAGGAGGTGGAGGCGGAGGTGGAGGTGGCGCGGCTACCGGCGCGGCCATGACCGGGGCCGGGGCATACAAGGGCGCGGACGGAATCGGATTCTGAAACCAGGAATTGCTGCAGTTCCGGCATTGAACATTCTTCCCGCCGCCAATCGCGTTGGCGTCGACATTGTAGTTCGTTTGGCAGTTCTGACAGGTTATTATCATCTTTGTAACATGCTGTAAGGTCTTGTCGTTTATAGGCATTTGCCGCATTTAACGCAACCCGCGCCGAAGTGGCCTGTTATAGTATACTCTGGCATTCCGCCCGGTGGGGAACAGGACTGGACGGGATGGGACGCGCCATGGCATGGTTCGCCATCGAAGGTGCGCCCGGCACCGCTGAGCAGGGGGCTTGAAGTAGGGTGGACGTCGACGACAACAAACCCATCGTTAAATTCGAAAACATCGGCCTGCGCTACGGGCTTGGCCCGGAAGTGTTGCAGGATGTGACGTTTTCCCTGGCACCGGGGTCCTTCCATTTCCTGGTCGGGCCTAGCGGCGCCGGCAAGTCGTCGTTGCTGAAACTGATCTACATGGCGATGAAGCCGTCCCGCGGTCTGATTTCGCTGTTCGGTCGGGACATCGCGACGACGCCTCGGTCCGAGTTGCCGTCCATCCGCCGCCGCGTCGGCGTGGTGTTCCAGGAATTTCGTTTGCTCAACCATTTGTCGGCCTTCGATAACGTCGCCCTGCCGTTGCGCGTAGCTGGCGCGCGCGAAAGCGATGTCCGCAAACACGTCGTCGAACTGCTCAGCTGGGTCGGCCTGAAAGATCACCTGGATGCCCGCCCACCAACCTTGTCGGGCGGCCAACAGCAGCGCGTGTCGATCGCGCGCGCGGTTATCGCGCGGCCGAAAATTTTGCTGGCCGATGAGCCGACCGGCAACATCGATGACCGCATGGGCATGCGCCTGATGCACCTGTTCGAGGAACTGAACAAACTTGGCACCACGGTCATCATCGCAACCCATAACAGCAAGATGGTCGAACGCATGGGTTATCCTCGTATGCATCTGGATGAAGGCTGGTTGAAAATCATCGGCGGCGTCACCGCCCGGCCTCAACCCGACATGGGGCGAAACGAAGACGACGCCAATGATGAGCCAACCAACTATGAACAGTTGATCTGATGTTTACCCGTCGCTCCGACCTGCCCCTCGACAAAGATACGTTAAGCCGCTTTCTGCCCTGGCTGATCGCCTTCATGGTTTTCCTGGCGGTTCTGGCGATGGCCGGAATGCTGGTGCTGGACGCCACGGCGGCGCGCTGGGACCGTGGCATCAGCGGCACCCTGACGGTGCAGATCGTGCCCAGCGAGACGCCAGTCAAAGACACTGAACGCCTACAAAAAGTCCTGCTGATTTTGGGTGAAACGCCCGAGGTTCATCGTTTCGAGACTCTCAGCGATGCCAAGTTGATGGCCTTGCTGGAGCCGTGGCTGGGGGCTACCGCCGCATCCAGCGACCTGCCGTTGCCGCGCCTGATTGACGTGGAACTGAAACCGGGCGCCAAGCTGGATGTCGAAAAGCTGTCCCGGCGAATGGAGACTCGCGTTCCCGGCGTCACCATCGACGACCACAGCATCTGGCTTGAACGCCTGGTCCGCCTGATCCGTTCGGTCGAAGGGCTGGCCACAATGGTGTTGGTGTTCATCGGCCTGTCGACCGTGGGAACGGTGGTGTTCACCACCCGCACCGGCCTGACCATCCACCGCAACGCGATCGAGGTTCTGCACTTCATCGGCGCCCAGGACTCCTATGTCGCCAGCCAATTCGCTAGCCGCGCGTTACTGCTTGGCCTCAAGGGCGGGTTGATCGGGTTGTTGTTGTCGGTGCCGACGTTGTGGGGGATCGGCATCATGGCGGGCAAGATGGAAGCCGGCCTGCTTCCCGAAATTATCCTAGGCCCCGCCCACTTCTCGGCGCTGGCGGCATTGCCTATGTTGGTCGCCTTCATTGCCATGCTGACGGCGCGCATGACCGTGATGAAAACCCTGTCCAGGATGCTATAGGGTGCGCCGTCCCCGCCACTCCGTAGGCGCCGGGTGGACGCACAGGCTGTTTGCGACCCTGGTGGTGGTGGTGGTGTTCTGGATTTTCGGCCTGTTTCAGTTTGCCGGCTGGATACCGGCCCGCGTTGTCGATGCCGAGACCCCGACGGACGCCATCGTCGTTTTGACCGGCGGCAGCCGCCGCCTGAGCAAAGGTCTGGACCTGTTGTCACGCGGTTTGGCGGAAAATCTTTTTGTGTCCGGGGTTTATCAGGGCGTCGATGTGCGCAAGCTGCTGAAAATTCTCAAACGCAAGCCCGAACAACTGGAAAGCCGCATCAGCATCGGCATTGCCATTAACACCACGGGCAACGCGACCGAGACCATGGCCTGGATGGTGTCCAGAAAATACCGCTCGCTGCGGCTGGTGACGGCGGACTATCACATGCCCCGAAGTCTGCTGGAATTCCGCTACGCCATGCCGGGCATACACATTATCACGCATCCGGTTTTTCCAGACAACGTCAAACGGGACCGGTGGTGGGCGTGGCCGGGCACGGCCAGTCTGGTGATCAGCGAATACAACAAATTCCTCTTTGCCTGGGTTCGCCACGGCCTCGGGCGGCTGAGCGGCATGGCGGGGCTCAGTCCTGCCGGAGGCGCCGGATGACCGTTCTCCGGTCGCTGAGTTTCAACCTGGTATTTTTCGCCTACCACCTGTTGCTGATGGCGATTTTGGCTGTGTTGCTGGCGCTGCCCCGGCGGTTCTCGCAGGTCGCCACCAAGGCGTGGACACGGGGGGCCGTAATCATTTTAAAGGCGATGATCGGCCTCGATTTCGAGGTTATGGGCACAGCCCCCGAAGGCCCCTGCATCATCGTCTCCAAACACCAGTCGGCGTGGGACACCTTCGTTTTTTATTTACTGCTGAGTGACCCTAACTACGTTTTAAAAAAGGAACTGACGCGTCTGCCCATCTGGGGTTGGTGCGCCCTCAAATGCGGCGCTATTTCCGTCGACCGCTCGGGCGGCGGGGCGGCTTTGAAGCGGCTGGTGCGCGATGTTGAGGCCCGCATGGCCGGGGGCCGCCAGGTGATAATCTTCCCGGAAGGCACCCGCACCCCGCCAGGCGAGCACCGGGAATACCAACCCGGCATCGCCGCGGTATACGCCAGAACGCAGGCCCCGGTGGTTCCTGTGGCCTTGAATTCCGGCCTGTTCTGGGGACGGCGCAGTTTTAAGAAACTGCCGGGCGTGATTACGGTACAGTTCCTCGACCCCATGCCCCAGGGCCTGAAGCGCCGCGAGTTCATGCTTGAGCTGGAAAGCCGCATGGAAACCGCGACCGACGCTTTGGTTAGCAAGGCAAAAACACGGTTCCCGCACTTGGGAAATGATGGAGATGTCTGAGATGTTCGAAGGCTTCGAACCCCGGCGTATCGAGACTGCCCATACGCACATTCATCTGCGCATTGGCGGCGAAGGCCCACCGCTTTTATTATTGCACGGCTATCCGCAAACCCACGTGACCTGGCACCGGGTGGCGCCCATCCTGGCTGAAAACTTCACCGTTGTCGCCCCCGATTTACGCGGCTACGGCGACAGCGGAACGCCGCCCTCGGATGCCGATCACGCCACGTACTCCAAACGCGCGATGGCGATGGATCAGGTCGAGGTGATGTCGGCCCTGGGCTTTGAGACCTTTGCCGTCTGCGGCCACGACCGCGGCGCGCGCGTCGGCTACCGCTTGGCGCTCGACCATTCCGAACGCGTCTCACACCTGTGTTCGCTGGACGTAATCCCGACCGGCGACATGTGGCGGCGAACCAACAAAGAGCGAGCGATCGGCGCGTTTCACTGGATGCTTCTGGCCCAACCCGCGCCCCGGCCGGAAACTCTGATCGGCCATGATCCGGATTATTTTCTGGAATGGCTTCTCGAAAGCTGGGCCGCCGACGGATTTGAATTCGGCGCGGCGGCAATGGACGAATACCGCCGCAGTTTCCGAAACCCCGAAGTCATCCGCGCAACTTGCGAAGACTACCGCGCCGGTGCGATGATTGATGATGCGCTCGATGAAGCCGACCGGGCGGCGGGCAACAAAATTCAGTGCCCGGTGCTGTTTCTGTGGGGCGCCAAGCGCGGGTTCGGCGGCCCCAAAAGCGGCGATGATGCCAGCCCGCTCGATGCCTGGCGTGGGTGGGCGGCGGACGTTACGGGCGGGCCAGTCGATACGGGGCACTTCCTGCCCGAAGAAGCGCCCGGTGAAGTGGTGAGCCGGCTATTGGAGTTTTTGACGCCGGGCTGATCGAAGTTTTCTCCCGGGCAGGGCGGAGTATACGTTTTTTATCGAGGGCGACGATTCCAATTCTAAATGGGAAGGTGTCCTGTTGCGCCAAAATTCGGCAGGAATAAATCAGGGATAAGACCTCTATCAAGCAGGCTGTAAATACATTCTGACCGCCAACAACAACACCAACAGCACCAATAGAATCACAACCCCGTTTTTTTCTCTCGAATTCATTCTGTCGCCCCTATTTGTACGGTTTATGTAGGGGGTTTTACTAAATCTACCGGCTCAAAGCTGTGATGGCAGTCACGGCAAAGTTGAAGGCCCTTCCTGCCCGAAGAGGTGATCCGCCGGCTGCGGGCGTTTTGGGCGCCGGGCTGATCGAAAATCCCTCGGGAGCGTGGAGGCAAAGCCTTATATCGCGGGTGCCGGTTCCATTTCAGCTCGCATAAACCATAGTTCTGTATGCCCGGTTCGACACTTGGGTTGATTGTTAGGCGCACCGTAATCGTGCATCTCTGTCCGCATCGAAATCAATTCGGCGGCCAACACGATGGACGGCAATTTATATCCCTATCCGTCTCAGGCGGACGCAAAACAGCCTTTGCAAGCGACCCTGGTTTGGGATTTGCCGCTCAGGCTTTTCCACTGGGCGATGGTCTGTGTGGTCGCCGTTGCCGGGGTGACGGGATTCCTGGCCCCGGAATGGTGGCTCGATCTTCACGTCATCGCCGGGTACGCGCTGGGGACGCTCTTAACCTTTCGTTTGGCCTGGGGCTTCCTTGGCAGCCACTACAGCAAGTTTTGGACGTTTCCTCTGACCCGCGGCGGCGCGTACAGGCACCTCCGCGCCATCCTTGACAGGAAACCTCAAGATCACGCTGGCCACAACCCGGCAGGTGCCTGGATGATCATCCTTCTGCTTATTGTTCTGGTCTCGTTGGTGGCGACCGGATTGGTGGTTTTGGGCGGGCAGGAAAATCTCGGCCCTTTGGCCTCGGCGGCGACTTTTCAAACAGGAGAGATTGCGGCGAAAATCCACGAAATCGCCGCATGGGGCCTTGTCGGCGCGGTCGTCCTGCACCTGCTCGGCGTGTTTGTGGAAACACGTATTTTCCGCCATCCCGTCCTCGCGGCCATGATTACCGGGAAAAAGGTGACGGCGGAATTGCCGCCCGGCGCCCCGCCAGGAATGTCCGCGGTCCGTGGAGGCATCTTGTTTCTGGCCGTTACGGCTTTGCTGCTCGCTGGCGGAAGGACTCTCGCCGGCAAGTTCCCCTCTGGCTGGAGAGCCGTGCAGGCCCCGGCGGCGTATACAACCGAGTGCGGCGATTGCCACCATGCCCACCATCCCAGCCTGCGGACCCGGCAAGCCTGGCGCGCCTTAATGAACGGGTTGCCGGATCACTATGGCGAGGATGCCTCTCTCGACGCGGAAACCGTCAGGACCATCCGTGCCTACCTCGACGCCAACCCCGCCGGGACCTTTGACACCGAAGCCGCCCAACGCGTGGGCAGGATCGAGACCTCGTCTTTCCGCATGACCGACGTCCCGTATTGGAAGGCGCGGCATCAGAGCATTGCCCCATCCGTGTTTCGCCTGACGGCCGTCGGCTCGAAGGTGAACTGCAATGGCTGTCACAAGGATGCGGCGTCGGGCCGCTTTGATGACGTTAAAATCCATTTACCAACCGGAGACAAAAAATGAGTTTTTTGCGAACTGTATCCGCACGCCCGTTGTTCATCATCGCCCTGGCCGCCGCTTTTACCTTGCCGGGCGGTGTCCTTGCATCGGCTGCCCCGCCCCAGGAAATTATCGCCGGCTATGCCTCCGAGGCCAAGGCGCGGGACAAAACCTTCGCGGCTTTTTCCGCCGACCGGGGACACGCTCTTTTTTCCTCGCGTCCGGCGACGGGAAAGCCGGACACCCCGTCCTGCACCTCGTGCCATACGAGCAGCCCAACGGGTGTCGGCCAAACCCGGGCTGGCAAGGAAATCGCCCCGTTGGCATTGTCCAGGTCTCCCGACCGCTACACCGACGTCGAGAAGGTCGAGAAGTGGTTCCGCCGCAATTGCACGAGCGTCCTCGGGCGCGTTTGCACCGCCCTGGAAAAAGGCGACTTCCTGACGTTCATGATTTCCCAATAACCCCCGCCGCATAGGAGAACGACTATGTTTGTTAACCCAAGAACGTTTTTCATCGCCGCCGCAATGGTCCTTCTCGCCGGCACGGCGGTCAAGGCCGACGAACGCTACAAACCCATCCGCGATCAGGTCGTCGCCAAAGAGTGCGGCGCCTGCCATATGGCGTTCCAACCGCAAATGCTGCCCAAAAATTCATGGCGGAAAATCATGGAGGGATTGCCCAGTCACTTCGGCGAGGACGCGTCTTTGAATACGGAAACGGCCCGTCACATTAAAACATACCTCTTGGCGAATGCCGCCGGTTCCAGTTGGCTGGGCGGAAAATTCATGCGGGGGTTGTCGGAAACCTCCGCTCCCTTGCGGATTACGGAAACACCCTACTGGATCCGGGAGCACAAGGAGGAGGTTCCTCAACGGGCCTGGAAAGAGCCAAAGGTCAAATCCAAAGCGAACTGTCTTGCCTGCCACAAACGGGCCAATAGCGGCGACTATGACGATGACTGATAAAGACGGTATCCCTTGTGTTGGGATCGTGCGTGGGTGCATCCTGCCATAAAGGATAGCCGGATCGGGAATCGCGATGAAGAACAAGAAAGCCTTTGAGGTTCGGTCCCTCGTCGTTTCCTTCGTCGTGATTGCCATAAGTGAAATCTTTTTCCTGTTGGACGTGTCGGCGGATATTTTCCATATCGACATCGCGGCGCCGTGGATAGATCACAATGTCCTTGAGTTCGTCTCGACGGTCGCCTTGGCTTTCGCCCTGCTGGTCATTGGCTGGCAGATCAGGCGGCTGCTGCGCGAACACCGTGAAGCCCGGGCCTCCATCCAGGTCGCCTCCGGCGAGTTGCTAGCCGTGATCTATGCAAAATTCGATGCCTGGGAATTGACGCCTTCCGAGCGCGAGATAGCGTTGCTGCTGATCAAGGGGCTGTCCGTCCGGGAAATCTCGGAAATCCGGGATACGCGCCCCGGAACCGTAAAGAGCCAAAGCAGCGCGGTCTATCAAAAGGCGGGCGTGAAAGGCAGAAACGAACTTGCGGCCTATTTTGTCGAGGATTTGCTGGCCGGCGAAAACATCCTGCCAATGCCGACGGTGTTTCCGAAACCCGGAAGTCATCCGGGGGACTTGTGAAGACTAGCGTGCGGGCGCGATGATCGCTTCGGGGCACTTCCTGCCCGAAGAAGCGCCCGAAGAAGCGGTTCGCCGAAACACCGACCTCGAATTTTTTGTTGCGCGAAGACCGTCTCCGTCCGCGTTTTTAAACAGTCTCTGCCACAAGCAGACATTCAGAAGCTACCAGCTAACCGTGTTCTATTTCAGCGACGGAAGGCCACGGTTTGTCAGTTTTTTCCAAAGATATCCGAGCAATTGACTTCCCCAATAAATGTTTATGGTCTTATTATCGTTTGCCGAAAAACAAACGAGGCCAGAAAAGGGAGCGGAGGATGGCAAACGACGAACATGTGGCTCTGATCAAAGAAGGCAGGCTCGACTGGAACGCGTGGAAAGTTCAGCACAAAGAAGTGATCCCCGACCTCAG
>JABMOG010000107.1 GCA_013204265.1 Rhodospirillales bacterium
ACCGGAATCGAACCGGTGTACACGGCTTTGCAGGCCGCTGCGTAACCACTCCGCCACCGCGCCAAGGTAGATTTCACGGCCCCTTACGGCAAACAAAAAACTTAGGCAACGCCGCGCCCTTAACGGAAGGAACGGAAACTAGACTCTGGCGCGGGGGCGGTCAAGCGCACGAATGCAATTGTTCTTGTTCGTGTGTCATTGACCCTTGGTATTATTCCGGCGCCACCTTATAAACGGTCTGTCAGCTAGAACTTTCGGAGAGTCCAGCCATGGATTACACCGCAGCCCGCCATAACATGGTAACGGGTCAGGTCAGGCCCAATCAAGTCACCGATATAAGGCTGTTGGATGCCATGCGCGGGCTTCCTCGCGAGGCCTTCGTGCCGACGGAATTTCACGGCGTGGCCTACGTCGATGACGCCGTGCCGTTAGGCGAGGGGCGTTATTTGATGGCGCCGATGGTGATGGCCCGGCTAATGCAGGAGGCGGCGCCGGCCCCCTCTGACCTGGCTCTGGTGGTTGGCTGTGCGACCGGATACAGCGCCGCAGTGCTCTCAAATATGGTTGGCGCGGTTGTCGCACTGGAAAGCGACTCCGCCATGGCCGCTGAGGCCGCGCATACCCTGACGGAACTAGGTATCGACACGGTTGCCGTGGTCGTCGGCCCCTTGGCCGGGGGTCACCCGGCCCAGGCCCCGTATGACGTGATATATTTTGATGGCGCCGTGCCTGAAGTTCCCGAAAGTATCTCTTCGCAATTGGCCGAAGGCGGGCGGCTGGTTGCGGTCGTCTCAGGCCACGGAACCAACAGCGCCATCCTGATGTCGCGCCATCATGGCGGCCTTTCGTCTCGTGCCGTTTTCGAATCCTCGACCAAGCTATTGCCGGGATTCGAGCGCAAAAAAGCCTTTGCATTCTAAACGAATTGTACGATTTTCCCAGTCAGGCCTTACCCTGCCGCTTTCCGTCTTTACCTAAGACTCTACTGGCAGGTAAAATGGCTGCGATTCGTGTGACCACAAACACCATGCTGCAAACAACAAAACAAAGTGACGCAATGACCGGACTAATAGGCGGGGGCGACAGGAAGCTGCATTTCTCAGGGGTTTGCCAACGTCTGGCCTTTTTGTTGTGTTTGGTATTGCTTGCCATTAGTTATGTCGGAGTGGCCAGGGCACAGACTATCGAACAAGCCATGACGGCTGCTTATCAAAATAATCCGACCCTACTTGGTCAGCGAGCCAAGGTTCGCGCCACCGACGAAGGGGTGCCCCAGGCACTGTCCAACTGGCGGCCCAGTGTCGAGATTACCGGTAGCGCGGGTGTCTCTGCTGTGCAAAGCACCACCAGCACTGATCGGGGACAGCACCGCGAACCGAAAAGCATCGACATCACCGTGACCCAACCTCTGTTCCGCGGCGGGCGGACCTTTGCCGCCACCCGTGGGGCGGAAAACACCGTGCGCGCGGAGAGGGCGCGGCTGATGGAAACGGAACAAGACGTATTGTTGCTTGCCGCGACGGCGTTTATCGACGTTTACAGGGACGAAGCGGTGCTCAAACTCAACATCAACAATGAACAGGTGTTGAAGCGCCAACTGGAAGCTACCCGGGATCGTTTCCAGGTCGGTGAAATTACCCGCACCGATGTGCATCAGGCCGAAGCCCGTCTTGCCGGTGCAACTGCCGACCGCATTGCTGCCGAAGGTCGCCTGGAAGCATCCCGCGCGGCGTACCAGAACGTGGTTGGTCTGCCGGCGCCTAAAACATTGGTTGCGGCCAAAGTTCCCGGTGGTTTACCGAAGGATAAAGAGACCGCGAGCAAGGTGGCGGCAAAAAACAACCCCGGCGTTATCGGCTCTGAATTCGACCGCAAATCGCTCGATGACAACGTCGATGAAGTGCGCGGCGAACTGTTGCCGAGTGTCAGCGTATCGACCGGGTTGTCCCGAAATTTACAATCGGCTGGTGAGACAGGCCGAATCGATTCCGCCGAATTAACGCTAAATTTGACGGTTCCGCTCTATCAACAGGGAGAAGTCTACTCAAGATTACGCGAAGCGAAGCAGAATGTCGCCGAGCAGATTCATGCCATCGATCAGGCTCGCCGGAACGCCGTCGAGGATGCTACCCGGGCTTGGGAATCGCTGCTAACGACGCAGGCCAGGGTGAAGTCTTTTAAGGCCCAAATCGACGCCAGTGCAGTCGCTTTGGAAGGTGTCCAACGCGAAGCCCAGGTCGGCTCCAGAACGGTGCTGGATGTGCTTGATGCGGAGCAGGAATTGCGGGATTCCCGCGTTTCTCACGTTAGTGCCCAGCGTGACGAGCTGCTCGCTGTATTCGAGTTGAAGGCCGCCATGGGCCAATTGACGGCCCAACAAATGAAGTTGCCGGTGGATGCTTATGATCCGTCCGGACACTACCACAGAGTCCGCGATAAATGGTTCGGCGGCAGCGTCCCAGATGGCCGGAATTGAGATGATTTTGAGGGTGCTAAAAAGTGATGTTTTCGCTGCCGCCGGTTTCGCTTTACGTAATCTTTCTGGCGTTTCGCGTGCCGGTATCATACTTTTGTTAATGTTTTGGGGGGTAGAGTCACTGCCCAAGCGAGCATGCTTACCTAGCTTGGTGGATGGTTCATGAGCGAAGAAACACCGGAATCAGTAGAAGGCGCGGAAGCGGCTGACGGCGAAGAGCCTTCGATGGAAGATATCCTGGCGTCTATTCGCCGGATTTTGTCCGAAGAAGAGGAAGAAGCTGCGGCCGCCGAAGAAGTCGTTGAAGAGGTTGCCGCCGCGCCCGAACCTGCCCCGGAACCCGAGCCCGTGCCGGAACCTGACCCGGAACCCGAGCCCGTGCCGGAACCAGAAC
>JABMOG010000018.1 GCA_013204265.1 Rhodospirillales bacterium
ATCCAAGGGACCGCTATAGCGTCAAAATCAGCACCGTAGCCGGGATCATCAACTTCGCCGCTGGATTCTGAAAACAAATCATCAAACGAAGTTGCGCCTTAAGCCGCGGGACGCTACTTTTGCAACAGGTCTAATGGATGTTGGCGCTAATTTGGGGGATTGGTCCCTGCCAATGGCAAAGGCCGTCGGCACCTCGGGGAGAGTCATTGCTTTCGAGCCGGTACCTTACCTTGCCGATGCTCTTACCAAGACCCTTCGGGTCAATGGCTTCCTTACGTCGGTTGTGAGCCGAAAGGCATTGAGTGATTCAACCGGTGAAGCGGCTTTCACCATTGCTCAAAATGAAGATGACATTCACAATGTCAGATGTTCGGGCTTGGGCGTCGTCCTGGAGGACGGGCATCAGACGACCGTTGCTACGATGACCCTGGATGACTATTGCGAAAAGGAACATATCGACAGGCTGGATTTCCTTAAAATTGATGTCGAAAGCCACGAAGCCGCAGTCATTCAAGGGGGCGCTGCCACTATAGGAAAGCACCAACCGGCGATCGTTTTTGAGGCGGGGCATTGGCAGGAAACTCGGGAACATCGCCAAACCATCCACGACACCTTGGCACCCCTTGGGTACCGGGTCGTTGGCATTCTGATTGAACACGGAATAATCGAAGCCGATTGGGACAGCTATCTGGCCTTCGTGCCCCCATTCAAGAAGCCTCTTTTTTATAATATTCTGTGCCAGCCTTACGAATAGACGGGTCTCCCCTGCCACTCGATTTAGTTATTTTTCCTCGCGCGTCAGCAACCGGATCAGGCTCGACGTGTCCCAGCGTTTGCCGCCCATGGCCGCGACCTGGGCATAAAATTGATCAACCAGCGCCGTTGCCGGTAACAGCGCGCCGTTGGTGCGGGATTCCGTCAGGGCGATTCCTAAGTCTTTCTGCATCCATTCGACGGCAAAACCGAAATCGAATTTGTCGTCGATCATGGTTTCGGCGCGGTTGTCCATCTGCCAGGACTGGGCCGCACCCTTGGAAATCACCTCGACGACCTTCTTGGCGTCCAACCCCGCCTTTTCGGCGAAGGCCAGCCCCTCGGACAGGCCCTGCACCAGCCCGCCGATGCAGATCTGGTTGACCGCCTTGGTCAATTGCCCGGACCCCGCCGGTCCCATCAACGTCACCGCCTTGGAATAGGCCTGGGCGACCGGCTCGGCGACATCAAAATGCGCCTGCTGCCCGCCGACCATGACCGTCAGCGCGCCGTTTTCGGCCCCCGCCTGTCCGCCGGATACCGGGCCGTCCAGAAAACCGATGCCCAATTCGCGGGCCTTGGCGTCAATTTCGCGCGCCACGTCCGCCGAGGCGGTCGTGTGGTCCATAAAAATTGCGCCCTTTTTCATGCCGGCCAGGACACCGTCATCACCGTAAACGACGCTGCGCAGATCGTTGTCGTTGCCGACGCAGGCAAAAACCAGGTCACACCCGTCCGCTGCCTTGGCCGGCGTGCCCGCGTGTGCGCCACCGAATTCCTTGGCCCAGGCCTCGGCCTTAGCGGTGGTGCGGTTAAAGGCGGTAACGTCGTGCCCGGCCTTGGCCAGGTGTCCGGCCATCGGATAACCCATGACGCCGAGGCCGATGAATGCTGTTTTGGTCATTTTATAAATTCCTCAATCTCAGGCGTTGTTCAACAGGCGGTAAAGCATCGAATTATCCAGCCGGCCGTCACCTTCGGCCTGAATGCGGGCGTAAAAACTTTCGACCAGGGCTGTCAGCGGAATTTGGGCGCCGTTGGCACGGGCCTCGTCGAGGCAAATATCCAGATCCTTGCGCATCCAATCACAAGCAAAGCCGAAATCGAATTTTCCATCGACCATGGTCTTGCCGCGATTTTCCATCTGCCAGGACTGCGCCGCGCCCTTGGAAATCACGTCAACCACCTGATGCGGATCAAGGCCGGATTTGACGGCGAAGCTCATGCCTTCTGCCAAAGCCTGAATGGAGCACGCACAGGCGATCTGATTGACCATCTTGGTCAACTGGCCGCAT
>JABMOG010000108.1 GCA_013204265.1 Rhodospirillales bacterium
AAATGGTGCCCAGGAGAAGACTCGAACTTCCACGACCTTGCGATCACTGACACCTGAAGCCAGCGCGTCTACCAATTCCGCCACCTGGGCCTCCGATAACGGAAACAGTGCGTAATCCCCATCCGTCCGGTTGTCAACCACCGGGACCGAGGCAGGCGTTGCAAATGAAGTGCGTTTAGCCTGGGTCTACAGTTGACGGCCCCCCCAGGCGGGCTCATAAATGTACGTCCACGCAGATACTTTCAAGACCTTACAGAGGAGCGCCCCCTTTGGTTCAACCCGTAATTACCGTTTTCGGCGGTTCCGGTTTTCTGGGCCGCCATCTGGTCAAACGACTGGCCGGGGCCGGGTTCAGGGTGCGTGTCGCCGTGCGCGACGTTGAAGCCGCGCTGTTCTTGAAGGTTTGTGGCGATACCGGCCAGGTGGTGCCGTGGCCAGCCGATATAACTCATGTCAACCAAGTTGCCGCCGCCGTCGAAGGCGCCGACATAGTCGTCAATCTGGTCGGAATTTTATACGAAAGCGGGCGTCAGAAATTCGACGCCGTGCACCGCAAAGGCGCGCAAAATATCGCCACAGCGGCCCGCGCCGCCGGGGTCAAGCGACTTGTGCATGTGTCCGCCATCGGGGCTAAGAACGACGCGCCGTCGCAATACGGGCGATCCAAGGCCGCCGGCGCCCAAGCCCTAAGCGAAGCCTTCCCCGGGGCAACCATCGTCCGCCCCAGTGTAATTTTCGGCGCCGAAGACAATTTCTTCAACCTGTTTGCCGGGCTGGCGCGGCTGACCTGGGTGCTGCCGGTGTTTGGCTGTCCGGTATGGCCGGGAATCAAATTGTTTCCCGAAGGTGGGCTTGTCGATATCGACCTCTATGGCGACGGCGGCACACGTTTGCAACCGGTCTATGCCGGTGACGTCGCCGAGGCGATTGTGAAGATTTGTTCCGATGCGGCAACAGCCGGGCAAACCTATGATCTTGGCGGGCCGACGGTCTACAGTTTCAAGGAACTCATGGATCTTCTGTTGGCGGTCACCGGTCGGCGCCGGTTTTTGGCGCCGGTGCCCTTCCCTGTCGCCGCAATTGCCGCGTGGTTTCTTGAACTCTGGCCGAAACCGCTGCTGACCCGCGACCAGGTTTTGTCGCTCACCCGCGATAACGTGGTATCCGGTAAAAACTTGGGCTTTAAGGATCTCGGTATTTCCCCGACCGACGCGGAAACCATCCTGCCAACCTACCTGCGCCGGTTCCGCACACCGGCCCGCCAGGGATTCAACGAAGCCTGAAAACACGAACGGCGTCCGGCGGGTCAGTATTCCGGCGGCAGGGCGGAGGTGTCGGCGTTGTCATCCTGGTTGGCGGCGGCGGCGATCAATTCCCCGAATTCCCGAAGAAAGACCGAGCCCTTGACTGTGCGCTGAATGAGGACGCTACGGCGGTCATCTTCGTCAACCTTGCGCCGCGCCAGGCCCAATTCGCTCAACCGGTTGACGGCGCGCGTGATCGCCGGTTTGGAGACTTTCAGGATGCTGGACAGGCCACGCACGGTATGTGGGGGCGGGCTCAAATACACCGTCAGCAACAACCCCATTTGCCGCGCCGAAAGGTCCGGCGCTTCCAGGCGGACGCTGTTGACGAGCGCCCGGCGCCAGATGTCCAAGGCTTGCAATTCGTTCATTTCCCCGCCCTTCCCCTTACCTTTCTCAGCATCCCGGTGCAATAAAAGGGTCTGTCAAATCATTTCGTTAACGGAACTTTTAACCAATACGGATAAAACACGCAACTTAATTCGTACCGGAACCGAAACTAATTAGATTTTCTCTGGGATCCCTTAGAAAAAAGGCCCGTGAATATCCTGCTGTTCCGATCTATGATCTGGCCCAGGGATCAAACACTATAAGGGGGCTTTCATGGCCGACTTCACCATCGTTCTCGGCGACTACAACACATCCTCGTGGAGCCTTCGCGGCTGGTTGGCGCTAAAGCAGACAGGCGCTTCGTTCGAAACCGTCATGGTCTCGTTCAGAGACCCGGACGTCAAAACCCACATCCTCGTCCATTCGCCTTCGGGCCTGGTGCCGTTGCTCAAGCACCACACCCCGGATGGCGACGTGCTGGTCTGGGAAACCCTGGCCATCATCGAATTTCTTAACGAGATGTACCCTGATGCCGGGTTGTGGCCGATTGAGCCGACGGCGCGCACCCAGGCCCGTGTCGTCAGTGCCGAGATGCATGGCGGATTCGCGCCCTTGCGCAACCATATGCCAATGTATCTTAAAGGCACAAAACCCGGCGAAGGTATGGGGGAAGGCGTCGCCGGCAACATCGCCCGGATTTGTGAAATCTGGGAAGACTGCCGCGCACGGTTCGGCCAGGATGGTGATTTTTTGTTCGGAACCTTCACCGGCGCCGACATCATGTTCGCGCCCGTGGTGACGCGATTTCAGACCTACGGGGTTGACCTGTCCCCTGTTTGCCGTGCCTATGTCGATGCCGTCCGGGCGAGGCCCGACATGCAAGAATGGGCCGCCGGGGCCTAACGGAAAAAAATTCGCAATGTTCGGATTCTCGACCTGGAAAAGAAACAGCGACATCCGGCGGCTCAACAAGGACGCGCCGCTCGTTATCGAATACACCCGCCAGACAACCCGTTCCGATGCGTTCCGTCAAATCGCCGGCGCCACGGCACGGCACCTGGTCCATGTTCGCGCAGTTTACGAACCCACACCGACCGGGCTCAAGCGCGCCATTGCCGAATACCAGCGCCTGCACCAGGAGGCCCGCCAGCAGCACGACCAAATCTCCTTGTCGGCATTTACTCTGGTCCTGATCTATATTCGCGCCGAAGGTATGGGCGAAGACTGCCGCCCGGCCATGGACGCGATCGACGCCTTTATTGCCGAATGGGACCACGCCAATAAAACGGCGGAAACCCAACTATGATACAGGACGTTAATTTATAAAAATGTTGAACTGATTTCGCTCAAACCAACGGGGAGCTGGGTGGGCCGTTTTGGCGATAACGTTTATTAGGGATTTTGTTGCCATCGCCCCAGTCCCGCAGGCCACCCCGAAGTAAGACCCCATAAACAATTCCAGCCCCGCGCCACGCAAAACCGTTGCGGCGCGGGTTCGGCTCGGCTAGGTTCGGCCCCTCCAAGGAGGGGTGGCCGAGTGGCTGAAGGCGCATGCTTGGAAAG
>JABMOG010000109.1 GCA_013204265.1 Rhodospirillales bacterium
AGAGCGCCTGGTTGTGGTCCAGGAGGCCGGGGGTTCAAATCCCCTCAGCCACCCCATCATCCCGGAAAAAACGGTCGTTCCGATAATATCCTCTGCGCAAGGGAATAGCCGGCGAACGTTTCAAGCGTGTTCCAGTTGAAAAATTAGTCGTATTTTGGTATAGTTCCAAAATCATAACCTCTGGCATAAACGCGCCGCCGTTGCGGAAGTTTAACTTTAGCTTTAACGGAGGTGACAATGGCTACTACGCACGATCATTCCCACCACGGTCCGGAGCCATCCGGTTCCGGTGAACAGGATCATACGCTTCTTGTGCAAGGGGCGATTTTGATTGGCATCGTAATTTTGCTGGTGCTTGCATCATTTTTTGATGTGATCTAGGCGAAATATCCCGACCCAAAAACCCCCGGTCAATCCTTTGCACCGCAGGAAAAACTATCCTTGCGGTGTTTTTTTTGTGGCTGCTTCCTGGAAATCCCGGTGCGGCAAGGCCTGGGCGCGTTTTCGTTTTGTTAACTTCTGTGAGCTATCCAATGGAGTTCGGCACCCAGAACGGTGTGTCGATGCTTGTCGGTCGAGTCAAAACACCCCCTCGGGCGACAGGCCAAAAAAAAGGAGAAATAATAATGAAACGGTTTAATAAACACGCTCTTGCTGTCTTTGCTTCAATCGCCGTCACCGGACTTGCAACCGCCTCAATGGCCGAGGAATCGGCGCAAGCCGCGGCCAGCCTCTTGAAAATGAACGTTGTCGCCAACTGCCAGGATGGCAGCGCTACGTTCCGGATCAAGAACATTGGCGACGATTGGCCGAAGACCAGCACGTTTGCCATCTATAACATGCGCAAAGAAGGCACAAAGCGGTTCAGGAAACTGATTTCCAAACGCCAGATGCGACTCAAGGACGGTCAACGGGCTTCCTTTAAGATCAAGACGGAAAATCTGCCGACCGGTCGACTGGGCTTGTGGGTTAAGCCCGGCTGGTATGCGCGCGATTTTGATTACGACGCCGTCGTAAGCTGCGGCTAAGTACTTTTTCCTTCGGACCGGCAGTTTCAGTTTTGGTCCATGAGGGAAGGTGTGACGGCTGCGCTGTGCGCGTCGCCGATTTTTCTACGCTGCCGAAGCAATTGTCGGCGGCGGACTTGCTATGCCTGTATTAAAAACTTTGTAAGGTACCTGTAAGGTTGGGGGGCTAGAACAGGCGTACCCGGACGTACGGTACCGGTTATATCCCGCCCGGAAGAACGCCGAGTGGGGGTATGGCGTGCGTGTCGGTCAACTTCAAATGCGATTGTGTGGCTTGAATGGCTGTTAGAAAGACCATAACGGTTTCGGTTCTGGCAATTCTCCTGGGTGGGGTTGCCATGCCCGTGCATGGCTACATCAAACTTTCCGCTTTTTTCAGCCCTTCCGATAAGTACCAGCAATGGTTTCACAAAACCGCAGAGTTGCAGGTTGCGCCCGGTAACCAGCGCACCGGTTCGACCGTACAGGCGGCGCCCAGTGGGGAAGCAACATCGCTCCGCTATCCGTACCCAGACAAAAAATTCGTTATGACCGAAGCCCTTTGGAATAAATCTTCCCAGGCCATCATTGATGACAAGTCCGATTGGTTTGATAGCGAAGTCATCCGTCATCGGGCCGAGGTTGATGAGCATCCCCCCGCCATGGATTTTCTGGCCTGGATGTATCAAGAAGGGCGGGGAGTGGATAAGAATAATCGCAAGGCTTACATGTGGTACGAGCGCGCCAAACTGGCCGGGTTCAAAGACACCACCGGTTCCACCGCCAAAATCTTTAACCGACTTAAGGAAAGCGACAAATTTTTTGCCGAATTGCAACTCGCCGAAGATATTAAAGAATTTAAATCCGGTCAGAAGAAAAGCAAACTCAGCAAAGAGGCCATCAAGGATTTCGAAGAGGTTGATTTGCGGGTGATGAGAAACCAGCGCGATCCGGAATACTTAAAAAGATTACGCGGGCAGGATAGATAAAAACGGGTGCTGCCAATGCCTTAAGGCGGGCAGTTTCCTCGTAGTGTTTTTCCGCTTTCATTTCCCGATATAAATTTAGCCTAAGTCTCAGGCATCCGCTTTGCTGCCGCCGTGGCATTGAGGGGAGGCCATGGTCCGCCCGACCCGCTGCTCCCATTCCTGGTCGGTGTGGGTTTCCATGGAAAGGGCATGGATGTCGTCTTTAAGTTCCTTGGCCAGAATCGCGTTGACCTTCTGATGTCGCTGAATCAGGGACAGGTTTTCGAAGGCCGGGGAGACGATCACCAGCTTGAAATGGGATTCCGAGCCTGGCGGCACATTGTGCATATGGCTTTCGTTGAGGACATCCAGATGGTTCGGCGTTAGCGCGGTCTGGATTTTCTCTTCGATGGTTTGGTGGATTGTCACGTTTTTTGCTCCTTAAAGCCCCAGTCTGATGCTTCAGATGTAGGCAGGTAAGGCCCATTCGCCAAGATAAATATGTCCGGTACCGCAGCGGTTTTTGCCTTTTTCATCTTTTTAGGGTAGCTTTGGAATACCTACCCCCTTGGGGAGGGGTAATTTCGGGGAGCAAAAATGGCAAAACCGGTCATTGATCTGGTCATCGCTGACAAATCGCCCCTTGTTCTGGCGGGGTTGACCGAGATATTCGGCACCGACGACCGTTTCGACCTTTTGGCTACGGCGGCCGATGGGGAACGGTTTATGGAGGCGGTCGAACGCCTTTCCTTCGACGTCGGGGTGATCGGCTGGTCGATGCCGTTCATGAGCGGCGCCGATGTTCTGGATGCCCTTGGTCAAAATGAGAATCCGCCCAGAATCGTCGTCTATACAGGCGATACCGCCGCCGCCGTGCCGCGCCGGGTGATGCTGAAGGGCGGCGCGGGTTTCTGTTCTAAACAAGACAATCCAGATACTCTGATCGAAACCGTCATCGCCGTCGCCGAGGGCCGGATGGTGTTCCCTTTTATCGATATGAGCAAACCCCTGGCCGACCCTTTCGGGACCCTGACGGCGCGGGAAAGAGAATTGCTTTCCGCCCTGTCCGAAGGCAAGACCAATGCTGCGATAGCCGAGCAATTGGCGATCTCGGTCAATACGGTCAAATTCCATCTTAAAAACCTGTATGAGAAACTCTCCGTCGGCAGCCGATCGCATGCGATCTCGTTGTACCTGAAGGGATCCGGCTGACGGAGACTGTCGAATTTTGGCCGCAACATCAACACTAACGGGTAGCTTACTTACCACTCTATTGAGTGTATAACCCCATGCTTGAGGGTGTTTGAAGGCGGTTTCGGTTTCGATATCCTGCGATGCAAATACAACAGGCGTTACAGGTTAGGCGGGCGAGCAGGGGATGGCGAACGCATCAAAAGCTGGCGAAAGGGTGGCGGTGCCGCCGCTTTTTATTTTCGCCCTGCGCAATGTCACCGAGGCGGCTGCACGCGAAGCCTATAAATGGATCGGCTTGGGCCAAAAGGATAAGAGCGACGTTGCCGCTGCCGAGGCCATGCGCGAATAACTCGGAAAACTTCCCATTACCGGCACTATTGTGGCGGGGGATGCCTATAAAGGCCCGTCCAAATCTCTGCAAAACGGCGAGAAAATCGGCGATGGCGATCAATATCCAGAATTCGACATTGCCGTTGATCCGGTCGAAGGCACCAGCTATCTGGCCAAGGGGATGACCAATGCCATGGCCGTCATCGCCATGGCTCCGAAAGGCACCCTGTTTGAGCCGGGGCCGTCCTTCTATATGGAAAAATTCGCGGCCCCCAAAGAAGCCCGAGGCAAAATCGACCCGAATGCCCCGACCGAGGACAAACTGATCGCCCTGGCCAAGGCCCTGGGCAAGCCGGTTTCGGAATTGACGGTGTTCGTGCTGGAAAAGCCCCGCCACAATGAAATGGTGGAAAGTATTTATCGGGCCGGGGCCAGGGTCGCCTTGTATCCGGCCGGCGATGTCGGCGGTGCCCTGATGGCGGCGATACCCGATTCCGGGATTGATGCCCTGATGGGGACCGGCGGTACGCCCGAAGGCATTCTGTCGGCGTGTGCTATCCGGGCCATGGGCGGTGTCTTTTTTGCCCGCCTCGATCCGCAACTGATGTCTGAGAAGGCGGCGATAAAGGCCGAGGGCCTGGACACTACGCACTGGCATTCGGTCGAGGATCTGGTGCGTTCCCGGCAGGTTTATTTTTCGGCGACCGGAATTACCACGGGCCTTCTGTTTTCGGGGATCGAGCAGACGCCGGGCCTGGAGCGCACACAATCGCTGATCATTTCCGGGGCCACCGGGGAGCGCCAGCTTCTAACCACTTATCACAAGCTTTCCGATGAGGCGTCTGCCATGGACAGGGAGGTCATCAATGCCTAAATCAAAATTCCGCCAGGTCGATCACCCGATTATTCTGGGAATTGTCGGCGATTCGGCGGCCGGCAAGACGACACTGACGTCGGGCATCGCACAGATTCTTGGGCCTGATCGGGTGGCGACTATCTGTACCGACGATTACCACAAGTATTCGCGGGCTGAGCGGGCCGAGAATGGTATTTCCGCCCTCGACCCGGAAGGCAATTACATCGACATTCTGGAACAACACATCCAGATGCTGCGCCAGGGCCGGCCAATTTTAAAACCCGTTTACAACCATAAAAGCGGCGCCCTTGATGCGCCGGAATATGTCGAGCCCAAGGAATATATCATCCTCGAAGGGTTGCTGGGGTATACCAGCCGCGCCATGCGGGCGAGCTATGACGTCAAGGTCTACATGGAACCGGTGGAAGACCTGCGGGTGAAATGGAAAATTCAGCGCGATACGGGCAAGCGCGGCTACACCGTTGAGGAGGTCAAGGCGTCCTTACAAAAACGGGTCACCGACAGTGTTGATTTCATTCAGCCCCAGCGCACCTTCGCCGACATGGTTGTGCAATTCTACCCGCCGGGGTCCGACCATGAGGAATCCGGCGCCCATCTGAATGTCCGCCATACCCTGCGCCCGACCCTGCCGCATCCCGATCTGTCCCCGGTGTTGGACGCCGGGATCAAGAACGGATTTCGTCTCGAGCTGGCCCGCGATATTGACGGCAAGCCGGTCGATGTCCTGGATATTTCCGGCGCCATCGACGACAAACGGGCCAAGAACATGGAAGACCTGTTGTGGAAACTCATTCCCGAGGCCCAGCATCTTCGTGAAAACGTCGGCCAGTTCACGGACGAAAAGAACAATAACGTTCTCAGCCATTCGCTGGCCTTATCGCAATTGTTGATCACCTACCACATGGTCAAGGCGGCCCTCGGCCATCATGCTATTTAATTTTCTCAATTACCTTTTAAGGAGCTTTAAAAATGACAGGATCTGACCACGCGGACATGGCCAATGCCATCCGCTTTCTTTCCGCCGACGCTGTCCAGAAAGCCAATTCCGGGCACCCCGGTATGCCCATGGGCATGGCGGATGTGGCCACGGTTCTGTTTTCCAAGTTCCTGAAATTCGATTCCAAGGCTCCTAACTGGCACGACCGGGACCGTTTTGTGTTATCGGCGGGACACGGCTCGATGTTGCTGTATTCGCTGCTGCACCTGACCGGTTATCAAGACATGACCCTGGAGGAGCTGAAGAACTTCCGCCAACTTGGCGCCAAGACGGCGGGGCATCCCGAATACGGCCACGCCCAGGGTATCGAAATCACCACCGGGCCGCTTGGGCAGGGTATCGCCAGCGCCGTCGGTATGGCCTTGGCCGAACGGCTTACCAACGTGCGCTTCGGCGACGATCTGGTCGACCATTGGACCTACGTCATCGCCGGCGACGGCTGCCTGATGGAAGGCATCAGCCAGGAAGCCATTTCCTTCGCCGGCAGCCTGAAGCTGAACAAGCTGATCGTACTCTGGGACGACAACGACATCTGCATCGACGGTCCGGTTACGATGACCACCGGCGACGACCAGGCGGCGCGCTTCAAGGCCTCGGGCTGGAATGTCGACGCCGTCGACGGCCATGACGCGGACGCCGTGGAAAAAGCCATTGCGGCGGCTCAAGGTTCCGGCAAACCGACCCTGATTGCGTGCAAGACGACCATCGGACGGGGTGCACCCAACAAGCAAGGCACGGCCGCCACCCACGGCGCGCCGCTGGGCGATGATGAAATCGCCCTCGCCCGGGAGGCCATGAACTGGCCGTATGCGCCGTTTGAAATTCCCGATAATGTCTTGAGCGCCTGGCGTCAGGTGGGCGGGCGCGGTTCGGCAGACCGTGAAACCTGGGAAGGGCGTCTGGGCGCAAGCGACGCCAAAGACGAATTCCAACGCGCCATGAACGGTGAATTGCCGGAAGGCTGGCTGGACGCACTCAATGCGCACAAAAAGGCGGTTTCCACCGAGGCTCCCGGTTGGGCGACCCGTGTCGCGTCGGGCAAGGCCTTGGAAGTGCTGACTGCCGCTATTCCGGAAATGGTCGGTGGATCCGCCGATTTGACCGGTTCGGTCAATACCAAGACGGCGGTGACCGAGGCGGTGACGGCGGAGGATTATTCCGGGCGTTATATCCATTACGGTGTCCGCGAACACGGCATGGCGGCGGCGATGAACGGATTGGCGCTACATGGCGGGGTCATTCCCTACAGCGGCACCTTCCTGGTGTTTGCCGATTATATGCGCGGCGCCATGCGCCTGTCGGCGTTGATGCAGCAGCGGGTGGTCTATGTGCTGACCCACGATTCCATCGGGCTTGGCGAAGATGGCCCGACCCACCAGGCGGTGGAAACGGTGGCTTCATTGAGGGCGATGCCGAATTTTCACGTCTATCGCCCCTGCGACGGCGTTGAGGCGGCGGAATGCTGGGCGCTGGCCTTGCAACGTAACGATGGCCCCGCCGGTATGGTGCTGACCCGCCAGGGGTTGCCGACTTTGCGATGCGAACATACTGACGAAAACCTGTCCGCGCGCGGCGGCTATGTTCTGGCCGAGGCCGAGGGCGGCGACCGCCAGGTGACGTTGTTCGCGACCGGGTCCGAGGTCTCTGTCGCCATGCAGGCCCGCGACATGTTGCAGGCTGAGGGCACGCCGACGGCCGTGGTCTCGATGCCGTGCTGGGAACTGTTCGATGAACAGGACGAGGCCTACCGCAAGCAGGTGATGGGCCCCGGTACCGTGCGAGTCGCCGTCGAGGCGGCAATCCGCATGGGTTGGGACCGCTATATCCGTTCGCACGGCGGTTTTGTCGGCATGACCGGGTTCGGTGCATCGGCGCCGGCCGGGGAATTATTTGAACATTTCGGGATTACCCCAGCCAAGGTGGTGGAAGCCGCGAAGAGCCGGTTGTAATCTGTCTCAAGAATTTTAACAGGAGGAATAAAACGATGGCACTGGTTTCGATGCGCCAACTTCTCGATCACGCGGCGGAAAATTCTTACGGGATTCCCGCTTTCAATGTGAACAACATGGAACAGGTTAAAGCGATCATGGAGGCTGCCGAGGCGACCGACAGCCCGGTGATCTTGCAGGGCTCGGCGGGGGCGCGCAAATACGCCGGTGAGCCTTTTCTGCGGCATCTGATTCTTGCCGCCATTGAGGCCTATCCCGACATTCCCATTACCATGCACCAGGACCACGGCATGTCGCCTTCGATTTGCCAACGTTCCATTCAATCGGGGTTTTCCTCGGTGATGATGGACGGCTCGCTGTTGGAAGACGGCAAGACGCCTTCGTCCTATGAGTACAATATCGAGGTTACCTCCAAAGTAGTCGAGATGGCGCATGCCTGCGGCGTTTCGGTCGAGGGTGAATTGGGCTGCCTGGGCTCGCTTGAAACCGGCGAGGCCGGCGAAGAAGACGGCGTCGGCGCCGAAGGCAAGCTTAGCCACGACCAACTTCTCACCGATCCGGAAGAAGCCGCCGATTTTATCAAAAGAACCAAGGCCGATGCCCTGGCTATCGCCATCGGCACCAGCCACGGGGCATACAAATTCACCCGCCCGCCGACGGGCGACATTCTGGCCATCGACCGGATCAAGGAAATTAATGCCCGTATTCCCGACACCCATCTGGTCATGCACGGCTCCAGCTCGGTGCCGCAGGATTGGCTAAAGATCATTAACGACCATGGCGGCGATATGGGGGAAACCTACGGCGTTCCGGTCGAGGAGATCGCCGAGGGGATCAAACACGGGGTGCGCAAGGTCAACATCGACACCGACCTGCGCATGGCGTCGACCGGGTCCATCCGCAAGCACCTGGCCGATAATCCGTCCAATTTCGATCCCCGCAAGTTCCTGGCTGAGGCAACCAAAGGCATGGTCGAAATTTGCAAGGCCCGTTACGAAGCCTTCGGGACGGCCGGCAATGGTTCCAAGATCAAGGCGATTTCGCTCGACGACATGACAGCGCGGTATGCCGATGGTTCCCTCGATCCCCGGGTTATTTAAACCGGGACACTTAAAAAAAGGAAAGGCGACTATGACCAACACGCTTAAAATCGCACCCTCGATACTTTCGGCGGATTTTGCACGCCTCGGCGACGAGGTCAAAGCCATCGACGCCGCTGGGTGCGATTATATCCACATTGATGTCATGGACGGCCATTTCGTTCCCAACCTGACATTCGGGCCGCCGGTTATTCAATGTATTCGGCCGTGCACGGACAAGGTCTTCGACGTGCATTTGATGATCAACCCGGCACAACCGCATCTGGAGGCCTATGCCAAGGCCGGCGCCGATATCATCGCGGTTCATGTCGAGGCTGATGCCCATCTCGACCGATCGCTACAGATGATCCGGGGGTTCGGCAAAAAGGCCGGGGTGTCGCTGAACCCGTCGACGCCGGAAAGCTCCATCGAATACGTACTCGACAAGCTCGATCAGATTTTGGTGATGACGGTCAATCCCGGTTTTGGCGGTCAAAGCTTCATCGAATCCCAGGTTGAGAAAATCCGCCGTATCCGCGCTATGATTGGGGACCGTCCGATCGATCTGCAAGTCGATGGCGGGATCAATACCGGTACCATAAAAGCCGTCACCGACGCCGGTGCAAATGTGATCGTGGCCGGCAGTGCGGTGTTCAAGGGCGACGACTACGCAGCTACCATCGGTGCCCTCAGGGCCGCTGCCGGGGCCTAAACCCCATTGATATTACGAGGTTATTTAGGCTACAACTAAAAGCGTCCAATAAAATTCAGCTTTTGCCCAGGCCGAATCGAACCTTTGGAACCGGCAAAAAGAACTAAAAATGTCCAACAATACGGCTCGGCTTCAGAGCCTTCAAAATCGTCTTCGCGTCAACGGCATGACCGGCCTGAGAAGGGTCATGACAGTGGGGACGTGGATGAACCTCTATTTCTTCTGGGAGAAAAAGTGGTTCTTCATCGCCATGATCGTCGGCGGCTTTATGCTGCATATGCCTTTGCCGCAAGGACTGTCGCCTGAAGCCCTGATCGTGCTGACCATGTCGGTGGTGGCGGTCATACTGTTTGTCACCGAACCGGTGCCCTTGCCGACCGTGGCGCTTTTGATCGTCATCGGCCAAGTGGTGTTGATGGGCCACGATTCTTCGGAAGTCGCCAAAAGCCTGATGACCGATTCGGTTCTGTTTATCATGGGGTCGCTGATGTTGGCCGTTGCCGTGGTCAAACAGAAACTAGACAAGCGTCTGGCCTGGTTAATTGTCCGGATGACCGGCACCAAGACCTGGCGGGTGTGTCTGGGTATTACCGTTGTTTCGGGCGTGCTGGCGTCGTTCGTCGGCGAACACACCGTCGCCGCGATGATGCTTCCCGTCGGCATTACCCTGATTACGCTAACCTCCGACGATCCCAGGAAGGTTCGCAATCTGGCCGCCGTGTTGTTGTTTTCCATTTCCTATGGCGCCTCGGTGGCCGGTATCGGCACCCCGTCGGGTGGCGCACGAAACGCCATTATGATCGGTTACTGGAAAGAGTTTTTCTACGATCCGACAAACCCGGAAACGTTTAAGTTTCTCGTCAGCTATGTGGATTGGATGATCCATGCCTATCCGATGTTCCTGATTCAGGTGCCGGTTGTCACGACCGTCCTGTTCTGGACTTTCCGGCCCGAATACCGTGATTTATCCAGGGCCGTGGTCAAATTACGAACTTTGATTGAGCAGGAAGGCTCGATGAAGGCGGCCGATTGGATGTCCATTTTCATCTTTTTCCTGGTGCTGGTGGGCTGGATATTGATTTCCGGGGACATCGGCATGGGGACGGTTGCCGTCGCCGGCGCCGCCATGTTCCTGGTCGCCGGCCTGGTGAAATGGGAAGACATCAATTCCGGCGTCAACTGGGGGGTGATCCTGCTCTACGCGGCGGCTATCTCTCTCGGACTGCAGATGAAGGAAACCGGTGCGGCGCAATGGGTCGCCGAGGCCTTCCTGGCTATCCTGGCACCCTTGGGTGCCAATGAGGGTTTTGGGCTTTGGGCGGCGGTATCGGTCCTGACCACGGGCGTGACCAACATGATGTCCAACGGCGCCGCGGTGGCCGTTCTCGGCCCGATCGTGCTGAAAATGTCGGTGGTTGCCAGTGAGAGCCCAATTATTATTGGTTACATCACGGCGATTTCGTCGTCGTTTGCCTATCTTACGGTGGTTGGAACGCCAGCGTGTACAATCGTTTATGCGTCCGGCTACCTTAAAACCACAGATTTCCTGAAGGTCGGTTGGAAAATGGCCGTTGCATCAACTGTTATCATGTTGGTGGCGGCTAAGGTATACTGGCCCCTGCTAGGAATGTGACGCGGGCTCTTGGGAGGGAACCCTCAAAATGAGTGAACAAGATGCGCAAGGTCGCTTTCGGATACTGGTCTGTATAGACGGGTCCGACGAGTGTTATCAAAGTTTGCGGTACGCGGCCAAGCTGGGCAGCGGTGTTGATGCTGATATCGTGCTGCTGTACGTGCGGCCGACCGATCAGGGTTTACGCTCGGGCGGTTTGCAGGTGCGGGTGGCGCGCGAGAACATGCTGAAGTGGGGGATTGAGCTTCCGGGCATTCAGTATTTGAAAAAAGGCCGCGACATGCTCAAAGATCTGGGCGTCATGTCCGGCGAGGAATGGAAAGAGGAAGTCGTTCACACCGACGTTGACGGCGACCCCTTGGGCGACAACAAAATCAACTACGTCAACGAGCAGGGCAAAATGGTGGTGCTCAAGCTGAAGGTCGCCACCGATATTGCCACCGGCATCCTGGAGCAATGGGAGCTGGGAGAATACGATATTATCATCCTGGGCGCGTCGAGCCGCTGGAAAGGCATGGCGCGGTCGTTCTGGGACCCGGCAGTGGCCGAAAAGGTCGCCGTGCATGCACCATGCTCGGTGCTGGTGGCGCGTGACCTGGACGTCGGCCACGGGCATTTGATCTGTACCGACGGTTCCGATGAGTCCATGGAAATGGTACGCCGCGACGCCGTTCTGGCGAGCCGATGCGAGTGTCCGATTTCCCTGATGAGCGTCGCCCTGGATGATGAGGATGAACCCAAGGCCCGGGAAAATGTCGCTAAGGCTGAGAAAATGCTGAACGACCTGGGGATCAAAGTCGAGGAAACGATCATCCGCATCGGCAATCCGGTGGAGGAAATTATCGAGATCGGCCCCAATTATTCACTGATCGTGATGTCCGAATCCAGCAAGTCCGGCATACAGCGGTTCTTTATGGGGAGCGTTGCCTTCAAGGTGATGGAAAACGCCCACAATTCGGTGTTGGTCGCGCGCTAGAGCATTTCCGGTTCCCTCGCGTTCACCGAAAATTCTCTACGCCTTTGTTTTAGACGCAAATTCGTCGTTGAAGCCGACGGTGTCCTTGATGATATAACGGGGACGCCCGCGCACGTCTTTGTAGGTGCGCCCGACATAGATGCCAACGAAGCCGAGCGAAAACATCAATGAGCCCCACAACAACAAGGCAAACATAACCCAGCCGGTTTCACCATCGCTGGAAAAAATCAATCCGATCAAGGATAACAACGACACCCCGCCGCCGATTAGAAAAATAAGAAAGATCGGCGCCATGGAAAAAGACGTCAGGCCTGAAATGAAGGTCTTGTAGGGATTAAGGCTGTTCAGCAGCGAGAAATGCGCCTCACCGGCGGCACGCGCATCGCGCCGGTAATAGTGCGCCTCCTGTTGGAACCCCAGCCAAGGCACTAGGCCGCGCGGGTAGGGGTCCATTTCCCCCAGTTCCATCAGTTTGTCGCAGGCCAGACGGCTGAGTAGGCGAAAATCGCCGGAGTTAACCGGCATATCGACTTCCGAGACCGCGTTGATTGCCCGGTAGGCCATGCGCGTCACCCACATTTTTAAGGGATGTTCGCCGTCCCGTTCCGTGCGCACCGTGTAAACGACCTCGGCACCGTTTTGCCATTTGGCGATCAGGTCGGGAATGACCTCGGGCGGATCTTGCAGGTCGGCGTCCATGGAAATTACGGCATCGCCCGAAGAAAGGGCAATCCCCGCCATAACGCATTCCGAAACCCCGAACCGACGTGACATATTGATGATCTTGATGTGCGGGTTCCCGGATGCACTTTCGTTAAGGATTTTGAGGGAACGGTCGGTGGAATTGTCGTTAACAAAAATTAGTTCGCATTCGATTTTCTCAGCGGCGAAAACGTCCTCAAGGCGCTGGATCAATTCGGGCAGAACATCTTCTTCGTTGCGGAAGGATAAAACGACGGAAACCAAGGTCTTTGCCGGGACGGTTTTCTTTTTACCGACCGTTGTTTTGGGGTTTGATTTTCTTACCGCCATTAGCGATTTTCCAGTCCGTCCGGCTCATAGACAACGATTTTGGAGCCAGTCTCGTCAGGCCCGAAATTGACCCGGACCAGGCCATCGAGTCTGGCGGAAACGGCAGCCTGTTTCTCCGGTTCCACAAACAATACCATAAATCCGCCTCCGCCAGCGCCGAGAAGTTTCCCGCCGATCGCGCCGGCGTCCCGGGCAGTCTGATAAATTTCATCGATTTCCGGCGTCGATACGGCGTCTGTAAGTTCCCGTTTCAGCCGCCAGGATTCGTGCAACAGTTCCCCGACTTCGCTGATCGGTCGGCTTTCAGATTGCAGAATGGCGATACCTTCGTCAACCAAACCGACCATTTTTTCGATGTGTTGTTGTCGATTGTCGATGTTGTCGATCTGCTTCTTGGCGATTTCAGGGGCAAGGCGGGAAAATCCGGTGAAATAGAGCATCAGATGATCGAACAAAGCGATTTTACGGATAAATGATAGAGCTACCGGCTGGACGTTGAAGTCCCCATTCTTGAGGAACTCGATACGGTTGATGCCGCCATAAGCGGCCCAAACCTGATCTTGGGATCCGACATGTTCGCCAATCACCTCTTGCTCGATACGGATAGCCTCTTTAGCCAGATGTTTTTTATCGGTCGATTTGCCGTCCAGGGAAGCCAGGGCATTCAGCATGCCGACGGTAAACGACGACGACGAGCCTAAGCCGGACCGCGCCGGCAAATCGCCGTCATGGTGAATTTCTAACCCGATTTCAACACCCCGGTCCTTTAAGACGGCGCGTACGGCAGGATGCCGAATTTCGTCAAATTCCGAGACGTTTTCGACTGCCGAATAAACGATTCGGTGGTGGTATTCGAAAAACGGCGGCAACGGCCGGACCGAGATGTAGCAATACTTGTTTATAGCAAATCCGAAGACAGCGCCGCCGTGCTGGCGGAACCACTTCGGATAATCGGATCCGCCCCCAAATAGCGAGACGCGAAAGGGGGTGCGGCTGATGATCATTCCGCAGCATCCTGCTCTTCAAGGATTTTACGCTTCAGTTTATGGGTAGCCATGCCTTCGATATGCCGCCGGGTTTCCCATCCAAATAGTTGCGTCACCATATCCAGATACCGGGGGTTGGAAAAGTATTCGTGGAAGGCGTCGTCCCGGAACCCCAGGACTTCGGCGGCACTCAGATGATCTGTCGCAAGGGGAAGGCAATCGTAACTGTGCTGTGAAAACCCCGTCCAGTGTTCCGGCAGGGCCAAGTCGTTGGCCACAGCCTGGAGGTATAAAGGCGAACCCGGATAAGCCATCGCCGAATAAAAATTGACGAATTCGCAATTCAGTTCCTTGGCCAGATCCAGGGTTTCATTCATGGTGCCCAGATCGTCGTCCGGCAAACCAAAGATAAAATTGCCGATGACACGAATGCCGGACTTTTGGATGTCACGAACGATGGAGATGATTTCTTCCTGGTTGAAGGCCTTTTCGGCACCATCGCGGACATGGGCTGAACCCGATTCGATACCCAGCGCCAGCCACCGGATACCGGCGCGCCGCAGCTTGTCCAACATATCCGTTTTGACTGTATCGACCCGAGCGTAGGCCCAGATGTTGATATCCAGGTCCCGCTCGATCAGCAAATTGCAAATATCGTCTACGTGGCGTTTGTTGAGCACAAACATCTCATCGATGATCTTGAACGTCCTGGTGCCGTAAACATCGTGCAGATGGGCGATTTCGGAAACTACCAATTTAGGATCACGCATACGGTAGCGGTTGATGTCAAAGGGCGCGTTGATACAGCAAAACACACACTGATAAGGGCATCCCAATGAGGTGTAGATGGAGGCATAGGG
>JABMOG010000110.1 GCA_013204265.1 Rhodospirillales bacterium
ATCAACAAGGCGCGAATCCCCGGCTGCACCTATTGCCACCCGCAAATTGCCAGCGTCGGCCTGACCGAAGCCAAGGCCAAAGAGGCAGGGTATGAATTAAAGGTCGGACGTTTCCCGTTCATGGCCAACGGCAAGGCGATTGCGCTGGGCGCATCCGATGGGCTGATCAAAACTATTTTCGACGCCAAGACCGGGCAGCTTCTGGGCGCGCATATGGTCGGGCACGAAGTCACCGAATTGATTCAGGGTTTCGTCATCGCCATGGGGCTGGAGACCACCGAAGAAGAATTGATGCACACCATCTTCCCGCACCCGACGCTGTCGGAAATGATGCATGAATCGGTGCTCGACGCCTATGGCCGACCGATCCATATCTGACACCATGATACACATTCGGGATTTAACTGTTGCCGATCAGGACCGCTGGCGCGAATTATGGAAGGGCTACCTGACCTTCTATGGAACCGACGTTTCGCCAGCCGTTACCGATCAGACATGGAACCGTCTGGTGGAACCCGATGAGGCGGCGATGTTCTGCCTCGTCGCGCAAGTCGACACCGCCGTGGTGGGTTTCGTCAATTGTGTCCTGCACTTGAATACCTGGACCGAAAAACCCGTCTGCTATCTGGAAGACCTGTTCGTTGATCCCGATGTGCGTGGCCGTGGCGCGGGCCGGGCGTTAATCGAGGCCGTGCGGCAGCGCGGACAAACCGATAACTGGCACCGGATATACTGGCGCACTCACAAGAACAACACCACGGCGCGCGCACTTTACGATACACTGGCCGTCGGCACCGATTGGGTGACTTACGAGATTTCCTTATGAACGTCGTCAACAAACAGCTGCGCCATCCTGAAAAGGCCAAGAACCCCGAAAATCCGGTTCTCCGCAAGCCATCGTGGATCAGGGTCAAGGCGCCGACGTCGAAGGCCTACGGCGAAACCCGCAAGCTGATGCGCGAGAAGGGGCTGCATACCGTTTGCGAAGAAGCGGCGTGTCCCAACATCGGTGAATGCTGGTCCCACAAGCACGCCACCGTTATGATCCTCGGCGCGATCTGTACGCGGGCCTGCGCCTTTTGCAATGTCGCCACCGGCAAGCCCGGCGCGGTCGACGCGATGGAGCCGCAAAATCTCGCCGCCTCGGTCGCCGAAATGGGCATGAAGCATCTGGTAATCACCTCGGTCGACCGCGACGACTTAGCCGACGGCGGCGCGAACCAGTTCGTCCAGTGCATTGAGCGCCTGCGCGAAACCTCGCCAGCAACCACCATTGAAATCCTGGTCCCGGATTTTCGCGGCAAGCCGGGCGCCCTGGAAGCCGTGGTTGCGGCCGGGCCGGACGTCTTCAACCATAACCTGGAAACCGTGCCCCGCCTGTACCCGGCCATTCGCCCCGGTGCGCGGTATGACCATTCGCTCGACCTGTTGGCGCGGGCGAAACAGCTATCGCCTGATATTTTCACTAAATCCGGCATCATGGTCGGCTTGGGTGAGACCAACGACGAGATCCTCGGCGTAATGGACGACCTGCGCCGGGCCGATGTGGATTTCCTGACCATCGGGCAGTACCTCGCGCCGACCCGCCGCCACGCCGCCGTTGAGCGGTTCGTGACGCCCGACGAATTCGAAGACCTCAAGCGGGCAGGGGAGGACAAGGGATTCTTATTGGTGGCGTCGTCGCCGCTGACCCGCTCGTCCTATCACGCCGACAAAGACTTCGAAGCCTTGGCGAAGGCGCGGCGGGCGCGTTAAATTCAGACATGCCCACCCACGCCGAAAAACGCCTTATCCACCACGCCCCGCAGCAGATGTTCGACCTGGTCGCCGACATTGAAAAATACCCGGAATTCCTGCCTTGGTGCGTCGCTACCCGGATCAGGGAAAAAGGCCAGGAAGACGGCACCGACATGCTGATCGCAGATATGGTCATTGGCTACAAAGTGTTCCGAGAGAAATTTTCCACCAAGGTACTTTGCCAAGCACCACAGCGCATCGACGTGACCTATTTCGACGGGCCGTTCAAATACCTGACCAACCACTGGGTATTCGAAGCGCAGGGTAATGACGCCTGCATGATTGATTTCTACGTCGATTTCGAATTCAAGTCGCGCTTCTTCCAGGCTGCCATCGGCACGGTCTTCAACGAAGCCGTCAAACGCATGATCCAGGCTTTTGAGAAACGCGCTGATGCGCTGTACGGGAAAACGTAAGCGTGGAAACCCCCGACAGCCTCATCATCATCGGCCTGACTTTTGTGCTGGCGGGGTTTGTGAAGGGCGTCATCGGACTGGGCTTGCCGACGGTGTCGCTGGCCCTGCTGACGGCCGGTTTCGGGCTGATCCCGGCGATGAGCCTGATGATCGTGCCGTCCCTTATCACCAATGTCTGGCAAGCCGGACAGGGCGGCGCATTTCGCGAACTGGCCCGGCGTTTCTGGCTGATGATGGTGGCGGTCGTCGCCGGTGTCTGGTTCGGCGGTACCGTTCTGGTGGCCGGGGACACCACGCTGTTGACGGGATTGTTAGGCGCGTTGTTGTGTGTTTATGCGTTGACTGGCATGTCCCGGTTCCGGGTTCCCCCGCCGGGGCGGGCAGAACCCTGGCTGTCGCCGGTCATGGGCGGGGTCACTGGAATTTTAACCGGACTGACCGGCTCCTTCGTCGTCCCCGGCGTACTCTACCTGCAATCCATAGGGCTTGATCGCAACGCGTTGATTCAGGCCATGGGGATGCTGTTTACCGTTTCCACCGCCGCGCTCGCCGTGGTTCTCGGCCATCACAAACTGATGTCCGTGGAACTGGGGGTTTATTCTTTGGGCGGGGTTATCCCGGCGCTGGTCGGCATGGTGATCGGGCAAAAGGTTCGAAACCGGCTGTCGGAAGCCGTGTTTGCCAAAATCTTTTTTGCCAGTCTGCTGATTCTCGGGGCCTATATCGCGGCGCGGGCTTTTTCTTAACCCAACCCACACCGTACCAGCCGCAGCGCCGCCACAACCGTCTGCGCCCGCACCGCATCGCGGTCGCCGTCGAATACGTGGCGTTCGTGCAGGGTTTCCGCACTGCGGCGGGCACAGGCGATATGCACCAGGCCGACGGGTTTTTCGGCCGTGCCGCCGCCGGGGCCGGCGATACCGGTCACCGCAACAGAAATTTGTGCGGCGGAGTTTGTTAGCGCCCCTTCGGCCATGGCGCGGGCAATGTCTTCGCTGACCGCGCCGACGGCTTCGATCAAATCCACCGCAACTCCCAACATTTCGTTCTTGGCGGCGTTGGTGTAGGTAACGAAGCCCCGGTCAACGACATCGGAAGACCCCGCCACCGCCGTCAGGCAGCCCGCAATCAGACCACCGGTACACGATTCCGCCGTCACCAGCATCCAGCCCTGGGTCCTGCAGGCGTCGAGAACACCGCTGGCGGCGTCCAGTTGCTCAGGTGTGAACATTTCAAGCCCCCCTCATGGCGGCGATAGCAAAGAGCACGATAATGGCATAAACGGCGGCAAGAACATCATCAACCATGACACCGAGGCCGCCCTTGATGGACCGGTCCGCCCACGACACCGGCCATGGTTTGAAAATATCGAAGGCACGGAACAGCACGAAGCCAAGGGCATATTCCAGCCATCCCGGCGGCACGGCCAGCAATACCAGCCATTGCCCGGCAATTTCGTCGATGACTACCTGTTTCGGATCCTCTGTGCCGTATTTGTCGATGCAGACCTCCGACGCCCAGACACCGGCGACAAACGCCACGGCGGCACCGACGGCCAACCCAACGTGGCCCCACATTTGAACGATTCCCCAGGCCAGCGCCACGGCCAGAATCGAGCCCCAAGTGCCGGGCGCACGCGGCAACAGTCCAGCCCCGAATCCGGTGGCGAGAAACACCGCCGGATGACGCAGATTCCAGATTTTGGCGGTATGCGGTGCGGCTGGCGAATTATCAGAGTTCATTGCGTATCCTAATACTCTTTTGACCTGGGTGCGCCCATTCAAAACAAGCCATCCGTTGCCCTGGCCTCACGAAACCTAATCCCAGTGCCGCTCAAAGCAAAAACCAAGTTGAAATCTGCGGCAGAGATATTGGCTCGTTTTGGTCCTACCTAAGCCAAGTTACAAACATTAAAAAGGTCAAACCCCTACGCTGGCAACCAATTATACCTTGCAAGGATTCATGGTTCTCTTTACGTTCAACAAGATTTCCGCGCCGTGTTTTAGGGTGGAAATCGGCTGAATTTTCTGCCATGGGTTCACGAGGAACCTGAAAATGGTATGATTTTTTTGAAACCCGAAGTTCCTCTCAAATCAAGAAGGGGAACCGGGGCAGGTGCTTTTTTAGGGGAGAGGGTTTTGGGGAGTTGTTATGAAGCGCAGTAACCAACAGGTGAACTTCGGGGATCGATTCCAGGCCCTGTTGATGCGTCTTTTTCCCGAACGGCAAATTCATCTACGGACGAAAGGCAAGGTTTCCTTCGTCCGCTTTACCCAGCGCACCCAGATTGCAATTTCCCTGGCACTACTGTGCGCTCTCGGCTGGACGGCCTTCTCAAGCATCAGCTTCGCCCGAAACGAGACCGTACTTGCGGCCAAGGACAGTGAAATCGCCAATTCCAAGCAGTCCTACCGGAGCCTGCTGGGCGAAGTTTCCGAATATCAGAAAAAATTCACCGATCTGACGTCAGACCTGGAAGACAGCCATTCGTTGATGATCGGATTGGTCGAGAAAAACGCCTCGTTGCGAAATAGCCTGTCCAAAGTATCTAAAAAACTGAATCTGACACAGTCGGAACGCGAACAAATTGCCAGTGCGCGTGAGAACCTGAAGAAGAAGCTTAGCGCCATCGAAAGCAAGATGCGCAATATTTCGAACCAGAACTTTTCGCTGACCGATACCTTGAGCACCGCCGAATCCGATCTGCAAAAGGCCTTGTCCGGGCGCAACAAAGCCCTTTACGAAGGCACTCGCATGAGCCGCCGAATCAAGAATCTTGAGAACCAGCTCGTCGGCCTTCAAAAAACCGAGGAACAGGTTATCCAGCGTCTGACGGACACCACCACGAACTATATCGATACCATGGAAAAAGTCGTCTCGGTGGCCGACATTGATCTGAAAAAACTTCTCAAGGATTTTGATCTGCCGAAAACCGCTCAAGGTGGTCCCTTCATCGCCGCTGTTCCGGATAATCTGCCCGGCAATGAAATGAAGGATAGCCTCGCCAACCTGGATATTCACCTGAGCCGCTGGGAAGCCCTGCAAGGGGTCATGAAAAAAATTCCGCTGGCCCCGCCGCTGCATACTTTTTACGTAACCAGCGGGTACGGCAAACGCCGCGACCCCATTAACAAGCGTTGGGCGGCCCATTATGGGCTGGATTTGGGCGGGCCGTTAAATTCTTCAGTATACTCACCCGCTGCAGGGGTGGTATCGTATGCTGGCTGGAAAGGTAAGTACGGTAAGCTGATTGAAATCGACCATGGCGCCGGACTGAAGACACGATACGGGCACTTGAATAAAATTTTCGTCAAGAAAGGGCAGAAAATAAAATTCCTTCATAAAATCGGCTTGCTGGGAAGCACGGGAAGAAGTACGGGCGCGCACCTGCATTATGAAGTCGTTTTCAGGGGGAAATCCAAGAATCCGATGAAATTTATAAAAGCAGGGCGGAATGTTTTCCAAGAGTAAAAAAGAACCGGGCAACGACGTGGAAAAAACACCCATTACGAAGCCGTCACCGCCGTCGATCATTAGCGCTGATCTCAAGATCGTCGGCGACCTGAACAGCAATGGTGAAATTCAGATTGACGGCGCCATTGACGGTGATATCCGCACCAAAACCCTGCTGGTCGGTGAAACTGCTAATATCAAAGGTGAAATCGTCGCCGATAGCGTTATTGTTCATGGCGCGGTCAATGGCCAGATCAAGGCGCGCGACGTGACCTTGGCAAAAACGGCGCACATGGTCGGCGACATCCTGCACGAAAATCTGTCCATCGAAACCGGCGCCTTCCTCGAAGGGCACTGCAAACGCCTGGTCGAAAAACAACCCGCCGTGGAGGCCAAGGTCAACGTATTCGGGTCTGATGACGCCAACCGCCGGCTGGCCAAAATCAAAGAAGGCGGAGAACTCTCCACCGAGTCCAAAGGCAGCGCCCTTAAGCCGCCGCACGGCGATGAAAAGCCGAAAACCGCAATTTCAAGCTAGGCCGTCACCGTTGCTGAGGGCTTGAGCAAAAACATCCCCATCAACGTTGCCGCCGGAACACACTACAGCCACCGTTTTACCTCGGGCATCAAACGCGCCGCTCAAAACCGCCGCCAGGGCAACTGCGCCGCCGGGCTCGACCACGATCTTCAGGTACCGGAATGCCGCAGCCATGGCGCGGGCGGCATCCAAATCGCTGACCACCAGCCCACCCTTTAAAAGCACCCTGTTGATAGAAAAGGTCAACTCACCCGGCGTCGGCAGCAATAGGGCGTCACAGAAAGATTGCGCCCCCGGCTCGATGGAACATCTCTCGCCGGCGGCCAGGGACCGCGCCGTGTCATCGAAGCCTTGCGGTTCGGCGGCATAAATTTCGACCCCAGGACAATCCTGGGACAACGCCAGCGCCATGCCGGAAATAAGCCCACCACCGCCGCAGGGCGCAATTACCGCATCCATCTGGGCACCGATGTCTTTGACTTGAGCCGCCAGTTCCAGCCCGACAGTGCCCTGTCCGGCAATGATGTGGGGGTCGTCGTAGGATGGCACCAGAATAGCGCCGCGCTCGACCGCCAGGTGTTTACCGATTTCCTCGCGGTTTTCGCTGGCCCGGTCGTAGAGCACGATTTCCGCGCCGTAAGCCCGGGTGTTGTCGATTTTCATGGCCGGCGCATCTTTGGGCATGACGATCACCGCAGGCGTGCCCAACATTTGCGCCGCCAGGGCTACACCCTGGGCGTGGTTACCCGATGAGAAGGCAACGACGCCGGCTTTTAATTCATCCGCGCTCAGCCGGGAAATCCGGTTGTAAGCGCCCCGGAACTTAAACGCCCCGGCCCGTTGCAGGCATTCCGCCTTGACCAACAACCGCCCGCCCAGCTTTTCATTGAGTAGTGGACTTTCCAGCACCGGGGTCAGGACCGCACGGTCGCCGATCTGGCGCGCCGCCGCACAAACATCAGAATAAGTGGGCATCGATCACCTCCAAAACAGAGGGTTCGGATAACAACGGCGGGTGGCCGCGGTCTTCAACGGTGAAATGGGCCATGGCGGGCATAACTGCGCTCATCCGGTCCAGGGTCTCGGCGCTGAGAATGCCGGACAACGCGCCGCGTAATGTAAGGACGCGAACTGGCCTGAGCGCCCGGAACAGCGGCCACAGGTCTTGTTTATGGCCCAACGCCTCTTTGAACTGTTTGACGATGGCTATATCGAAGGCATGTATGAATTTTCCATCCGCGTTTTCTTTATAGGTATTGCGGGCAATCTGAAGCCAGTCTTCGTCGGACCCGTTCGGCAGGTTGGGTAAAAACGCCCTGCGAACGTGTTCCGTCGCAGCATCCCAATCGGGCAGGGGGGTATCGTCCAACATGTACTCAATTATGCCGCCCAGACTGGTTTGGCCGATTTCAGGTCCGATATCGTTGAGCACAACGCTGGCCAGCGTCGTCGGCATAGCCACCGCCATCACCATGGCGACAAACCCGCCCAGCGAGGTGCCGATGACATGAACGTGGTGGACGCCTGAGGCGGCGAGAAGATGGCGGATGTCGTTGACGTAGGTGGCTGGGGTATAATTGTCCGGGTTGGGGTCGTAAGCGGACAAGCCTCGGCCCCGAAAATCAGGGCATAGCACCCGGTAACGTCGGCTCAAGCGTTTGGCCAGTTGGCCGAAGTCCTTCGAATTGCGGGTCACACCGGGGAGACACAAGACAGCGGTGCGCATTGAGGCGTTCTCGCCATCCGGTCCGGGGTAATCGCGGAAGAAAAGGCGAAGCCCGTCTTGCGACGTATACCAGCGTTCCCGGTAGGCAGCCTCTGCCATCTGCCCTCAGAGACCGAGTAACGCAGGCAGGTCAATGAGGGTCGTAATCTCATGCTCAGGTTGGCCCGGAATACGTTCCTGGGGTTGGCCGAACCGATTGACCCAAACTACCCGGAAACCGAAATTGGCTGCTGCCGCCGCGTCCCAGGCATTGGACGACATGAAGCAGATACGCCCGGCTTCCACGCCCAGACCATCAACCGCCATCTGATAAACGCTGGGGTGGGGTTTGTAGACACCAATGGAATCAACGGAAAAAGAATCGTCCAGCACACCATCGATGGCGGCGTTCTCTACCGCCGAGTTGAGCATTTTCGGCGACCCGTTGGACAAGATTGCTGTCTTCAGCCCGCCGCCTTTCAGCGTCGTCAACACGCCCTTGACCTCGGGGTAGGCGTCGAGGCGCATGTAGATGTTCATTAGCCGTTCGCGCAACGCCGCATCTTCGATACCAAGCGCGGCCATTGCGTAATCCAGCCCGTCGCCGGTGACCTGCCAGAATTCCACGTATTCCTGCATCAGGCTGCGCAGCCAGGTGTATTCGAGCTGCCGATTGCGCCACAATGCCGCCAAGGGTTCGGCCTTGTCGCCCAAGGCATCCTTACAGTGGGCGGCAGCGGAGGCGACGTCGAACAAGGTCCCGTAGGCGTCAAATACGCAAGCGCCGATATCCTCGATTTTCGCGGCCATAAGTGGTTTTCCTCCTGAAATTTTCCGGCCTCTCATGGGCCTGTCAGCGATTTATGCACCCCTTGAGTATGGCGTCAACCACGCCATAGGGAACCTCACAGGTTATTGATGCAGGTCGTCTTCCAGGCGAAGGGCGACTTCGGTGTCGGCCAGCCGGTGACGGTAAACCTGCAGGTTTTCGAGCACGCGCTGCACATAATTTCTGGTCTCAGAGAAGGGAATACTTTCGACCCAATCGATGGAATCGACATCCGCTTCCCTGAGATCGCCGAATCGGCGCAACCACTGTTGAGCCCGTTTGGGGCCGGCGTTGTAGGCCGCCAAGGCAAGAACGTAAGATCCGTTGAAGGTTTTCAACAAGTCTCCCAGATAGGCCTGGCCAAGGGTCAGATTATAGGCGGCGTCCGTGGTCAGGCGGTTTTTGGAAAAGGGGATTTGCAGTTGTTTGGCGACACGCGACGCCGTGTACGGCATCAATTGCATCAATCCTTGTGCGCTGACGCGGCTGCGGGCACTGATGTGAAATGCACTTTCCTGGCGCACGATGGCCAGAACCAAAGGGGTTTCCGGCGCCGCAGCACCTGCCCGGGCGTGCATCTTCGGCGGGATGATCGCGGGGAAGGCGGCTTCGGTGAATTTCAGGTTTTCGCGGCCTTCGCGTTTGGCAATCAGCAACGACAGGTCGGGCCGCCCGGCGGCTTGCGCCAACTCAATCGTCAACTGGCGCCAGCCCGATGCATCGTTCACTTCGTCGAGCCCCAGGATAAAGGGGCGCAATAAATCGTCGGCCTCGACCTCCGCCAGCATGCGAACCGCGCGTTCCAGTTCATGACCGTTGAAGGCCTTAAAATCCCGGTCCGATGGAATCCGTTCCGGTGCCAATTCGAGACCGTCACCAGGGTGCAAGTGGGCAATCGACAACTGCCCGTAATAGGTCGTCGGGTGCTGGGCGGCTATGCCGTGCCAAGTCCGGGCGGCTTCGGTTTTGCCCTGGGCTTTGAGTGTGCGCGCCATCCAGTACGCCCCGCGGGCGCGGCTGACCGGGTATTGAACCGCGTTGTACATTCGCTCGAAGTGGGCTTGCGCAAGCCCGGCATCGTCCAGGAAACGAAACGCGATCCAGCCGGACAGCCATTCGGCCTCGGCAAAAGCCGCCGCCGCGCCATTTCCATCCGGTTTCAGGCCGTGGTTCTGCGCCAATCGGTAGGCTTCGCTGATCAAGCCTTCGCGCAGGGTCGAGCGCGCAACACTTGAGCGTACGGCCCACCAGCGCACGGGCTGTCCCAGATCGCCGGGCGGGTTGTTGAGGATTTCCCGGGCCGCCGCATATTTACCCTTGCGATTGCGCCAGCGCAGACGCTCGTACTGTAAGCCGGGATCGCTTTTCAAGGCGCCAGGAACCTTGGCGATGGCCGTATCCACATTGCCCCGGTTATGTCGCAGATACATCCGGGCCAAACCCAACGCCCTGTAGTCGGCGGACACCTTCCACAACATCCGCTTGGCCGGCCAGTAGCGGCCTTCCCATTGCAGACGATCCAGGCGCTTTCGATGGTCTTCACCGGTCAACAGGCCCCGGTGGCGTTTGTAGAGGGCATTTTCGCGAACCTTGGTGAAATTGCCATGGACCCAGGCATCGCGGACCATGGCGCGGCCTTCATCCCGGCGGCCTTTGAAAAGCAAAGCCTCGCCCAGCCGGGCCTTGCCGTACCCGGTCAGGGGCGGGCGCGCCCGGAACCACGCCAATATCGCCTCATCGGGGGTGTCGCGGCTCATGGCTTCTTCGGCGCGCCGTTGCAGGCTGGTCTGGTTCGGCCAGTCCGGATTGGCGGCCATGAAGGCGGCGATTTCTTCAAAGCCTACGTTGGGATCAGGGGTGGTAAACCGTGCCCAGGCTAAAATTTTCCGGGCCAGCGGGTTTTTAATTTTCCGCGCTATGGAGCGCGCCTCGATAAACTTGCCGTCCTCGACGGCCTTGAGCCCGGCGATAAGCGACCGAGCGTCCGCAGGCGCCAAGCTGGGCGCGGCCTCGACCGTGGTTGCAAAAACAACCAGGCATAACGCAAAACCAACAACAAGTTTTCCTGCCGCGCGAAGATTCATTTTTGTGCCCCATATCGGCGATTGGCCGTTTAAGGAGTGTATAGTGAAGCGATGAACAAAACTTTACAAATCCGCCACCTGGTTCCGGTGCTTGCCGCGTGCGCGTGATTGAGAGTATGTTCGCCGCTCTAACAAGGTAATTCAAGGGAGAGCACTATGTTTCAGGGGTCCATGACCGCCCTGATCACACCGTTCAAGGACGGGAACATCGACGAGGACGCTTATCAGTCCTTTGTTGATTGGCAGATCAATGAGGGCACCGAGGTCCTGGTTCCGTGCGGCACGACCGGCGAGTCGCCGACGCTGAACCACAATGAACACATGCGGGTTACCGAATTGTGCATCGAAGCGGCGGCGGGCAGGGTGCCGGTGATGCCCGGCACCGGGTCCAACTCCACCGAGGAAGCCGTTCGCCTGACCCAGCACGCTAAAATTGCCGGGGCTGACGCAGCTTTGGTGGTAACGCCCTATTACAACAAGCCGACACCGGAAGGGCAGTACCGCCATTACAAGGCGATTTGCGACGCCGTCGATCTGCCGATTTTTATTTATAATATTCCCGGGCGCAGCGTCATCGACATGAGCGTCGAAACCATGGCCCGGCTGGCCGAATTGCCGAATATCGTCGGCGTCAAGGATGCGACTTCGGATCTGGCCCGCCCGATTGCCACCCGGCTCGCCATTTCAAAAAAATTCTGCCAGTTGTCGGGCGAGGACGCGACCATCGTGCCGTTCCTAGCCGCCGGTGGGGTCGGCTGCATTTCCGTCACCGCCAACATCGCGCCCCGCCTATGCGCCGACCTGCACACCGCCTGGCAGGGCGGCGACATGGGCACCGTCATGGACCTGCAGGATCGCCTGATGCCTCTGCACACGTCGATGTTCTGCGAAACCAGCCCCGGCCCTGTCAAATACGCCGCCCATCTGCTCGGCAAATGCAGTGATGAGGTCCGCCTGCCGGTTTGCGAAATCAGCGAGGCCTCAAAGCAGCAGGTAAAGCAAGCGATGGTCGGCGCCGGGTTGCTCAACTAAGCGCCCCCGGGACCACTATGGCCGCCAAAAAGAAGAAGCAACCGTCCGGTAACATCGTTGCCCAGAATCGCAAAGCGCGCCGCGATTATTCCATCGTTGAAACTTTCGAGGCCGGGATCATGCTGCTCGGCACCGAGGTCAAGTCGTTGCGGGCTGGACGCGCCTCCATCGGCGAGGCCTACGCCGTCGATAAAAACAACGCCCTTTACCTCAGCAACGCTTTCATTCCGGCGTATGAATCGGCCGGCTACGCGACCCACGCGCCGCGCGCAGCCCGCAAGCTGCTGTTGCACCGCCGCGAAATCACCAAGCTGATGGCCGCCATCAACCGCAAGGGCATGACCCTGGTACCTTTAAGTATCTATTTCAATGATCGCGGCATCGCCAAGGTGCAACTGGCGCTGGCCGAAGGAAAACAGAAAGCCGACAAACGCCAGGCGTCGAAAGAACACGACTGGAAACGCCAGCAAGCAAGGCTGCTGCGCGACAAGGGATAGGAGGCCTAGGTTGGTTCGTTATAGGTGATGAGGGTCATGTCAACAGCCTCATCGCGAAGCGGAATCAACGCCTGATACTCAGCAGACTGATACCAGCTATTGAGAGCGTCCATGTCGGGAAAGCCGACGATGGAGACACCCTGATGGTTGACCTCGCCCGCCAGCGCCTGTTCAGCCTTGCCGCGCATTACCAGCTTACCGCCATAGGGCGCGAAGGTCTGGCCTGCTTTGGCACCGTATTCCTGAAATTTCTCCGGGTCTTTGATGGCTGTCGTTACGACGAAAAATGCTGTCACTTTGAATTCCATTCATTACAAAAGTTGACCACGATCATCTTGATCACACAGGAACAAAACATATCTTGTTAGTTTTGTCCACTTATGTATAAAATAGATTTGCGTTTTTAATATACGCCTATGAATGAGGTTTGCCATGGCCCGGCCGTCAAAGTTCAATCGTCAGGAAGCGGTTGAATTTGTGATGAACGAGTTCTGGCGCAACGGATATGAGGCAAGCTCGGTAAAGTCGCTGTCAGAGAAACTCGGCATAACGCGATCAAGTTTTTACAATGCCTTTGGTAGCCGCGAGGCGCTGTTCAAAGAAGCATTGGAACTCTATTTAAATCAGTCGCCGGATAAAGTCCTGGCGTTGGCCTCTCCGGGCGAACCCATCAAAGAACTGTTCGTTAAAACTTTTCGAGCCGCTTGCAAAGCACGTGCTTCTGACACGGAGGGGCGCGGCTGCATGGTTATCAACGGCGTGACCGAACTCTGCAATGTCCATGATGAGTTGGGACAGGTGATGGAAAATGCTGTTCTGGGAAACCTCACACGAATTGAACAATTACTCGAATGGGGCCTGGCGCAAGGGGAACTAGGCACCGGCACGGATATTCATGCCAAGGCCTTAGCACTCCAGAACCTCCTCATGGGCCTCAATGTCCTGTGCAAGGTGGTTACCCAGGAGGGCGAACTTTGGAAAGCCGCCGAAACCACCCTTAAGGGACTAGATCTGTTTGTTGAAGCCTGAGGCTGGCCCGGAACCCTTAGACGCGGCTGCTGCGCGACAAAAAGGGGTAGGGGGCATGCCCGCTTTATGCCTCAAGCAACCCGCTTCGCCGGAACAATCTCTTAATTTTTATTCGCAAAGATAAGGCCAAATGCGCTTTGTATCAGGCGGCAGGAATGTGTCGGCAGCCTTCATGTACGGCACCGGTACGTTCTTTTGATCTCCGGGCAAACTCAACAGGGATGGAGAATCATACGGAGGCGAATGGCGATAAAACGCGTTCGGGTCCATGAAATACCCGTCCTTCGGAGTCACGACCTCGCCGTCGTTGGACCATTCCGGATGCACACTGTAGAGGATGGCAAAATGTAGGGCGTCGCGGCGTTCTCTCTTGCCCATTACTCCGGTGTTGCTCGTTTTACCGATTTCATCGCCCATCTTGACCCGCGCGCCGATGGGCAGGGGAGACATCTCCCGAAGGTGGGTGTACTGGGAATAGATCCAGAACGTCAGGCCGGTCTGCTCCGGCGTATGGCGGACCATGACCTCTATCCCTTTTTTGTTGTCGTCGTTCAGAAACCGTCCAACAACGACCCCGTCGGCAATAACCCGTATTGGCGTGCCTCTGGGCTGAGGAATGTCGATACCTTTGTGCAGTGCTGCCTTGCCGCGTTTGTAGGAATAGTCGATGGCCCATTTTTCGCTGTCGATTTCAGGACAATCGGCCCCGCCGATGAATTCCGGCTTGAGGCCCGTTTCGATCACGCCTCTGGCCTGTTGGATTGCCACATTATCCGAGGCGACACCGCCTCTATATTTGCCGACCATTTTGCGGATTATATCATCGATCTCGCTGGACGACACGAAACCGTCAAGTTCTGCGCACTCGGCACAAGATTCGGAGACGGGGGCGACACCCTCGTCTTTCCTTTTGTCCTTCTTATCACGCGACTTTCGCTTCTTACGCTCACTGCGCCCCGCTAGGCGCAGGACCGGTTTTTGAAATGCAGAAAAAGCCCCGGCTCTGGGCGTTCCGTTTGATGCCACCGAGGGTTCGTCAGGGACAAGAGCGACGGCCGGCCCAGCCATGCTAACCACACAAAACAGGGCAGTAAAAATGACGGGCAAATGGAGAAAGCGGTGGGACATTGGAGCACACTCCTTTCTTCAGCGCATTTCGCACCGCAAGTGGCGCTGGGTTGCAGCGGACGAGTATACCATTCATAGAATCGAATGTGGATTATTTACACCTGCCGATCGCGCCAAGGCAGAAGAATGGCATATACTTATGATGGGACCACAAACGGGGCGAAGGATTGAGCCGTGAATGTAACTGTCACGCCGCTTAAACAAGGGTTCGGGGCCGAAATATCGGGTCTCGATTTGTCGCAACCGCTAACCGATGACGACCGCCGGGCCATTTACCAGGCCTTCCTGAAGCATCACCTGGTTGTTTTCCACGACCAGAATTTGACCCCGGAGCACACCGTCAACGCCGCACGCATCCTCGGCGACGATTTGGAGCCGCATCTGTTTAAACATTTTCACCACCCGGACACGCCGTTGATCATGGTTCTGTCCAATCGCCGCGAAGACGACGGCAGCCCGAAAGGCATGGCCGACGCCGGAACGTTTTGGCATTCCGACGTGTCCTACAAACCCAACCCGGCCAAGGCGACGTTGCTGTATGCGCGGGAAATCCCGGACCATGGCGGCGATACCTTGTTCTGCAACCTGACCGCCGCCTATGAAGCCATGCCTGATGACATGAAAAAACGACTCGAAGGGCTAACTGCAATGCACGACTATAACCATGTGCCGCGCGACGTCTTCTCGAAGCTCAAATTAACTCCGCCGCCGCCATGCCCGCAACCGGTGGTGCGCACCCACCCGGAAACGGGACGCAAGGCGATCTACATCAACCCGGGCTACACCACCCACATCGAAGACATGATTGAGGACGAAAGTGCGGCGTTGATGAAAGATATCTTCCGCCACTGCTTAAGCGATCGTTTCCGCATGCGCTACAAATGGCGGGCCGGCGACGTCATCGCTTGGGATAACGCCGCGACAATGCATTCGGCGACGACGAAAAACCTCGACCCATCCAAACACCGCACCATCTGGCGCGCTACCATCTCGGGCAGCTCGGCGTTTTAACACTTTTCAAAAAAATAATTCCCCCGGCTTCTCCCCCGCACCGCACTGTACTCCTGCGCCCGGAAAAGGGCAGGACGGAAAAAATCCCGGCTCAAGAACGGCGCGACATAGAATTTTAAAAATTAGAATAAATTCATTGATTTCAAATAGTTAGAGAGCTAAACAATCTTCTGTCTGAAGGGTGTTTTTTGGCTTTTTTTGCGTCTGTTGATTTTTTTTCTTTACAGCAGATGAAATCGACTTTAATTGCCTTTTCTCCGGTCCTGTTTAAGGGCGGTTCAGGGTGAAACAGTCCGCAGGAGTTCCCATGAAATGGACCAATTTAATTCTGCCAGATCGCTAGTTCGCGCACTAGGACCTTCCGTTTCCGTAACCTGCCTCAGGCCCGGCGCCGCCACCCGTGCAAGCCGTTATTTCACCAGGAATTTTCCTGGTGAAATCCTGTACGCGGTCAAGACCAATCCCCGTCCGGAAATCCTTGATGCGGTCCATGCCGGGGGCGTCCGCCGTTTTGACGTCGCTTCGATCGCTGAAATTAAGCTCACGGCCGAACGTTTTCCGGAGGCGCACCTTTCGTACATGCATCCCGTCAAGAACCGGGACGATATTCGGCTTGCCTATTTCCTCTATGGTATTCGCGACTTCGCCTTCGACACCGTGGACGAACTGAACAAGATTGTATCGGCCACGGACGGCGCACCAGATCTTACCCTGATGCTGCGTCTCTCCGTTCCCAATTTCCATGCCGAACTGGACCTGTCGTCCAAATTCGGGATTGGCCACGATAAGGCTGTTGCGCTTTTGCTGCGGAGCCGACCGCTGGCGCAACGGCTCGGGGTCTGTTTCCATGTCGGCTCCCAATGCATGAACCCGTCCGCCTACAGCACCGCCATCCACCTGGTCAGAGACCTGATCATATCGTCCGGGATGCTGCTGGATGTGGTCGATATTGGTGGAGGTTTTCCGTCTCTTTATCCGGATATGTCTCCACCTCCCCTCAACGCCTACATGAGCGAGATTGCCAGGGCGCTGAAGACGCTGCCGGTCAGTGATACCTGCGAATTCTGGGCCGAACCAGGCCGGGCCCTGGTCGCGGAATCCGCATCTACCCTTGTCCGGGTTGAGCTTCGACGGGGCGAACGTCTGTACATCAACGACGGCACCTACGGCAGCCTTTTCGACGCCGGCGTTCCCGGATTCATCTTCCCGGCACGCGCCATCCGGGCGAGCGGCAGGCTGTCGCCGATACAAATCCCGTATGCCTTCTACGGTCCGACTTGCGATGGTATGGATTTCATGAAGGGGCCTTTCCTGTTACCCGAGGACATGCGCGAGGGCGATTACATCGAAATCGGCCAGACCGGTGCCTATGGATGCACTATGCGAACCAACTTTAACGGGTTCCATTCCGATGCTGTAGCCACCCTGACCGACGCGCCGTTGCTGACCCTGTATGGCCGCCAAGCCGCTGTGCGCGGGCCAGATAAACATGATATCCCGAACCTTCACTCCGAAGCCCTCTAAGCCAAAGCCCCGTTAACAAAATCCCGGAAAAAGATCATGACCGCGAAAGCCGACATCACGGACAAGAAAGCTGACCTGCTCAACACGCCGGTCGAGCATATCGACATGACGTCTTTCGATGCCCGTCCCATCATTGACGCCATGGCGAAGATGTCCTTCACTTCGCGCGATCTGGCGCGGGCGTCGAATATTTACAACGCCATGCTCGCCGATGAAGATTGCTCGATCATCCTGACGTTGGCCGGTTCGACCTCGGCCGGCGGCTGCATGGACATCTATTCCGACCTGATAAAATACAACATGGTCGACGCCATTGTTTCGACCGGCGCCAGCATCGTCGATATGGATTTCTTCGAAGCCTTGGGCAACCGGCACTATCAGGGCAGCACCGAAGTTGACGACGGTTATTTGAGAAGCCTGTATATCGACCGCATCTATGACACCTACATCGACGAGGAAGGCCTCCAGGCCTGTGACCACGCCATTGCCGAAATCGCCGACGGGTTGGAGCCCCGCCCGTATACGTCGCGCGAATTCATCCGCGAAATGGGTGCATGGCTGGCTGGCGGAAAGGCCCGCAAAGAAGGCTCACTGGTGCAGGCGGCTTATGAAAACGACGTGCCTATCTTTTGCCCGGCCTTTACCGATTGCAGCGCCGGTTTCGGCCTCGTCGTACACCAGGACCGCAACCCCGAGAGCCACGTCACCATCGATTCCGCCCATGACTTCCGCGAACTGACGGATATCAAGATCAAGGCTGGCACCACCGGCTTGTTGATGATCGGCGGCGGTGTTCCTAAAAACTTCGCCCAGGACACCGTTGTTTGCGCGGAAATTCTCGGCCACGAAGTGGACATGCACAAATACGCCGTGCAGATCACCGTTGCAGACGTGCGCGATGGGGCGTGCAGCAGCTCGACCCTCAAGGAAGCCTCGTCATGGGGCAAGGTGGATACCGCGCTCGAACAAATGGTTTTCGCCGAAGCCGGAAGCGTCATACCGCTTCTCGCCAGCGATGCCTACCACCGGGGGCACTGGAAAAACCGCCCGCGGCGGCGTTTCGCATCCCTGTTCGAGCGTTAATTCGTTCAATGAAATTACTGCCCCCGAAAAAAGGATTTCTCGGACTGTCTGAGGAAGACGCGGCTGGATCTGCGGGTAAGCCGGGCGTCACGGTGGTTCCCTTCGGGCTGGAAGGCTCGGTCAGTTACGGCGGCGGGACGGCGCACGGGCCACAGGCTATCATTGATGCATCCCATCAGGTCGAATTGTTCGACGAAGAATTATGGCGTGAACCGGTCCGCGAGTTTCAGGTGTCCACCCTGGCGCCCTTTGCCATCGCCGATGGCGTCGAAGCCGCCGTCGATCAGTTACAAGGGATTGTCGGTGGAATCCTCGACGAGGGACGCTTTCCTCTCGTTTTCGGCGGTGAACATTCCCTGACCGCCGGCGCCATCCGGCCCTTCGCCGCACGCCACGAGGATCTGGTCATTCTGCAATTCGACGCACATGCGGATTTGCGCGATGGCTATGAAGGCGAACACTATTCCCACGCCGCCGCTATGCGGCGATGCCTGGATAATCCCGGCCTGTCCCTGGTGTCGCTCGGTATCCGCAACATCTCAGTAGGCGAAGCCGCGTACTTGGACGGCAATCGCGACCGTATTCATGTGTACTGGGGCAAGGACAGGCGGGACTGGAACCTGGACGAAATTTTGTCCCACCTGACCGGGCGGTCGGTCTATTTGACCTTCGATCTCGACGGGTTCGACGCCAGCCTGATGCCGGCCACCGGCACGCCCGAACCGGGCGGCATGTTTTGGGAAGACGTCATACCAGTCATCCGGGGGGCATGCGAAGTAGCTACCGTGGTCGGCGCCGATATCTGTGAGCTGGCGCCCATCGCAGGGTTTCACGCTTGCGACTTCCTGGCGGCGAAGCTTGCCCACAAAATTCTCGCCTACCGATTCGCCCTCTGATCAAAGGAAATGGTGGGGTAGGGCAGATTGAAAGTCCCTGTTGGGTTACGGCATGATGGGTTTAAAGTGTGGATGCTCGTTCTGTTCCCTTGTGGATTTTCGAATGTCGCTGCTGACTGGCGCTGGTTTCAGCCGAGGTTTGCCAAGACCTCATAGAGTTCTTTGTTCGTAAATGGCTTGAGGAGCACAGAATGCGCGCCGGCTTTTTTAGCCGCTTTAAGAGCGTCTTTCATACCCTCGCCCATCCAGCCACCAGAGATGGCAATAATTTTTGCCTCCGGCCATTGTTCCAGAATCCGGGCAATGCCTTCAACACCGCCCATTCCCGGCATAAAGATGTCTATGAATATCGTGCGGATGGGCTGGTTCAGGGCAAAGGCCGCCTCGGCATTCTCCAATACGATCGTATCATAGCCATCATCTTCCAGAACTTGAGACAGAGCGTGCCGGACCAACGCGTCGTCATCGACTATAAATACGCGTTCACGGGCGATCTTCATCGGTTTTCTCCCCTGTTTCTCATCGGCGCTGATATTGCGCCGCGCCGAACAGGTTTTTGCGCGCCTCTGCGTCTTTTTCGAAATTTTTGTTACGGCGCTCGGCCAGAACCTTGAGGGCGCGTTCTACGGCTGGCCGGGCGTTGATAGCCTCGAACCAGCGTTTGACGTTGGGGAAATCATCCAGGTTTTGGCCTTGGCGCTCATACGACCGGGTCCACGGGAAAGTCGCCATATCGGCGATGGAATAGTCGCCGGCCAGATACTCGACCTCGCCCAGACGTCGGTCGAGAACGCCGTACAAGCGTGCGGCCTCGTTAGTGTAACGCTCAATGGCATAGGGAATCTTCTCGGGCGCGTACTGGCGAAAATGATGGGCCTGGCCGAACATCGGGCCGACGCCGCCCATCTGGAACATCAGCCATTGGATGACCTGGTAGCGCGCCGCCATTTCCGAAGGCATGAAACGGCCGGTTTTCTCGGCCAGATACATCAGGATCGCGCCGGATTCAAAAAGGCTGTAGGGCTGTCCATCTGGTCCATCCGGGTCAACAATCGCCGGCATTTTGTTGTTAGGGCTGATTTTCAGGTAGTCAGGATCAAACTGATCACCGGCGCCGATGTTGATCGGAAAAACAGTGTAGGGAAGCCCGGTTTCCTCAAGCATGATATGAACCTTGTGCCCGTTGGGCGTCGGCCAAGTGTATAGATCGATCATCTTTAATCCTTCGGTTTTCGGCGAGGCGCGTTCACGGTATAAGTAACCGCATCACATTTATCGGGAGAACGTTACATGGAAACACCGCTTTTACATCTGGTTTTCGGCGGAGAGGTCAAAGACCCCCAGGGCACCGATTTTATCGACCCCAATGGTTTGGACGTCATCGGCATCTTTCCCAACCACGATGCGGCGGTAAAGGCGTGGCGGGGCGCCAGTCAGGGCCGCGTCGATGAGGCCAATGTCAAATACGTCATCGTCCATCTGCACCGCCTGTTGGACCCGGAACATCCGGTTGAATTCCACGAACGCACGGACGAACGCTAGATCAAACAGGGTATTGCCTAAATATTTTTGTTTCTGATCAGGCGGAGAATAGTCCGTCAGACGGGCTCGATACTGTCTTTTTTCTGGAGTTCCTCGAGACGCGCTCGTACGGGCTCAACCGCCGAGGTTTCGATCCTCGCCTCCAAGGAAGCCGAAGCTGTTTGTGCGCGCAGGCGGTTTTTCTGTGCACGATATTTATCAAGGTCGACAATCTCAGCGGTCATGGACGTTCTCCTTGGCGCCATTCAATGTAAAACGATATCGGATGCGAACGCGGGTGGGAAGGGTCCATCCTCACTTGGGCCGGGTTTTGCCTCGAAAAACCAAAATATTATCAAAATAGCGAGTGGTTGGCCCCACGAGTCCGGATTTTTCCAGGCTATTTCACCGGGAAAGTTGCTTGGTAATGCTCTCGAACACGGAATCAAACATGGATTCGGTCAGCCTTCCGGTATTGGTGTTGTAGCGCGAGCAGTGATAGCTGTCTGCCAGGACGAGCCCTCCGGGAAGATCGTGAAACTGATTGTGACCGAATTTATAAGCGCTTTTTCGCTCACCCAGGGCCGCCAGCACCGCGCCGTGGGCGAGGGTACCCAACGCAAGGATCACTTTTAGCTGATTAAGCGCGGTAATTTCTTCTAACAAAAACCCGCGGCATGCGGCGACTTCCGCACCGACGGGTTTGTTTTCCGGTGGCACGCAGCGCACCGCATTGGTAATCCGGCAATTCACCAGAGTCAGGCCGTCGTTCGGCACGGCGCCATAATCGCCTTGGGTGAAACCGAATTTCCCAAGGCTGGCGTACAGAAGATCGCCTGCCGAATCGCCGGTGAACGGACGACCGGTCTGGTTCGCCCCGCGCAACCCCGGGGCCAGCCCGACGACCAGCAATTCCCCGTCCATCCCGCCGAACGAAGGCACCGGCGCATTATGCCAACCGTGATGCGCGGCGCGGTTATTTTGACGAAATTCCATCAGCCGGGGACACAGGTCGCAATCCGCCGGTGGGTCGCTGGTGTGTCTGGAGCTTTCGGAAGCACTCACTTTTAAGACTCTTCAGTCGAATTTCAGGCGATTTCCACCTGGGGGTCGAATTCTTCGACATTGGTGTCCAGGTCTTCCGGGAGATCATAAGGCTCCGTTCTCTGGCCACCCTGGCGCTGGATTTCGGACTTAATGTCCATCAGCTCGACAAAGTCATCGGCCTGACGGCGCAGTTCGTCGGCGATCATTGGCGGCCGGGAGCGCATGGTGCTGACCACGGTGACGCGCAGCCCCTTGCGCTGCACGAATTCCACAAGCCGCCGGAAATCGCCGTCGCCGGAAAAAATTACCGCATGGTCGATGCTGTCAGCCATTTCAATCAGGTCCACGGCCAATTCGATGTCCATGTTGCCCTTAACCTTTTTGCGCCCGGCTTCGTCGGTGAACTCCTTAGCCGGCTTGGTAATCATGGTGTAGCCGTTATAATCCAGCCAATCGACCAATGGACGGATCGGCGAATACTCTTGTTCTTCCAGCAATGCGGTGAAATAAAAAGCCCGGATCAACTGGCCCTGTTTGGCGAAATAGCTGAGTAGGCGCTTGTAATCAATATCAAAATCAAGCGCCTTGGCCGCCGCGTAAAGGTTTGATCCATCAATAAAAAGCGCTATACGCTCTTCAGGGTAAAAATTCATCGAACTAAAGCCCTTTCTGTATAAAATTAGGCATCCGAGATAAATAATTTTCGAATGCGTGGTCACCGGCGTTATAGTTTCGCCAAAATTGCGAAGCCTGAGGCCCGCCGGTTCCCTGCGGAAAATACCGCCCGACCTTTAAAATAACCGTCCCTTTTATAGTTAGGCCTTTGACCCTGCCTTACAAGAATGAATTACAGGAATAATCGTTTTGATTTTGATCGGTATCGGAGCAAATCTGCCTAGCCCGCGTCACGGCCCCCCTCGCGCCACCTGCGGCGCGGCGCTGGAATCCTTAAGTAACGCGGGCCTGACAATCGCTGCACGGTCACGTTGGTATAAAAGTGCACCGGTGCCCGTGTCCGACCAGCCATGGTTCGTCAACGCCGTCGCCCAGGTAAAAACGGCGATGGCCCCGGAGGCATTAATGGGCCTTTTACTTAATACCGAAGAAGCCCTTGGGCGCAGCCGAACGGAGCCCAATGCGCCGCGCACCGTTGATCTGGACCTGTTGGCCTACGGCGAGGCGACCTTGCCCCCGGAGGGAGGAGCCAAAGGCGCGCTGGGCTTGATTGTTCCCCATCCGCGCATGTTTGAGCGGGCATTTGTGTTGCTGCCTTTACGCGATATCGCCCCGAATTGGCACCACCCGGTGCTGGGTTTTGGGATGGACGAGATGATCGCCAATCTTCCCGAAGGCCAACGGTTTGAGCCCATGATGGATGCCGGCGGCGTCTTCGGCACCGAATGGCGGGACAAAACCGCCCCTCAAAGCCCCGTTGATGAAATAGATTAAGGCGCAATAACAAAACAAACGTGTTAAGTCTCCTTAACCTATTGTCTTGCTTTACCGTGTCCTGCAAAATATATAAACAGCACCCTTGATTAAGGTTCCTGTCAATACCCCTAGGAGTTCCCGATGGCCCGAGTTACCGTCGAAGACTGTATCGTCAAGATTCCCAACCGTTTTAAGCTTGTCATGATGGCATCGCAGCGCGCCCGCAACATTTCCGCTGGCTCTCAGTTGAACGTTGAGCGCGACAACGACAAAAACCCCGTCGTTGCGCTGCGTGAAATTGCCGAAAATCAGGTCGATCATGAGGAACTCGAAGAATCCCTGATCAAGGGCTTGCAGAAATTTGTCGAAATGGACGACCCGGAAGAAGCCGATCTCGACCTGATCGACGCTCAACCGGACCTCGAAGGCGAAAGCGCCAAAAACTATAGGGGTGAAGACGACCCCGAGGTGGACACCGGAGGTAGCGACAGCATCTCGGAAGTGAGTATGGACATGGGTGGTTCCAAGTACGAAGACATCACGCCTGAAGACCTGGAAGACAATAAAGGGGCTTAACCTCTCTCAAACAAGGTGGCGGATGATCCGGCAATTTGAACTGGTCGAACGGGTCAAGGCCTACGATCCCAGCGCCGACGAAGACGCGCTCAATCGCGCTTATGTCTTCGCCATGAAGGTCCACGGATCGCAAATTCGACTGTCGGGCGATCCTTATTTCTCCCATCCTTTGGAAGTCGCCGGCATCCTGACCGAATACAAGGTCGATGTAGCTTCGATAATCACGGCGCTTTTGCACGATACCATTGAAGACACGGAAACCACCCTCGAAGATATCACCCGTCTTTTCGGCAAGGGTGTAGCCCAACTGGTCGACGGGGTGACCAAGCTGACGCGGATCGAATTTCAGTCCGATCAGGCGAAGCAGGCCGAAAACTTCCGCAAGTTCATTCTCGCCATGTCCGAGGATATCCGGGTCTTGTTGGTCAAGTTGGCCGACCGCCTGCACAACATGCGCACCTTGCATTTCATCGAAAAGCCGGAAAAACGCCGCCGCATCGCCGTCGAAACCATGGACATCTATGCGCCCCTGGCTGAGCGGATCGGCATGCAGGGAATGAAAAACGAGCTGGAAGACCTGGCCTTCGGGGAACTCAACCCGGACGCCCGGAAATCCATTCTCAATCGGCTCGACTTTCTGCGCGAGAAGGGCGGCGATCTGGTGCCGCGCATTATCGCCGAATTGGAAAAGACACTGTCCGACAACGGAATCCAGGCGAGCATCCGGGGGCGCGAAAAAACGCCGTTTTCCGTTTGGGAGAAAATGCAGGAAAAGGACTTAGGCTTCGAACAGTTGTCCGACATCATGGCGTTTCGGGTTATTGTCGATAGCGTTGAAGACTGTTACCGCGCGCTCGGCATCGCGCACGGCGCCTATCCTGTGGTTCCGGGGCGTTTCAAGGATTACCTCTCAACACCAAAACCCAACGGCTACCAGTCGCTGCACACCGGCGTTTTCGGACCGGAACGCCAGCGCATCGAACTGCAAATTCGCACCGCCGACATGCACGATGTCGCCGAACACGGCGTTGCCGCGCACTGGAACTACAAACAGAACGGTGTGTCCAAGACGGCCCCGCAATACCGCTGGCTGCGTGAACTTCTCGACATTTTAGAGCATGCCGAAGAGCCCGAGGAATTTCTTGAGCATACCAAACTGGAAATGTTCAAAGACCAGGTGTTTTGCTTCACGCCGCGCGGCGATCTGATCAATCTTCCCAGGGGTGCCACACCAGTGGATTTTGCCTATGCGGTGCATTCCGAGGTCGGCGACCGCTGCGTCGGCGCCAAAATCAACGGGCGCATGATGCCACTCAGAAGCGAACTCAGAAACGGTGACCAAGTGGAAATCATCACGTCGAAGGCGCAAACCCCATCTCCGACCTGGGAAAACTTCGCCGTCACCGGCAAGGCGCGGGCGCGGGTGCGGCGCTACGTCCGCCTGCTGGAACGCGACGAATACACCAAATTGGGCCGCGCCATCCTGGAACGCGCTTTCCAGGAAGAGGGCCATGAATATTCCGACATGGCGCTGGGTGACGTATTAGCGGTCTTTCACTATCAAACCGCCGAAGACCTGTGCGCCGAGGTCGGTGCCGGCCACCATACGGGCCGCGATGTCGTCGAAGCGGTTTACCCGGGAACCCGCAAAAGGAAAAAAGACTCGAAAGTCGTCGCACTTGGCAAAGCCCGCACCCGACTGGGGAAGGAGCAAGGCAGCGGCTCAGATCAGACCGGGGTCTCTATCAAGGGCTTAATTCCCGGCATGGCCATGCATTTTGCCGATTGCTGCCACCCCTTACCAGGGGACCGTATCGTCGGCATTGTCACCACCGGCAAAGGGGTGACGATCCACACCATCGACTGCGAAACGCTGGGTGAATTCGTTGATGCGTCAGAACGCTGGCTCGACGTGTCCTGGAACGTGGGCAATGAGGACAACACCGCGCATGTCGGGCGCATCCATTTGACGGTGCTCAACGTGCCGGGCAGCCTTGGCGATCTGTCGTCGGTAATTGCCAACAACGAAGGTAACATTTCCAATCTCAAAATCACCAATCGCTCGCCTCAGTTTTTTGAGATGCTGATCGATATCGAGGTCCGCGACGTTAAACATCTGACAGGTGTGATGGCGGCGCTGCGTGCCGATCCGGCGATTAATTCGGTGGAACGTGCGAGAGGCTGAACCATAAAGCATGTTCAAACGCCGAAACCCATTGTCCGTGACCCGTAAGGTCTTCAATTTTTTCTGGCCCTCTATCGGCTGGCGCCGCGCTGGCGCGTATTCCCTGCACCGATTGGCACGGCTTCCGGGGTCCGCCTATTCCATCGCCGGCGGCTTTGCCTGTGGCGCGGCGATCTCGTTTACACCGTTCGTCGGGCTGCATTTCATCCTGTCGGCGATATTGGCATGGATCATTCGCGCCAATATTCTGGCATCGGCCATTGGCACGGCGGTTGGAAATCCGTGGACTTTTCCCTTTATTTGGACGTGGCTGTACCAGACCGGCACCTGGATGACGGCCGGCGAAGCGTTGAGTGGAGCCAAGGCCCCCCAGTTCAGCGAAATCTTCGGCCGTATGATAGAGGCCGTCCTCAATCTGGACATGGCCTACCTGATGGATACCGTGGCACCCATCTTCTGGCCCATGCTGGCCAGCAGCGTTCCCACTGGAATGGTGATATGGGGGGTGTTTTATCTACCGTTGAAGTATGTTGTAGGGCGCTATCAGGATCGGCGAGCGCTTAAAATGGCCGGCAATACTGGAGGCCAGGAACCACTGCAATGACCGGAAAATTAAGGCTTGGAGTCAACATCGATCACGTCGCGACAATCCGCAACGCGCGCGGCGGTGGCCACCCGGACCCAGTCCAGGCGGCGACTACGGCCGAGCGCGCCGGGGCTGATGGCATTACGGCGCATCTGCGCGAAGACCGCCGGCATATTTCCGACGACGATATCGCACGTCTGATGACCCAGTTACAGGTGCCGTTGAACCTGGAAATGGCGGCGACCTCGGAAATGCTCGACATCGCCCTTCGCCATAAACCGCACGCGGCCTGTATCGTGCCGGAAAAGCGCGAGGAGAGAACCACCGAAGGCGGTCTCAACGCCGCCGGCGGGCTCCAACATCTGGCGCCATACGTTTCGGCGTTAAATGATGCCGGAATTCGGGTGTCGCTGTTTATTGAACCTGAGCGCAGGCAACTGGAAGCCGCCGTAAGTTTGGGCGCGCCGGTGGTTGAGCTTCACACCGGGGCCTATTGCGACGCCATCGGCCTTGAGCAGGACCGACAGTTCCAGCGCATCGCCGACGCCGCCATCGCGGCCGGAGAACTGGGCCTGGAATGCCATGCCGGGCATGGATTGACTTTTGAGACGGTCGGACGGGTTGCCGCCTTGGCAAATGTGCGGGAACTCAATATCGGACATTTCCTGATCGGTGAAGCAATCTTCAGCGGCCTGGATAGTGCCATCAAACGCATGCGGTCGTTGATGGACCAGGCCCGCGCGGAACGGTCGGCCTGACGGTGCGTGTCGGATGATTATCGGCGTCGGCACGGACCTTTGCGATATTCGCAGGATCGAACGTACCCTTGAACGTTTCGGGCAGCGCTTTGTTGAGCGTCTGTATGACGAAACCGAGCAAACGAAAGCCAACCGCAGGCCTAACCCGGCGGCATCCTATGCCCAAAGCTTTGCCGCCAAGGAGGCCTGCGCCAAGGCGCTTGGTACAGGATTCCGCCAAGGCGTGTTCTGGCGAGACCTGGTCGTTGCCAATCATCCGTCGGGGCAGCCTTACATGGTTCTGAGCGGCGGTGCCAAGGCGCGACTGGACAGCCTGGTGCCCGACGGCATGTCGGCCCGCATCGACATTTCGCAAACTGATGAATACCCGATGGCCCAGGCGGTGGTTATTATCTCCGCCGAACCGCAGAATTAGGCGGAGGCTATTGTTTCTTGACAGTCGACCTGCGTAGGGGCCTTATCTGCCCGCGAAGAGGTGAGACCCACATCACATTCATTTTAATACGGCGGAATTAATGGCAGAAAAAGCAGATTCAATTTCTGAAGAAGAATCGATGCCCAAAAAAGAAACAGGCGGCTTCAGGGAAACTCTGACCACTGTAATCCTGGCAATTTTCATAGCCTTAGGCGTGCGCACGGTTGCCTACGAACCTTTTAACATTCCATCGGGCTCGATGATCCCGACGCTGTTGATCGGCGATTATCTGTTCGTGTCCAAGGCTTCTTATGGATACAGCCGCCATTCCCTGCCGTTCAGTCTGCCTCTGATTCCGGGACGCATTTTCTTTGAAGAGCCCAAACGTGGCGACGTCATGGTGTTCAAACTGCCGACCGACAACAAAACCGATTACATTAAGCGCATTATCGGCCTGCCCGGCGACACCGTGCAGTTGAAGAACAGCGTCCTGTATATCAACGACAAGGCAGTCAAACGCGAACGGGCCGAAGATTTCATCGAACGCACGGACAGCAAAAATTTCTCCCGCACGCCGCAATACCTGGAAATTTTGCCGGGCGGTAAAAAGCATTACGTCCTGGAAGTGACGGACAACACCTTTTTCGACAACACGTCCGTCTACACAGTCCCCGAAGACCACTACTTCGCCATGGGCGATAACAGAGACAATTCTTCGGATAGCCGCGTTATCGGCTTTATTCCCAAGGTAAATCTGGTCGGGCGGGCGGAATTCCTGTTTTTCTCCGTCGACGGGGACGTCTGGAAATTTTGGGAATGGGCCGAATCACTCAGGTTTGAACGCTTTTTTCAGGGTATAGAATGAGCCGGGAAGGCCATAAAACCGATACAGAAATAGCCATGCCAGACTTTGGTGGTTTGCAGGAAAAACTCGGCCACCATTTCAACAATCCCGATCTTCTCCTCCAGGCTTTGACCCATTCGAGCGCCACCCGCAAGCGCGGGGAATCCAACGAACGGCTGGAATTTCTGGGCGACCGGGTTCTTGGGCTGGCCCTCGCCGAAATGCTGCTGGATTCCTTTCCCGGCGAAGCGGAAGGTAAAATCGCCTACCGCTTCTCAGCTCTCGCCCGCGCCGAATCCCTGGCCCGGGTCGCCGCCGATATCGACCTGGCCCCGCATATCCGCTTGGCCCGTGGGGATGAAGACATCGGCGGGCGAGACAATCCCAGCATACTCGCAGATTGCTGCGAAGCGGTCATCGCGGCGCTGTACCTGGATGGCGGCTTTGAGGCCGGTGAAAAATTCGTCCATCAACACTGGCGTCCCCTAATGTCCGAAGACCTGTCCCCACCCAAAGACGCCAAAACAATGTTGCAGGAATGGGCGCAGGCAAAGGGTTTGTCACTGCCGGTGTATCGGGTGACCGATTCGGACGGCCCGGCCCATGCTCCGCACTTCACGGTCGAAGCCTCGGTTCACGAAATGAGGCCGGCGACAGGCCAAGGCCCTTCGAAACAGATCGCCGAACAGGCCGCCGCCGAAAACCTAATGGACCGGATAAAGAGGTAACCATGAATATGCCTGCAAATTCCCGCGCCGGTTTCGTCGCCATCGTCGGCGCGCCCAATGTCGGCAAGTCGACGCTGCTAAACCGGCTGGTCGGGACCAAAGTGTCGATAGTCTCGCCCAAGGTGCAAACGACCCGGTCCAGGGTACTCGGTATCTGCATCGAAGGCGAAGCCCAGATCATTTTCATCGACACCCCCGGTATTTTTAAACCGAAACGCCGACTCGACCGGGCCATGGTCGCCGCCGCCTGGGGCGGGGCCGGGGATGCTGACGACATACTTCTACTAGTAGACGCAAGCCGAGGATTCGACGGCGATACCCGCGATATCGTCAAACGGCTGCATCAAACCGAACGCAAGGTGACGCTGGCGATAAACAAGGTCGATCTGGTGCCTAAACCAAAACTGCTGAAAATGGCGACCGAAATGGACGCAACGGGCGTATTTTCCGACATCTTCATGATTTCGGCTGAAATGGGTAGCGGCGTCGCCGATCTTATGGCGCATCTCACCGCACACGTTCCCAAGGGACCGTGGCTGTTTCCCGAAGACCAGATTTCCGATATGCCGGGCAGGCTGACGGCGGCCGAGATCACGCGGGAAAAACTGTACCTGCAATTGCATCACGAACTGCCTTACGCGGCGGCGGTGGAAACCGAAGGTTGGAAAGAAATCAAAGATGGTTCCGTGCGCATCGAACAAGTGATCTACGTCGAACGTCCGACCCAAAAAGCCATTGTTCTGGGTAAGGGGGGCAAGCGCATCAAAGCCCTGGGTCAAGCCGCGCGCGAGGAACTGGAGGAAATTTTCGAGCGCCGGGTGCACCTGTTCCTGTTCGTCAAGGTGCGCGAAAAGTGGGGCGACGACCCGGAACGCTACCGCGACTTAGGCCTCAACTTCGACGCCTGACGCCAAGAGTCTCAATCCAGGAGGAAGCATTTTGTGCCAGACTTCTTTCACCAGGAGCCCCTCCGGCTGGGCAGGGTGGGGGGATTGTGCCATCTTCGGTTTGTCATGAACGTGTTCAGAATTTCCCTAAAAAGCTCGGCGGCGATTTTTCTAAGCGCCGCCATACTTTGTTTGAGCGCAGTATCATCGGCGGACGACAAGACTTCTTTCGTGAAACCCACTGTCGTGCCATCGCTTGCGTTCAATCCGCTCTCGGAAGCAAAAATCAAACTGGGGCAGAGGTTGTTTTTTGAACGCCGTCTGTCTGGTGGTAATTCCATGTCTTGGGCATCTTGTCACCAGCCGGACTATTCCTGGACGGACCCCCGACGCTTCAGTCTGGGGGAAACCGGTGTGCCGCGACCGCGACGCACGCCGTCATTGCAAGACGTCGCATGGAACATCTTGTTTGCTCGTGACGGACGGGTCGAAACCCTGGAAGGATTTGTTCTTGGACCGATCACCCATGCCGAAGAAATGAACCAGGACATCGATTTATTAACTTCTGAACTCGAAGCCGAGACAGGTTATCCGGATTTGTTTGAAGCGGCATTTGGCGCCCGGCGAATTACCCTTGATGGAATAACGCAAAGTCTTGCGACATATGTGCGGACGCTGCGCTCCGCAATCTCTCCCTTTGATCGCTGGATCAAAGGAGACACAACAGCGATGAGTGAAGCCGCACAATCGGGCTTTAACGTATTTTCGGGCGATGCCGGTTGCTCACAATGTCATACGGGGTGGCGGTTCACCGACCAACAGTTTCACGACATTGGTCTCAAAACTGACGATAAAGGACGCGGAAAACTCAAACCTGATGCCATTCTTTCCCAGTATGCGTTTAAAACGCCGTCCCTCAGGAATGTGGCTATCCGCCCTCCATATATGCATAACGGCTCCATTAGCAGCCTGGAGGAAGTGATGGACCATTATCAGGCAGGGTTCATCTCACGCCCGTCTTTATCGCCATTAATTCGGAGATTTAAACTAACTGATCAAGAAAAATTGAACATAATTGAGTTCCTCAAAAGCCTGACAGATGATATTCGCTAAGATTATTAAAACTCAACCAATGGTCACGCAAATAACAACTGTAAATAAAGGCTTAGAGACCATGATCACCAGACTTCTAAAAATCTCCTTTCTTTTAATCCCGGTATTAATGGTGCCGGTTTCCGGTCACCAGGCCAATGCCGCCATGACGCCTACTGGCGAAATGATTGTGGTGCCGGAATATTTACATGCTGAAGAGATCGTCAAAAAAGGCGATTTTGAAAAAGCCATTTACTATTTAAATGCAACATTACGTCAGTATCCTAACCACGCCAGCGCTTTCAACTTGTTAGGGTATGTCCACCGGCGCTTGGGTAATTTTGACGAGTCAGAAAAATACTACGACGCGGCGCTAACCATTAACCCCAATCATACCGGGGCGCTGAACTATATGGGACAATTGTTCTTGCAAACCGGCCGACCGGAAAAGGCAAAAGCTTTGCTCAAACGTTTAGTAGAAGCGTGCAAGGATGGCTGTAGAGATCTCGATGATCTTGAAAAAGCAGTGGCCACCGGGGTGGTTGGCAATTATTGAGGGCGAATAAAGCCGGGGCAATATAGGCGAATATAGAGACAAATGAGGATTAGCCGACGCGGGCTACATCTGACGGCGGGCCTGACGATGTTTACTTATGTCATCAGCCACCTGCTTAACCACGCCTTTGCCGTAATTTCCATTGAAGCCGCGAACACGGCTCGAATTGTCTTTGTCGATCTCTGGACCAATCCGGTAGGCACGATCATTCTGGCCACGGCAGCACTGACCCACATAACCCTGGCCCTGGAGACAACCTATTTGAGGCGCAGTCTGCGCATGCCCGTTTGGCAATGGACCCAACTTGTCTTGGGCTTGTCCATTCCACTGCTGTTAATCGAACATGCGTTGGCTACAGGCGGCGGTATTTTAAGAACTGGTTTGCAACCAAATTATGAATATGTGCTGGCGGTTTTCTGGTATTTCGCGCCCGGCAAAGGGTGGCTGCAGTTTATTTTACTGGTCGTTGCCTGGACCCATGCCACTTTTGGAATTCATCATTGGCTGAAGGTGAAATTTTGGTACCCGGTTTGGCAGCCACATATATACGGAATTGCCCTAGTCATTCCGGTGATGGCGACAATGGGGTATGTCTCAGGCGGATTCGAGGTTCTGGAAAAAATTAAAGATCCGTTGTGGTTGATCCAGATGCTCAAGGATATCAAATACCCCGGTCCGGATTTTGATCAACAAACCGTGGCCCTGCGTAATCAGTGGATAGTCGGTTACACCGCGCTTGTTTGTATTATCTTTTTGGCGCGCCGGGCCCGGATTTTCCGCGCCGCCCGTAAGGAGGGAATTCGGGCTACGTATCCCAGTGGTCGGCGGGTTTTGGTGCCAGACGGAGCGACACTTTTGGAAACCAGCCGGGCCGGCGGGATTCCACATGCCTCTGTATGCGGTGGCCGAGGGCGTTGTTCAACTTGCAGGGTGCTTATTCTTGAAAGCCCACCGGGCAGCCTTGCCCCCCCGGATGCAATCGAAAAAAGTGTGTTGGATAAGCTCAAATTACCGCCCAATGTGCGCCTTGCCTGTCAGATCCGGCCTAAAGGTAATATCACCTGCGAACCTCTGTTGCCGCCGGATATCTCGGCAAGGGATGCCTTGTCGCCGAGCCAGTTCATGCACGGTCAGGAGATGGAACTCACGGTTATGTTTGTCGATCTTCGCGGATTTACCAAACTGTCTGAGAGTAAACTGCCATTTGATGTGGTGTTTCTGTTGAACCAGTATTTCCAGTCCATGGGGACTGCCATCGAAGGTGCTGGCGGGCGCATCGACAAATTCATCGGGGATGGCATCATGGCGTTATTTGGCATTGAAGATGGCCAGGAGAATGGTGCTGAACAAGCGCTTATGGCCGCACAACAGATGTCTTTTCGCCTGCAACAGATGAACGATAGATTGAAGAACGATCTTGAGAAACCTTTGCGCCTCGGCATCGGCATTCACCGGGGTATGGCCATTGTTGGCACCATGGGCCATGGAGCGGCCAGCCAAATCACCGCAATCGGTGACATGGTGAATACGACATCGCGGCTGGAGGCTCTAACAAAGGACCTTGGGGTGCAATTGCTGGTCAGTTCTGCCGTTGAGGATTCCGTGGATATAGACTTGAGCGGCTTCGAGCTTGCCGAGGTTGAAGTGCGCGGTCGAAAGCAGTCCCTACGCGTCCGGAAAATTGACGATGCAGGAAACCTCAAGGCGCTATTTTCTGCCCGCCAGGATGAGCCCAATAGCGTTCCAACTTAAACCATTGACGCCAAAACTTTACCGATGATTTAGATTCGTAAATTCACCCGCCCCGTTGGCGCACCGCCATCGCCCAATCGACACACGCGCTGGCCAGGGCCGCCGTCGGGTCGATGCATCGTTCCGCGACCCAAGGGTCATTCATGTCCAGGCCGACCGGCAGCTCGGTGCATCCCAACACGACTTTTTCGGCCCCATTGTCGAGCAGGCGCTCGACCGCGTGGCGCATCATTTCCTTGGCCTCTGGAATCCGGTTTTCCTTTACCAGGGCAATGCCCGGAACGACGTGCGACGCGGTCAGGTCCGCATCGGCGACAAGGCAGCCGAACCCCCGTTCCAGAATCGGATCTTCGTAGAGGCGCCCTTCAACCGTCGCCCGGGTTCCCATCAGGCCGATGGTCGCACCGGAAAGACCCGCCGCCTCAAGCTCCGCGATCACCGCGTCGACAATATGTATAAAAGGAATGTCCAGCCCGGCGCTCAGTTCCGCATACCAGTAATGGGCCGTATTGCACGGCATAGCGATAGCCTGCGCCCCGGCTGAAACGAGAAAGTCCCGGCGGTCCAGCATCGCCGCCAGCGGCGAGGAAGGGTCATCGTTCGCCAACCCCAATGCCCGCACAGGGATATTCGGCTCGGACGAGACCACGAGAGGGATATGTTCTGTGTCAACCCGGGCGGGCGTGCGCGAAATCAGCTTGGTCAGAAAGTCCGCCGTCGCCAACGGCCCCATGCCGCCCAGCACGCCCAGTAAATCGGGTCTTGATCGGGAATTTGTTAAAGTCATGGCGTAATCTTATATGGCCGGTTGCCGCCCATTGCCAGCGGCTTTGTTCTGAGCGCGCCATACCGCTAGACTCTCCCCATGGACTGGACAGACGACGGCATCGTTTTATCGGCAAGGAAGCACGGCGAATCATCGGTCATTGTTTCCCTGCTGACCCGCGAACATGGCCGGCACATGGGGCTTGTTCGCGGGGGTAATGGCAAACGGGCGCGCGGCATCCTGCAACCCGGAAACCGGGTCGAGGCCCGCTGGCAAGCACGCCTGTCGGAACACCTGGGGGCATTCAACTGCGAATTGACCGAAGCCTTCGCCGCCAAGGTCATGCGTGATGCTGTTAAATTGGCAGGGCTCAGTGCGGCCTGCGCGGTTGCCGAAGGCTCGCTGGCCGAGCGCGAATCCCACCCCCCCGTATTCGACGGGCTGTTGGCATTAATGCAGGTCATTGAGAATGACGACGGGCATGACCACTGGCCGTCGGCCTATGTGAAATGGGAATTGGGTGTGCTGGGCGAAGTTGGGTTCGCGCTCGATTTGAGCACGTGTGCGGCAACCGGAAGCAATGACCAGCTGGCGTACGTGTCGCCCAAATCAGGCCGTGCGGTTTCACTGGCCGCCGGTGAGCCTTATAAAACCAAAATGCTGACACTGCCGGAATTTTTGTTGCGCCCCGGAGGTGGAGGCACCCCGCAAGACATTTTGGCGGGGCTCAAGCTAACCGGCTATTTCCTGGATAAACACATCTTCCAACACACTGCCAAGGGGATGCCATCGGCGCGCCACAGGCTCGCGGAAAGGCTCCGGCCAAAACCGGCGGGCAATACGTGAAGAAGAGGCAGCCGGGCGCTTATTCTTCGGCGTCGGCGTCACCAGCGGGGGCTTCGGCGTCACCAGCGGAGGCTTCGGCGGGAGCCTCGCCCTGGCCCAGATCAACGATGTTCTCAGCGGATGTTTTGCCGTTGGCGCCTTCGACCAGTTCGTACTGAACCTTTTGACCTTCGTCGAGGGTTTCCATCCCGGCGTTTTGAACCGCGGAAATATGGACGAAGGCATCTTTCTCACCGTCTTCCGGTTCGATGAAGCCGTAACCCTTGGCGCGGTTAAACCACTTAACAGTTCCTGTAGGCATTACCTTAACTCTTCCTATCTCGACTTAAACGACCCCCCAGCTGACAGCAACCGCCACGGAAGGTTAGCCTAATAGAGTATACAAATTTCGAAAATAAAACACCCAATTTTCGAGCTCTCCTGGGTTTGCTCCAGGCAAAACTCTGCGTCCCAGATGTTTGTTTTCCAAGCCCCTTCGCAGCTTACAAATAAGGAAAATTCTACGGTTACGGGATTATTCACCTGATTCCCACCGATTGACGATTTTCACCTATGAGATACTATATTTTGTGTTATATCGCTGTTATCACTTTCAGGACTTTACCGCACCATGGCCAAAGCCGACCCGACCGGAGAAATCCGCGACATCCGATTAGCCGACGCATTGAGCGAACGCTATCTGTCCTATGCGCTCTCGACAATTGTTTCGCGTTCCCTGCCGGACGTTCGCGACGGACTGAAACCCGTCCACCGCCGACTGCTGTACGCCATGCGCAAATTGAAAATGGACCCGGACGCGGGGTTCAAGAAATGTGCCCGCGTCGTTGGCGACGTCATCGGTAAATATCATCCGCACGGGGACGCCGCCGTCTATGACACCCTGGTGCGCCTCGCCCAGGAATTCGCCCAGCGCTATACGTTGGTCGACGGGCAAGGAAACTTCGGCAACATCGATGGCGATAACGCCGCCGCCATGCGTTACACTGAAGCCCGCCTGACCCAGGTTGCCTGGACCCTGCTCGACGGTATTGACGAAGACGCCGTCGACTTCCGTGATACCTACGACGGCGAGGACTCCGAGCCCGTCGTCCTGCCGGCCCGATTTCCCAATCTTCTGGCCAACGGCTCGGCAGGTATTGCCGTCGGCATGGCGACATCTATCCCGCCGCACAATATCGTCGAGTTGTGCAACGCGCTGGTCCATCTGATAAAATTTCCCAAGGTCACCTTTGATAAGTTGGTGGAGTTGGTTCCGGGACCGGACTTTCCCACCGGCGGCGTCCTGATTGAACCCCACGACAATATCGTCGAGGCCTACCGCACCGGGCGCGGCGGGTTTCGGCTACGCGCGAAGTGGGCCAAGGAAAATCTGCCGCACGGCCAATACCAGATCGTCATTAGCGAAATTCCTTACCAGATTCAAAAATCCCGGCTGATTGAAAAAATCGCCGAACTGGTGATTTCCAAAAAGCTTCCCATTCTGGCTGACGTGCGTGACGAATCGAGCGAAGACATCCGCATTGTGCTGGAACCGAAAAGCCGCACCATCGACGCTGGCATGCTGATGGAACAACTGTTCCGCCTGACCGAACTGGAAACCCGGTTTCCGCTGAACATGAATGTGCTCGACGCCAACACCACGCCTGGCGTGATGAACCTGCGCCAGGTCCTGCAAGCCTTTCTCGATCACCGCCACGAAGTTCTGGTCCGCTGCACCAAATACCGGCTGGGCAAAATCGAACACCGGCTGGAAATGCTCGAAGGCTTCCTGATTGCCTTTCTGAACCTCGATAAAATTATCAAAATTATCCGCAACGAAGACGAGCCAAAACAAAAGCTGATGACAGCTTTCACACTGACCGAGGGCCAGGCCGAAGCGATCCTGAACATGCGCCTCAGGCAATTGCGTAAGCTGGAAGAGATGGCCATAAAAACCGAACACGCTGCGCTGACGAAGGAAGGCAAAGACCTGCGCGCCTTGTTGCGCGATCCTAAGCGGCGCTGGAAGGTGATCGGTGAGGAAATCGCCGATATCAAAACAACCTTCGGTTCGAAAACTCTGCTGGGCCGGCGGCGCACCGAAATCGGAAAGCCGCCGACGGCGGTGGTGGTGCCGCTGGATGCCATGATCGAACGCGAACCGATCACCGTACTGGCTTCGGAAAAAGGCTGGATCAGGACACAAAAAGGCCACGTCACCGAGACTTCGGACCTGAAATACAAGGAAGGTGACCGTGGGCGCTTCCTGTTGCACGCAGAGACCACGGACAAACTGTTGGTGTTCGCCACTAATGGGCGGTTCTACACGCTCGGCTGCGACAAGCTGCCCGGAGGCCGCGGCCACGGCGAACCCTTGCGCCTGATGATCGACCTGACCGAAGGCCACGACGTAGCCGCCATGTTCATCCATAAGCCCACCGAGCCCGGCGCCAAGGCGACCAAAGAGGCAGGACGGCGGCTGGTGGTTGCGTCGGAATCCGGGCGCGGGTTTATCGTCGAAGAAGAACACCTGATCGCCCAGACCCGCAACGGTCGGCAGGTCCTCAACCTGGGCAACGCCGAGGAAGCCCTGACCGCCATCATCATCGATCCCAGCCACGGCCATCTGGCGGTATTGGGCGCCAATCGCAAGCTGCTGATTTTCCCGCTCGACGAATTGCCGGTGATGACCCGGGGGCGCGGCGTGATCCTGCAACGGTACGCCAAGGGTGGGTTGGCCGACATAACGACGCTCAATGTCCGTGAGGGCTTAAGCTGGCGTTCCGGCCAACAGGGCGTGCGCACGGAACCCGACATCAAGCGCTGGGTAGGCAAACGCTCGCAAACCGGGATGGTCGTACCCAAGGGCTTTTCCAGGGCCAATAAATTCAACTGAGGTGGATGGCCCGAGCGGGTTTCTAATACTTGAACGGCAAAATTCTGGCGTTCCAGAAGGACTGTTCGCCGAGGTGCGACCAGGACAGCGCCTTGCCGCGGAATTTCTTAAAATCGTCAAAGACCCGCCGGGTGAGGGCGTCGCCATCGGTTCCGAGCGCCGCCACCACTTCACCGGAAGCCGCACCGATGGCTTTCATGGTGCCGTCGTCAAAGCGGCGCATATCGACCTTGTGCACCTGCCGGAGGGTGAACAGTGCATCGGCATTGCGGGCCTGAAACTCAGCCCTGGAAACAGCATTTTCCGCCGCCATCGCCTGGGAAACAATGATTTTCAGGTCATCATCAAGACGGTCCCACAGTTTTCGATTGACGCCGGACGACAGCGCCGTGCCCGGCTCATAAAAGCCGGGGTAATAGTAATGCTTGGCAACCTTGTAGAAACCCAGTTCGAGGTCGCCCCAGGGGCCAGCCCATTCGGTGGCATCGAGTTTGCCAGATTGCAGGGCTGAAAATATCTCACCGCCCGACAGGGTCACCGGAATAGCGCCGAGGCGCGCCAGGACCTCGCCGCCTAATCCTGGAATGCGAATTTTTAATCCCTTGAAATCTTCGATGGTATTGATTTCCCGGTTGTACCAGCCGCCCATCTGGGCACCCGTGTTGCCGACCTGAAACGGTTTGATATTGAAGGCAGCAGAAGCCTCATCCCAAAGTTCCTGGCCGCCACCGTGATAAACCCACGCAGCCATTTCGCCCGCCGTCATGCCGAAGGGAACGGAGGCGAAAAAAATCAATGCCCGCGAGCGATGTTGAAAATAATATTCTATGGCGTGGTAAATATCCGCCGCCCCACCGGAAACCGCATCAAAGGTTTCCGAAGCCGGGACCAGTTCTCCGGCGGCATAAACCTTGACGTCGAGACGCCCCTGGCTCATGGCTGTGATGTTGTCGGCCAGCCGCTGGGCGCCGGTGCCGAGACCGGGAAAATCACGCGGCCAAGTGGTTACCATTTTCAGTCGGCGCAAACCTTGGGCGATGGCAGGCGCCGACAGGGCGGCACCGGCGACGGCCCCTGCCGCCACTCCCTGGGCCGTGCGGGTCAGAAAACGACGCCGTTTCATAGTTTAAAGTTCCCGGACAAAAATTTGATAAATATAAGAAAAACGGATGACAGCCCAAGTATTAAGCGGATCAGGTGGCTTCGTCTTCAGAAGACGAAAAAAGCAGCCACTCATCAACGGTCCAGATTTCCAGAGGCTGGAACTTCGCCTTGTAGGACATTTTTGCACACCCGTCGATCCAGAACCCCAGGTAGACGTGTTGCAACCCTTGGGCGCGGGCCTGTTCGATCAGCCACAAAATCATATAGCTGCCCAAACTTCGTTGGCTCAGTGATGGCTGGAAAAAGCTATAGACCGCCGACAGGCCAGTATCGACCCGGTCGATGAGGCAAACAGCCACCAGGCTCTGGTCCATCAGACGGAATTCCACCAGCTTCGTTTCGACGGGCGTATCTTCAACCAGTGACCTATAGTCGCGGTAATCCATCTTCGACATATCGCCGCCACTGTGCCGGGATTCCTGATAGTAAACAAACAGTTCAAACTGCTCCAACGTCGCGTGCGGCGAAACTTCTGTCACATTCAGGTCATTGTTGCGTTTCCAGATGCGGTGTTGCGAACGCGACCTTTTAAAGTCCGGGGCAAGAGTCCGCACCGCCTGACAGGCCTGACAATCCGGGCAGGCGGGGGCATAGGCGATATTGTGGCTGCGCCGGAACCCAGCCGCCGACAAACCATCGTGCAGGGCAATGGCGTCGCGGCCCAAAAGTTCAGTGACGACACGGCGCTCTAAGCGGTTGGAAAGGTACGGGCAGGGAAGAGGCGCGGTCGAAAAGAAAAACCGGGTGTCGTGAATGGGGCTATGCTTCATGATCTGCAGACTATCCGGATTTTTAAAACCGCAGGTATTTTACCTCAAGCCTCCGCCAAGGCCGAATGTTTTTTTGAACCAGTTCCCCTAAGCGCATGGCACAGAGCCGTTATTGGGACTTTTCGAGTTGGTTTTTGCGGATAGCGTCGAGACCCGGCAGCGATTGTTTAGCGCCGCCCCCACCGGGCGCTGCGGGAATAAGGGGGATTGATCCCGCCCCATCCTGGAGTTGGCGCTTGCCGATACCTTCCAGTCCCGGCAGGGATTGCTGAGCCGCACCCGCACCGGGCGCAGCGGGAATAAGTGGAATTGATCCTGCCCCCTTCTTGAGCTGGCGCCTGCGGATATTTTCCAGACCCGGAAGAGAGGGCGCTTTCTCTTCCGGCTTGATTTCAAGTTCTAAACCTTTGGGTTTTGCCGTCTGCTTGATGGGAGTTCGCGTTTTTGGCTCTTCCTTTTTCTTCTTAATGGGGCTTTTCAAACCTTCGCCTGCTTGGCGTTTTTTAATGTTATGAAGCCCCGGAAGCCCGCTTTCTTCTTTTTTCTTTTTTGCTTTCGCCTTCGCTTCTATTTTTGCTTTTTTAGCAGCCTCGCCATCTTGCTTCCGGCCGGTCCCGCGCAGCATGATGATAGACAGGCGGCGGTTGCGGGCATTCCCCGGATCGTCCAGAAGGAATGGATCCGTCGCTGCCTTGCCGACCACTTTGGACACCTTTTCGTAGGGAATTTTGCTTGAAACCAACTCGCGGCGGGCCGCATTGGCGCGGTCGGCCGACAGTTCCCAGTTGGAATAACCGGTTTTGGAAATGAACCGTTGTGAATCCGTGTGGCCTGAAATGGAAATTTGTTGCGGCATCTTACCAATGACCTTGGCTACCAATTGGATCAGGCGACGGGCGTGGGGAAGCATCTCGGCACCGCCACTGGAAAACATCGGTAAGCCGTCTTTGTCGAGCAGCTGAATCCGTAGTCCTTCAGGGGTGTTGTCGATCAACAGGCTTTCTTCCAAATCCTTGAATTCAGGCATTTCATGGAATTTCAACTCCAGTTCCTTCTGAGCCTCTTCGAATTGATCCTCTTCGGCCTTCTTTTGTTTTTCCTCCTCCAGTTCCTCTTCGGTTGGTTCTGACTTTTGTTCGCCGGCGGATTCAGCCCCGCCCGTTCCCGCCTTGGGCGGCGGCAGGTTGACGACGACGCTATCTTTCGAGGTTGAGCTTTTCGCAACGCCTTCCTCGGACGTAATCGTCGCGCCGGAAAGGATGTCGCCGCTGCCGCTGACGGAACCAGCGACGCTGACCGGGGCGAAATAGTTTGAAATCCCCTCAAGCTGTTCCTGAGTTACGGAATTCAGCAGCCACAACAGCAAAAAAAACGCCATCATGGCGGTCACAAAATCGGCATAGGCGATTTTCCAGGCGCCGCCATGAGAGGCGTGACCGCCCTTTACGACCTTTTTTATAATTATTGCTTGTTTTGATTTGTCGTCAGCCATGCCTTGATTCCATTGGACCTTGGTATCAGGTCGGCAGGTTGCCGATCATTTCCTCGACCTCGGCAAATGTAGGGCGAACATCGGCGGATAGGGACTTTCGGGCGAATTCCACGGAAATCTGGGGCGCGTACCCCTGCATGTGACCAATGATGGCCGTTTTTATGCAACTCAGGTAGTTGGCATCGGCGCCAAAAGAATTTTCAAGGGCCTTGCCCATGGGTGAAATGAACCCATAAGACAAAAAGATACCGGCGAAGGTACCAACCAGGGCCGCGCCAATCAGGCCACCGAGAATTTCCGGCGGCTCGGTAATCGAGCCCATGGTGACGATAATGCCCAAAACAGCAGCGACGATACCCAACGCCGGCATGGCGTCGCCCATACCCAGGACGGCCCCCGAAATGGCCGTGTCATCATGGTGGTGCAGGTCAAGTTCCGCTTCCATGACAGCCTCTATCTCGTGCGGGTTCGAGGCGCCAAGCGTCAGGATGCGCAGATAGTCACACAAAAATTCAACAGCGTGATGGTCCTTCAAAAAAATCGGGAAATTGCCAAATAACGGGCTGTCATTAGGCGCTTCGACATGGGTTTCCAACGCCAGGTCGCCCTTGGTTTTGGCCAGTTTGAATACTGAAAACAAAACGCCCAAAAGTTCTTCGTAGGCCGCCTTGTTGTATCTTGGCCCCGTAATCACGCGGGAAAAATTTTTAGCAACACCCATCACGACTGGTTTGGGATTGCCGATCATGAACGCACCAAACGCGCCGCCGAAAATAATGAGGAACTCGATCGGTTGCCACAAAATCGTCAGGTCGCCGTGAATGGAATAACCGCCAATGACGCACCCAACGACAACTAAAAAACCGACGATGAATAACATTCAAGCCCTCAAGTCTTCATTTTGTTTACCCAACAGGCGGCACAGCTATTGGATCGTCCTATCAGAAAACTATCGCGTGAATCCAACTAGAACAACAATTTACTTTGCAGGAAGTTTGAGTCTGCATCCACCAAATTTCGCTTCCCCTTTCGGCTGGAACCCCATATTGATTCTGGGAAATAAATTTTTTGCCCATTTTCCTGTAACAGGATCTACCAAACGTGACCTTTGATTCCGAAAAATTTAAAAAAGCCCTGGGGTTCTTCGCCACCGGCGTCACCATTGTCACTGGCACCAGCCCCCATGGTGTGCCGGTCGGGGTCACCGTCAATGCCTTTGCGTCGGTTTCCCTGGACCCGCCTTTGGTGTTGGTCTGTCTCGATAAAAACACGGGTTGCCTGGAGGCTTTTTGTGAAGGGGAATGGTTTGCCGTCAACATACTGAATGAAAACCAGGGCGATCTGTCGAGCATGTTTGCCGGGCCGCAAGAACACAAGTTCAAGGACCAGGACTACCAGACCTGGGACAGCGATTGCCCGATTCTGCCAGATTGCCTAGCCAATCTGGAATGCCGACGCATCAACGTTTTTGAAGGCGGCGACCACGTTATTCTTGTCGGCCGGGTTGAAAACATCGAACACGCGGATGCAGGCCGCCCGCTGCTGTATTCTCAAAGCGCCTATGGCCGCCTTGGAGATGCCTGAGTCTGCTGGGCAACGTGCGGCGGCGCATAAGCGAATGCCCTTGGTTTTAGCCCTGGCTGCACAGGTTCTTGGCGGAATTTTAGTATTTGGAACGGCCTTCGTTATCACTCGAATAACCGCGTGGCCGTTACCCCTGATAACCTTGTTGGTGATACACGGAGGTATCGCGGCGTTGCTGGGCAGGCGCATGGGATTGGCGAATTGGTGGATGCCCATTCAAGCGGCGTTTCCTTTTTGCGTTGCCGCCGCGCTGACATGGCAGGTACCAAGTTGGGTTTACCTGGTGGTGTTCGTGGGGTTGGTATTGGTGTTCTGGAACAGCGCCCGAGGCGGCGTTCCCTTGTATCTTACCAACACCAGAACCAAGGCGGCGTTGGCGGCGTTGCTGCCTAAAGAGGCAAATTTCCGTTTCGCCGATCTCGGGTGCGGTTTGGGCGGGCCGGTCCTGTCTCTGTCCCGGGTGCGCCCGGACGGATATTTTACAGGTTTCGAGACGGCGCCCGCTTTATTTCTGATGGCGTGGCTACGCCGTCGCCTCTCCGGAGGCGCCAACATCGAAATTATTTTCAGCGATTTCTGGTCGCAAAACTTGGGCGAATTCGATGTCGTCTATTGCTTTTTGTCGCCGGTGCCGATGCCGGCGTTGTTCGAGAAGGCGCGGCTTCAAATGAAACCGGGCAGCCTTTTGGTTTCCAACAGTTTCGAGGTACCCGGCACACCTGCCGACGATATCCTTGAGGTTGACGACGCCCGGAATACGAAACTGCACCTGTGGCGAATGTAAGCAGGAAAGCGGCTTTAAGACCCCAGGGACGTCGCTCCCATAAGACGGGCAGGAAACCCGGCCTCGATAAGGGCCTCCACGATTTGATTGACATGTTTCGCATCGAGGGTTTCGAGAACCACATCGACCTCCGTCTGTTTGACCGGAATATCATAGAACAGGCGCTGGTGATTGATTTCGATGATGTTACCGCCTTGCTCGCCGATTAGGCCGGAAACCCGGGACAAAGCTCCGGGAATATCAATGATTCCGATACGCAACCGTACCAAACGTCCTTCGCGCACCAGCCCGCGCATCAGGATTGACGATAGCAGGCGGGAATCCATATTACCGCCGGACACCACCAGACCGACTTTCTTGGCCTTGAACCGTTCCGGGTTGTCCAAAACTGCCGCCAGGGAGGCGGCCCCGGCGCCTTCGGTGACAATGCGTTGAACTTCAAGGTAGGTCTGCACCGCCATTTCCAGGGCCGTCTCATCAACCAGAACCAAGGTTGAGACCAGCTCGGCGATTACCGGTTGGGTTAATTTTCCCGGTACCTTGACGGCGATACCCTCGGCAATGGTTTGGCCACCAATGCCGCCGCCACGGCCCGGAGTGGCTGGGGCGGGGCTGCCCATTCCCAACGCCTGGGACATCGACGGATACAAGGCCGCCTCGACCCCGATGATTTCGATGTCGGGTTTTAGCGCCTTGGCCGCCACCGCAGTACCCGCCATCAGCCCACCACCGCCGATGGGAACGACTAACATGTCGAGGTCGGGAACGTCGTTCAAAAATTCCAGTCCCACGGTGCCTTGTCCGGCGATGACCCGTTCATCGTCATAGGGGTGAATGAAGGCCTGACCCTCGGCCTCGCATTGCTGCAAGGCGGCGGTGCGGGCTTCGGCAAGTCCTGCCCCGGACAACACCACCCTGGCGCCCAGCGCCTCGGTCCGCCCGACCTTGGTGAACGGCGTTCCTTCGGGCATGTAGATGGTCGCCGGAATTTCCAGATTGCGCGCATGATAGGCGACGCCCTGGGCGTGATTGCCGGCCGAAGCGGCGACCACGCCGACTTTTTTTTCTGCGTCCGACAGGCTATCGAGCTTGATCAATGCGCCACGAGGCTTGAACGATCCGGTGACCTGCAGGTTTTCCAATTTCAGAACGATATCGGCGCCGCACAGTTCAGATAGGGCGGGCGAGGCCAAGCACGGTGTGCGCACCACCCGCCCTTCCAGTTGCCGGGCGGCGCCTCTAATATCATCGATGGTAACAGCCAAAATCGTGTCCTTGTTTCAGGGTTAGCGGACCCGTGGTTGCGGCGTCAGCAGCAAGGTGGACTCACTGGAATTTTTCAAGGCGGCCAGGGTTTGTCCCATGCGCCGGTATAGACCGTTGCGCCAATCCTCCATCAAGTCCCGATAATGGCTGGAGTACGGATTGCCCGATTGCCCGGTGGCGATGATGAAGCGTGACCGGCGCAGGTCTTCGAGGTCATAAACAGCACGGAAACCGGCGCCGTGGACGTTTTCAAACGGCCTTTGCGCGTTGTTGATGTGCATCGCCCCGCGCCCGATGGTGTAATTACCGCCATCGGAGGGAATTTCCAGGTCGACAATGCGGTTAAGCAATGGCACCGATGACAAAACCTTATGGGAAAACCGGGCCATGTGAACGCCCCCCCAGTTCCACAGCGCCATGTCCTTGCCGTACTTGGCCGTGAGTGTGTCGAGCGCTTGTTTGAGCGCGAACCGGATGCGGTCAGGGCAATCTTCAGGCTCAGGCGTATTGATGTTATCGCACCACCCTTTGTGCCGGGTCAGTACGGAGACAATGAACTGCGGCCGCAGGGTCAAGTAGTCGTTAAAAAGTTCACCAAGTTCGTCGGCGTAAACGGCCCGGTTCAATTCAAGAAGCCAGGCCGTAAAGATTAGTGCCTGGGGTCCCTGGCGCGACATTTGAGCATTCCATTTTTCCAGTATGGCAAGCGCCCGGCGACCGAATTCATTATCCGGCTCGATGTCACGCATCAAGGGCAACAATTGCTTGGCCATTTCCGACACAGTGTCCTGCTGAATTTTGCCGGTGGCGTGAACCGACTGGGGCTTTGCGTCAATCAAATCCAAAATTCGCCGCGCCCGATACCCCGGAGCCCAGTCGAAGGATAAAAAGTAAGGGTAGTCCTTGTCTGTGATCGCGTTGTTGGAATTGACGATACGCCCGGACGGAGGATTCAAAACGCGCGGCAATTCATCGAACGGCACATAGCCGGTCCAGTCGGTCTCGCCATCCCAGCCCGGGCTCGGAACCAGGCCCCATCCTCCCTTGCGAATTGGCACCAGCCCCGGTGCCATGAAGCCAATGTCTCCTTTGGTGTCGGCGAACAGGAAATTGCTTTGCGGAGCTTGGAAACCCTTCAGCGCAGTCACGAACTGTTCCCAGTTTTTCGCCCGGTTGATCTGGTAAAAGGTATCCGCAGTCAAATTTTCGGGCTCCAGATAGGTAGCCGACAACGCCATAACCGCGCCTTTACCGGCGCTATTTGCGGCTGTGTCCAAAATGTCCGAAATAATCGGCCCGTGTTGGGATTCCCGCACGTTAAGGTGCACAGCAGGCCCGCCTTTGACGGCGATAGTTTCGCTGCGAGTCACAAAATCCTTCCACCCGTCAGGGGTTTTGTATTTTTTGCCGGTTTCGTCTAGCTGCTCCACGAATAAGTCCGTCTGGTCGCTTTGGGTGCTGGTCATGCCCCAGGCAATGGTCCCGTTATGGCCCAGAATGGTAAACGGAACGCCGGGCACGGTGGCGCCGATGACGGTAAGGTTCGGTGCTTCAATACGAGCCAGATACCACAGGATTGGTGCACCGAAGGCGAGGTGTGGATCATTGGCCAGAATGGCACCGCGATTGAGGGTGTGTTTGTTGGCGATGACCCAGGCATTGGACGCCCCCCGAGGCATTCCGCTCGGCCACGGCGCGAGGGCGGTCATCTTTTGCAGGTCCATGTCGCCGATCAAGGCGGCGGTTTTCTGTCTCACTTTTTCCAGCGTCCTTGGCATATCTTCGGGATAGATCGGCCACAATTCACCGACCTGTTGGGGCGAAAGTTTGCGGGCCAAACGGGCGCGCAGAAGTTCGTCGCGCCAGTTGAGCCCGAGCCAGGATGCCATGATTTTTCCCCAGACCAGGGAATCTGCAGGCCGCCAGGGTTCGGGTTTAAAACGAAAAAAAGCGAATTCCGGCGCCGGGACACCCCAAGGCAGACTCTGGCTTTGTTTGATCCGGGCATTAACGCCGGCGGCGTATACTACCAGCGCCTGACGGGTGGCCGGCGGCAGTTGGGCGACCTCTTTTTCAGCAAGGCGGTATAGGCCTAAGGTGCGCATCCATTTGTCCGACGCCAGCGCACGATCCCCGAAAATTTCCGACAGGCGCCCGGCGCCGAAACGGCGCATCATTTCCATCTGCCAGAATCGGTCCTGGGCATGAACATAACCAAGCGCGAAATAAGCGTCGTTGGCGGATTTTGCAAAAATATTAGGGATGCCGTCCTTGTTGCGCTGAATATCGACCGGGGTTTCGAGAACCGGCACCTCGACCGTTTCGGCAACGCCGGGCAGGGTGGTTTGCAACCAACCCCATGTTCCGCCAGCGGCCAACGCCGTGATCAGAAAAAATCCCAGCAAGGAATACAGGATAAAACGCATCATTCCAAAACCCCAACCATCTTTTTGTCCGCTTCCGCAAACCGGCCTTCCAAGGATACGGTTGCCGCCTTCGGCGTTGTTCCTTTATAAGGGGGCAGGCGGCTTTCAGACACGCTTTTTCCTGATTCATAATAATAGACAAGGCTTTTAACATCGATGACTGGTCCTTTGCATGGCTTGAGAGTATTCGATCTGACCCGGATTCTTGCCGGTCCCACCTGCACGCAAATTCTTGGCGATCTCGGTGCCGACATCATCAAGGTTGAACAAACCGGCAGCGGCGATGATACGCGCCGTTTCGCGCCTCCCTTCATCAAGGACCAAAACGGCGACGATACCGCCGAGAGCGCCTATTTTTGCGGCGCCAACCGCAACAAGCGGTCGATAACACTCAACATCGCCGATGCGGAAGGCCAGGACCTGGCCCGCAGGCTGATCGCGTGTTCGGATGTGATGGTGGAAAACTTCAAGTTCGGAGGCTTGGCTAAATACGGGTTGTCTTATGATCAGTTGAAAGACGAAAATCCGGGCTTGGTATACTGTTCGATTACCGGTTTCGGCCATACCGGCCCCTATGCCGAGCGGCCCGGGTATGATGTGCTGATTCAGGCCATGGGCGGATTCATGAGCATTACCGGTGAGCCGGACGGAGAACCCCAAAAAGCCGGAATTCCCATTGCCGACCTGATGGCCGGCATGTATGCATCTGTCGCCATCAACGCCGCCCTCAGGCACCGCGAAAAAACCGGCGAAGGCCAGCACATTGATATCGGTATGCTCGACACCATGGCGGCGACGCTGTCGATCATGGGGTCGAATTTCCTGTCGACCGGGAAAGCCCCGCCACGGCTCGGCAATGCGCACCCCAATATCGTGCCGTATCAGGTTTTCGCCACCGCCGACGGCAGCATGGTGCTGGCCGCCGCCAACGATGCTCAATACCAGCGTTTCTGCGAATTCGCGGGTGTGCCCGAACTGGCCGTCGATGAAAATTACAAAACCAACGAGAAGCGGGTCCTTAACCGTAAGGAACTGGTTGAAAAACTACAGGCCGTGATTACTCAAAAGCCAACCCGTCACTGGACCGAGGGCCTAGAAAAGGTCAACGTCACCTGTGGTCCCATCAACACCATCGACCAGGTGTTCGCCGACCCCCAGGTACAGGCCCGCGGCATGGAGATCGAAATGCCTCATGCTGCGACCGGCAACGCCCCGGTACACTTGATTGGCAGCCCCATCCGGATGTCGAAAACCGGCTCCGAATACCGCCATTCGCCGCCGATGTTGGGCGAACACACGGATGAGGTTTTGCACGAACTTCTGGGCATTGATGCGGATGCCATTGCCGCATTGCGCGAACGGGGTGTGGTCTGAAACCTGTTTTTGGCCTCAGGCCTCAGTACAAAACGTCATACGTAGACGCATTTCAGACATACTGACGAAACAATCCAACGATAAATTTAGCATCGTCGAGATTGTAATGATTGCGTTCGACAGTTAATGAATGCGGGAGAGACTACTAATGACTGATGCCCTTATGGAAATGGAAACGGAAACAGAAATCGTGGCCGAAGAACAACAGAATCTGACCACCCATCCAGGCGAAGATCTTGAGGACTACGTTACCTTTACCATCGGCGACCAGATGTTCGGCATTCCCGTGCTCAGGGTTCAGGATATCCTGACTCCGAACCAGATAGCGCCGATCCCGCTCGCGCCCAAGGAAGTCCGGGGTTCGATTAACTTACGCGGACGCATCGTTACCGTTATCGACGTCCGGGTGCGCCTGGGGCTGCCGCCACGCAAAGACGTCGGCGGTAAAAGCATGGGCGTCACCGTTGAGCAGAACCACGATCTTTACACGTTGCTGGTCGACGAAATCGGCGACGTTACTGGGTTGTCGACGAAATTATACGAAAAAAATCCCGGCACCCTGGACGCCAAATGGCGGGAATTTTGCAACGGTGTGTTCCGCCTCGACAAACAGCTGATGGTGGTTCTCGATATCGACAGCCTGCTGGATTTGGGCCACAAATAACTTAGGTTTCAGCCGTTTTTTAACAAGCGGGCGGCATCCAGCGCAGCGTAGGTCAGAACCCCGTCGGCCCCGGCTCGCTTGAAGCCCAACAGCATTTCCATCATCGCTGTATCGTAATCCAGCCAGCCTTGGTCTGCTGCGGCCCGAAGCATGGCGTATTCGCCGCTGACGTTATAGGCGAAGGTCGGAATGCCGAAAGCATCCTTAACCCGGTGCACAATATCCAGATAGGGCAACCCCGGCTTGACCATCACCATGTCGGCGCCTTCCTCTATATCCAAGGCCACTTCGCGCAAAGCCTCGTCGGAATTGGTCGGATCCATCTGGTAGGTTTTCTTGTCACCCTTGAGTGCACCGGATGAGCCGACCGCGTCGCGGAAGGGGCCGTAAAAAGCCGATGCGTACTTCGCCGCATAGGCCATGATGCGGACATCCTGATATCCCTCACCATCCAGGGCGTCGCGAATGGCGGCGACGCGCCCGTCCATCATGTCTGACGGCGCGATAATGTCGCACCCGGCCCGCGCCTGAACCACCGACTGGCGGCACAAAACCTCGACACTTTCGTCATTGAGAATTTTGCCATCCCGAACCAGCCCGTCGTGGCCGTCGGAATTGTAGGGATCGAGCGCCACATCGCACAGAATTCCGATCTCCGGGTGGGCCGCTTTGACCGCCTGCACCGCGCGGCAGACAAGATTGTCTGGATTATAGGCTTCTTCGGCTTCCGGCGTTTTCAGGGCCTCATCGGTATAGGGAAACAAGGCGATGGCGGGAATTCCAAGATCCTTGACCTCATTTAAGGTTTCAAGAAGGGCGTCGATACCGAGCCGTTCGACTCCAGGCATGGAGGGAATGGCTTCGCGGGCGGTGCCGCCTTCGGTGACAAACACCGGCCAGATCAGGTCCGAGGCAGTCAACCGGTTTTCCGACACCAGCGCCCGCGACCAGGCATCCATGCGGTTGCGCCGCAGGCGGGTGCGGGGGAATTTTCCAGTCGCTTTTTTATCCGTGTGTTTCAAGGGCTTGGTCCTGTGCCGAACCGGGGAGGGGGGAAAACGCCCGCGCTATTTCAAAAATGCTCTGCCCGGAGAGTAAATGCCTGGAATCCGGGTTTCAAGGTCTTTGACCTGACACTCAAAATAGCTTACGTTTACGTAAACGGAAAGCGTTTTTCGGCAAGCTCGACATTTGCCGTCGTTAACTGCCACCAATAGGAGTCTGAGCCGTGCCCCGTCAACCTGCCCCGGACGAACCTGTTGCTGTTGCAAGCCGTAAAAAAAAGCAAAAACGAGCCACAAAATCCCGAGTTTCGCCGCGCCCCTCCGGTAAAACGGTACATCCACCGGTCCGTTTCGTTACCGCCGCCAGCCTGTTTGACGGCCACGACGCCGCCATCAACATCATGCGCCGTATCCTGCAAGGTGCCGGGGCCGAAGTAATCCACCTGGGGCACAACAGGTCCGTCGACGAGATCGTCACCGCCGCCATCCAGGAGGACGTCCAGGGTATTGCCGTCAGTTCCTATCAGGGCGGGCATGTCGAATTCTTCAAATACATGATTGACCTGCTGGCTACCCGCGGTCGCCCGGAAATCAAGGTTTTCGGCGGCGGCGGCGGGGTCATAACGCCGGCCGAAATCCATGAGTTGACTGAATACGGGATATGCCGCATCTACACCCCCAATGACGGTCGAAAAATGGGCCTCGATGGCATGATCCAGGAGATGATGGATCTGGCCGGTGCGGCACCCTCCGGAAAACACCTTAGCCCTGACCTGGAGGGGCTGAAAAAGGCTGATAATGCCGAACTGGCACGATTTATTACGGCGCTGGAGCTAGGCGTGCTGCCGAAAAGCCGCTTTGAGGCCATTCGCGCGCTGGCCACTAAAAGGGCCGAGGACGGAACACTCGCCCCGGTTCTCGGAATCACCGGCACCGGGGGGGCTGGAAAATCATCCCTGACCGACGAGTTGATCCTGCGCTTCCGGCTTTTTAGTGATGAGCCAAAAATCGCCGTCATTGCCATCGACCCATCGCGGCGGCGAAGCGGCGGC
>JABMOG010000002.1 GCA_013204265.1 Rhodospirillales bacterium
AGCCAGATCCTCTCTTAGATCAGGCCGCCACCTGTTCCAATTTATATGACGACGGACAATAAGGACAAGGCAAACTTCACTAGATATGTGAAAAACACTTTAATCAAAAATGGCGTCATTAAAGAAACTGGGGAAAAGAAGAGTGGGGCCGGTCACATGGGGCCACCTACGAAAATATATGTGACAAAACCAGATTAGGGGGTCGGTTTTTTGCTGATTGTTATAACTACCTGACCTTAACCTAATTCAATTTTTGTCAGGTCCTTTATTAGGCCTTTACCTGCCCATTCATCATCTCGTCGTGGTCCAATGGGGCTGCACCATCAACCGCGTTGCATATGTCCTTCATAAATTAGGACCACAACGAACGTGGTTGATTGCACAAAATTTCACCGATCATGAATTTAAGTTAGCTCATCTAAGGACTTGCAGGTAATTGCCGCTTTCCGGAAGATGACCAGGAAGCCGCCCCAGCTTATTTTCTTGGCGGGCTGCTAATTCGGTCAATTTACCGCCCCCACAACCGAATAGAGACGGAGCGAACGCATGAACCGGAATGGGCATGTGCGACCGATTTTGTCATATGCGTCCGGTATCTTAAGCATCAATATCAGGGGAGGCAGTTGTGCAAGGTCGATACGAAAAGTTCGTCGTTTGTGGGTACCTGGACAATCTTATTAACCGAACGGGCAGGTCATCCCTACTGGCAACAGAAATTGCCAACTGGATGGCATCGGAAGGTCAATGGCTCGGTATCGATTTTCAGGAAATCGACTATGATGATCTTGTGAAAGTTGGTCAAAAACGCCGCCAGGCACGCCGTCGCAAGACAAAGGTAACAGCCGAGATTTGGCTCGAAATGAAGACGATCGTTCGGGCGCGGCAAAAGGCTTACCGAAGAGGGAAGCCCTCGATCTTTGATAAAAACCTGAGCATCATTACTGAGTATTTCCACCTCGATGATATTGAGCGGAAAATTCTCGACATCGTTTGTCGGATCCAATGTAACGGCCCCCTCGAGGATCTCTGCCAAACACTGCAAAAATCAAAATCCATTAATACGGAGACGATGATCGCTCGGTTTCTCAGCATTCCGCAAAGAGAGGTTCTTCGACGGATCGGTCCGTCTAGCCGATTGCAGCGAACAGGGATCCTCATTTCAGAAAAATCTAATTACCAATACGATTTTCTATTAACTCTTCCAGAACGTCTGTTTGCAGGACTGCTTCCTCCAAACTGCACCTTTGATGACATCACCGGGGCCCTCGTCAGTAAGTCCCCCTTGTCCAAACTAGCCTGGGGGGACTTCGATCACCTCGCCATGGAAAGAGACTTCATCGCCAATGTGCTATGGGGGGCAATGCGTCAACGAGCAAAAGGCATAAACATTCTGCTTTATGGCCCCCCGGGCACCGGCAAGAGCGAACTTTGCAAGGTGATTTCGAAGCACGTTGGCAGTGATCTTTTTGCAATCGGGGAGGACGATAATCAAGCAACCGAGCCCACTCGATACGAACGTCTATGCCATTCCAAGCTGAGCGAGCAGATGCTGGCACACCGTCGTGACGCAGTCCTGGTCTTCGATGAAATGGAAGATCTTCTCGTTGGGGACAGTTTACCGTTTTTCTTTTCGAACCAGGCTCAACAGAGTGGTAATGGGCTCAAGGCTTTCGTCAATCGCCTACTTGAAGAAAACCGGGTTCCTACTTTTTGGACCTGTAACGACCTTCACAGCTTTGATCCGGCCATGCTTCGCCGAATGACCATCGCCGTGGAAATGAAGATCCCACCAGGTTGCGGGCGAAACCGGGCCGTTGGCCTTGGCGCTGTTGCACCGTGAAGACGGTGTCGAGGTTGATGCTGTGATCCTGCGGGAAACCACCCTGCGCCACATATTTTCATCGACCCTGGCCAACCAGCACGTCACGGTTATGCGCTATCACGATCTGGTGGAATACCTGTATAGGTTGATGCCGGTTCGCCCCCGCGGGATGCATTATTCGACCATCGGCTACAACCATGTCGGCAAGTTGGCGGTGATGGAACAAATCACCACCGGGCTCGATGATAATAATGAGGCCTTGGACCATGCACCCGGGCCACCCGGCAGCGTCGCCATTGGGTTCACTTCGCCGACAATGGGATACGTCCTGAAAATCATCCGCGACAAACCGACCGCACAATACAAATGGGGTAAATTTCACGGCAGGGAATCGGTGTTGGATAAGTACCGCGGCGTGCACGAAAAGAACCGCTCAGGCAGCATGCTCGACAACATCATTTATTCTAACCTGTGGCTGCCCCGGAAAATGTTCAAAACTGTTCTGTTGAACGAAATTCTCAGCGAAGCCGCCGGTAGCGTCAGCCTGTCCGGCGACGAGGTCTTCTTTAGCCACCTGATCGTACAACGCAAGCTGGTGCCGGTGCCCCTGTACCTGCAAACCTGTACCCGCGAGGAGGCCGAACTGGTGGTCATCCGGCTCGGCCAGTGCATCCGCAACAACGCCGCCACCAACGTTTTTAACAGAGACCTGGACGGTCGCAATTACGGTGTCTCCTCCTTGCGCTTCGTTTATCTGTTTGATTATGACGCGGTTGAAGTGTTGACCGACGTCAAGGTGCGCACCAACACCGATCTGGAAGACGGCGAGGAAGGTATCCCGGATTGGTATTTCGAAGACGGTATCGTCTTCTTGCCGGAAGAGATCGAGGAGCACCTGCGGCTTCCCGACAAGGGGCTGCGCCGCCTGTTCCGGGAAGCCCACGGCGAAATGCTGACTGTGGAATACTGGACCCGGATGCAACGCCTGCTCAACGAGGGATATGTGCCGCGCGTGAGAACCTATCCGCGCGCCACCCAACTAACCCAGGAAGGGGCCGAGGCCAACCTGACCCTGTCGCCGCAACGCTGAACAGCGGAAAACCCAACACAGCCAAGGGAGAATTGACAGAGATCAAAGCTAGGGGTGTATACGGGTGGTACACTTTAAATAAGGTCTTACCCACAGTTTTTTATTTTCTTAGGCAAATTGAGGGGGTGTGCGTTTAATGAAACCCAATTCTTCACGAGGGCTTATATCCCTCCTTTTGTTCGTATTGGTCTTTGCCGGTTTTGTAGGCGCTGGATTAACCGTGGGTGCCCTTTTCGACAACCCGGTCCAGGCCCAGACCAAAGGCGCCGTTCCTGGCAATGTTCAGGGCACTAATAACGACTCCGACATGTGGCGGCGGTTGCGCCGGGGCGAAGCCTTCCTTATCAGCGACCCGCGCACCGGCACGGTGGTCTCGATCCAGTCCGGCGGCGAGGAATGGCGTGCCATTCGCAACGGGCCGCTGTCTACCTATGGCGGCTGGCTTCTCGCGATATCGGCGGCCGCCATGATGGCCATGCATCTGCTGATGGGGTGCATCAAGATTGATGGTGGCCCGTCCGGGCGCTGGGTGTCCCGGTTTTCCAACGCGGAACGGGTAATTCACTGGTACGTGGCGGCGACCTTCATCATTTTGTCTCTAAGCGGGCTGACCATCCTGTTCGGCAAACAGGTGTTAATCCCCGTTATCGGGCAGAAGCCGTTCGCCGTGTTGGCCAGCGCATCCCTGGAGGCACACAACCTGTTCGGACCGTTGTTCATCGTCGGCATCGTTTCCATGATCATCATTTTCATCAAAGACAACTTCCTCAAAGCCGCCGACATAAAATGGTTGTTGATGGGTGGGCTTTTCTCAAAAGCCCACCCACCGTCCTGGAAATACAATTTCGGGGAAAAGGCATGGTTCTGGATTGCCGCCCTGACGGGTCTCGTCTTGTCGGTCAGCGGAATCGTCCTCGATTTCCCGTCGCTTCTGGGGGAACGCAGCGATCTGCAACTGGCCCTGTTGTTCCATGCCGGGGCAGCAATGATCGTCATCTCGGTCGGACTGGCCCACATTTATCTTGGCACCCTGGGCGTCGAAGGGGCGCTTGAAGGCATGACGGCGGGGCACGTCGACGAAAACTGGGCCATACAACACCACGATTTATGGGCTGAGAAAGTTTTGGCCGAACAAACCGCTTCGCTTGTAGAAAAGGAGGCCTGAAGCATGACGTTTCTTGAACTCACGGAAGGCCCCCTCTGGTATGCGGCCGCAACTATTTTTGGTATCGGTGTTGTCTGGCGACTGGCCAGTATTTTTCTTCTTGGTCGCAAACCGGACCGCAGCATTCCCCGGGGCTCAGCCCTGGTTGGCGCGGTTAAAGCCAATATTCTTCATCTGTGGCCGCACGGCGGATTTTTCACCAAATCCGGGTTTCACCTGATCGCCGGATATCTTTTTCACCTCGGGCTGTTTGTTCTGGTGTTTTTCGCCGCCCCGCACGTGTTGTTTATTCAAGACAATATTCTCGGATTCGGCTGGGACACGCTGCCCCGGTGGGGTTTCGTGCTTACCGCTGAAGCTGCGTTTTGCGGACTTATTCTGCTGTGGGCGCGCCGCATTGGTGATCCGGTGATCCGCCTGTTGTCCGACCGGGACGATTTTATCGGTTTGTGGCTGACCTTTATCCTCATGTTTACGGGCTGTCTGGCGCTTGGGGAAAGTAACGATTTTCTGCGGGCCCTGCATATGCTCTCCGTAGATGTCTGGCTTGTTTATTATCCGTTCAGCCGACTGATGCACGGGTTCACCTTTGCCCTTAGCCGCGGATACATGGGTGCCAGCTTTGGGCGCCGGGGAGTCACGCCATGACCGATGCCGCAAAAGCCACCGAAGTTTTCCTCAATAAAATAGACGCCCAGGTCGCCGCCCATCTTGATGCCTGCGTCCATTGCGGACAGTGTTCCGAGGCGTGCCTTTTCTATCAGGCGACCGAGGATCCCAAATACACCCCGTTTTACAAATTGAGGCCTCTGGAAAAAGTTTATCAACGTTATAAAGCGCCTTTTTCTGGCCTAAAACGAATGTTGGGACTGGCTCCTCCCGATTTAACGGCAAGTGACCTCGAGGATTGGTCTGAATTGGTTTACGACTCCTGCACGTTGTGTGGTCGGTGCACGGTGGTTTGTCCCATGGGCATCGACATAGCCTCTCTGGTACGTAAGGTGCGCGAAGGTTTTTCAGCCGCCAGTTTGGTTCCCGAAGACCTGACCGGCGCCGCCAAGCGGGCCATAGAAATAGGCAGCCCACTTGGCATTAAACCCGTGACGCTGGAAAAAATCGTCGCCGAGCAAGCGGAAGAAGTCGGCATTCCCATCGAACTCAACAAGGTTGGTGTCGATTATCTGGTCATTCTTTCGGCTATGGAGGTTTTGAACTTCTATGAAGTCATCGGTGCGCTGGCGCGAATATTCAAAAAGGCCGGCGTAACGTGGACAATTTCCACCGATGCTTATGAGGCGACCAACGTCGGCATTCAAATGGGTGATCTGGATATCGCCAAAACCCTGGTCGGGCGCATTGTCGATGCGGCCGAAAAACTGAAAGTCAAATACGTCATCAGCCCCGAATGTGGCCATGCCTATTCGGCACTGAAATGGGAAGGCCCCAACCTTGTCGGG
>JABMOG010000111.1 GCA_013204265.1 Rhodospirillales bacterium
AACCTGGCTGCGACTACGAGGCAAAAACCAATTGCCAAAACTCATCACCGGCGTCAAATTCAATGACGGTATCGAACAGCTAAATCAGAACAATCAAAGCGCCGCCTGATGACGCCATCACCAAAAATATCGGTTAGCTCCGAAGTCTTTGTGGTCGCCCCAACTAAGGCCTCCCCATGCGGGCGGTTCAAGGTCGTGATCGTCTCGCAATTCTTCCGCCAGCGCCACCAACGGTTCGCGTTCAATGCCAAATAGATCAGAGCCAAGAATGGCGGTGTCGAGAATGCGTTCCTCGATATTACCGCAGTACATTTGCCCTTCATTCAGATCCTCTGTGAAGAGGTCCTGGATGCCGAATTCATCAAGGCAGCTTTCATCCTGATGAAGCCCGCGCTCATCGGCCAGGACCAAAAGCTCAGAGGGTTCGAAATATTTGAGTGCCGCCCGGATGTCTTCTGCCGTGGCCATGGCCTGTCGTTGGAAGCCAAAAAATACATCAGCGCGCATATCGTCCATTTCGCCCAACATCCGGTCTACGCGGTCAACAGGGGCGTTATCGTTGGCCTGGAAAGCTGTCGCGGCGTGTCGCGGCGGTCCCGCCGCGAACGTCTCGGAGAATGTCTCCGCGACATTCGCGGTGGCCTGCATTTCTGCGGTTTTTTCGGTCGCGGCGGCAAGTGGCGTGTCGCCACCGTTTAGCACCCAATCAACTGACACTCCCAAATAGTCACAGATTGCCTGAAGGCGGGTCGTATTGGGGTCCATATGGCCACTCTCGTATTTTTCCAGGGTGCTGGTCGAAATGCCTGTCCCTTCGAAAACAGCCTTGCGGGTCATGCTGGCCTCGATCCGGGCCATCTTGAGGCGGTCGGCAACCGTCATGCCTTCGTGGGCCGGTACGTCGCGTGAAATTTTGGTCATCTTCAATTATCCTTTCGCCCTTTGGTGAATTTGGCGACACAGGCCAGGGTAAACCTGTGCAGCCTTCGTTGTGGTTTCCAACTCAAAACGCGTATTGCGGCGGGAACATCACCGAGGTCCCCTGGGCATGGTCGTACAACAGCACTTCGCCGGGCCGGTAACCGGCCTCGGCGATCACCGTGGCAAAGGACTGCCCGACTTCAGGATTTCGGCGCTGCAATTGTGCCAGGCCGACAAATGAAGCCTCGGGCCGGACCAATCGGACATAGCGTTTCATGGCCCGAAGGGCGGCGCGGCGATTTTGTCTGGTATTGGTCATTGGAGCATCCCTCCCGGCAGGCTTTGACCTGCCCGATCAGGTGGCGGGTACAATTTCCACGCCTCAGGCCCGGCATGGTTCGGGACAGTTGTCGTTGTAGTGTGCTTCATAGAGGCGCTGTCGCGCCGCGCCTGGTCCGGCTTCCGTGGCCGGTTAAACAAAATGCGGGCGAACGCGGCCCGGTCTTCAATGTTTGCTTGCCGAATGACGGCTTCCAGGTCGCCGGTGTAGTCCTGCACTACCAAAACCGGCTCCATCTTTGGGCCGAACCGTGGCGACGGTGACGTAATGGCTAAAAGCATATTTTTCTGGGGTGGCGCACTGGATGCTTCCACCGGCTTCGGTTCTTTCTTTTCGGTCATCCGCCAAACCCAGCGGTCATCTTGCGTGGGGACCAACACCAGCTTGCGCCGCTCTGCTTTCAGCGACTGCCGAAACCGCCGCATCGAGCCCAGCGGATGAAAGAATTTCAACGGCCCTTCACCACGGTCCTTCCCTGTCTCTTCCGCAGGGCGCCCGTGCATTTGCCAGAACAATTCAGCCAACTCGCCATCGCTAAGGGCCTTGAATTCGGATGGCTTGAAAACGTACTTCACCACCTCGGCAGGTTCGCGGATCGGGCTGTCATGGACGTAGCCTTTTGGGAAATGCAGCCGCAGACGGTCCATGAATGCCCGCCACTTTTTCTTGCCCAATCGACGGCTTGACCGGATCAGGATATGGGAATGAAGGTTCAACATCACGCGGCCGTCATCGCCACGTTGGATGGTGTTCTCAACATTGTAGTAGAGGGCTTCCACCCCAGCAGCCCTGAGGGCCGGCAGAGCGGCCATTTTCGAAATTCGCCGGCAATGGGCGCGGTGATATTCCCGGTAGTCCTCAAGGGGCACCCAGCCGCCGCTAACTACCAACATTCGCAACTGCCCCGGCCTGGTTGTATCGAACACAAACCGGACATGCTTCATCATGTCGTGCATATTTCGGCTTTGCATCTGGGGGATCAGGTTGCAATTTCGGAAATCGGTTGATCGCTCCGCCAGGCCGGTCACCAGGCCAACCATGGTAATCTCTCTGTCCTGGCGCATGGTGATACCTTGGCCTTCCAAACGCCGGGCGATATCCTCGGACTGCTCCCGCAATTGCCGCGCCCGCGTCTGACCATCAATCCATTGGTCCCGCGCGATTTCGCGCCCAATCAATTTCTCATCGATCTGCCGACCAGTAATTTCGCCGGGGCGGCTCAACCAACCGCATTTATCCTGAGGGCCAAGCGTCTCGGGCTTTTCGGGCAGTTTGGAAACACTATTAGCACTCTTTTCAAGGGGGGCAGCGCCGAACCTGGCGGAGAGATTGGTCTCGCCTGACGGCGAAATGGTTAGAGCTTTAGGAGCGCGGTCGGGTTTTGGGGGCGCGGCAGCTTCGGAGAGGGCGAAAGAGCGGCCCGAGGGCAGGCTGATACCTGAGGCCTCGGAACCGCGCTCCCAAAGTCCCGCAGGGGCCATTACCCCCCTGCGGGCGAAACTTGTCGGGGTATCCAGGTGGGTGCCCCTGCGCCTTTCAGCGCCCGTTGCGTTGTCTTTGCCGGATGCGCTCATTGATCCGCACCCGGCTTGGGCTTGCCACGAGGCCGCCCAATGGCCTCCCCGATCAGGCCAGATACCGTGCCCGGTGTGAGGCCGTAGATCACGCCGATCTCACCGTTCGAACGGCCAAGCCGGGCGTGGCGGACAATCTCCCTTAGCCGGCGCGCCTTGATCCGGGGTCGCTGATATTTCCGATATCGCTGTATCGCTAGGTCGAGATATTCGGCGGTAGTCCCAAATCGATGCGCGATGTCGCGAAGCGCCACACGCTTCCAGATTTGATAGTCCGCGCCTTTCGGCCTTTCCTTGTCGTCCGGGAACACCATTGCCTCGACGCGGCGGAGATGCCTTGCGCCGTGCCGTCCGGTCCGAATGAGTCGGTCGACGGCATCGTCTAACCTCTGCTGCTTCTCAGCCCGAGCAATTTCGGCGAGGTCTGGCGGCGGGTTTCGTTTGAAGCGGATAACAGTGTGCTCAATGGCGCTGATAAGTTCCCCGCCGTGGTCAGCAAGGTATTCGGCCAACTCAATGGGCAGCTCGACCGTGATCGAAACTGTTCTGCCGGAGAGACGCCTATCCATGGCGAAACACCCCGGCACAACGGGGCTGATTATCGCCGCGAGAACAGATGAAATAACCGCGTAACGCGGACATACAGCGGACAAAGCCCCTTATGGGACGATGCCGAAATAGGTCTAAGTCATTGGAAAGGTTGGTGCACCCGACTGGATTCGAACCAGTGACCTCTGCCTTCGGAGGGCAGCGCTCTATCCAGCTGAGCTACGGGTGC
>JABMOG010000112.1 GCA_013204265.1 Rhodospirillales bacterium
ACCAAAGCAAGGGCCGGTTCCGAACAGGGATGCCGCTGGCGATTTGGAATACCAGTAAGCCGGAACGTAGTGGGCGCCATCAAGGACGCCACGGTGGACGGCATCCTGCATCTGACTGGTTTTGACGACGGAGTTAACCGACAGCAGATCGATTTTCAGATCCTTGCCGGCCATTTTGTTTACGCGATCGACATAGCTTTTGGCATTTTCAAGGAAGATGCCGCCGCCCCATGCCGCTTGAACTTTCAGAGTCGTCGTTTTGGCCATGGAAACGTTTGGCATTGCCAGCGTAGCAACACCGGCACCGGCAACAACAGAGCCGGTTTTCAGGAACTTACGTCGCGATACTTTAGACTTTTTAGTAGCCATCTTTAGATTCCTCCCTATGGCATTTCATGGAAAAATGCGAACTAACAAACCCATGGCGATTGATTCTAAAATGCCGCTATGGATCGTTTTTAAATGGGAAACGTGCGCGAATTCTGCACTCGCCCCCGGCTTGTGCAACCGTCCATGATAAAACCAAAGACGATTGTTATTACCGGTATTTTTCAGCATAAGCGGTTAGATGGCAAGTGATTTCACGCAACCGAATGAACACCACAAGGCTGTGGAATGCATCCGGTATTCCCCCTTTGGCTCCTTCCCTTTATACAGCGACCAAATTGGCCAACTGTTGTGTAACCGGCAGAAATCCTCCCGGCACAGACAAAGTGTGGCATACCAAATACCTAGTTCGCAATATGCCATTTTTGAATTGATCGAGGTTTCTTAGGGCGGTCACCGAAAGGTAAGAATGCCTTTGAGTTGAGGTGCTTAAGCGACTCGGTCGCCCGGTTCGCCGCCCTTGAAAAAAGCGTCAAGGTTGTCGAGCGCCCGAAAACCCATGGCGTCGCGAGTCTCAATCGTGGCGCTGCCGATGTGAGGTAACAGGAAGGTGTTTTTTAAGTTCCTGTATCCGGGGTCTATGTCGGGCTCGTTGTTGAATACGTCCAACCCGGCCGCCGCCAGCTTGCCGGACTGCAGGGCATTGATCAGGGCTGCGTCATCAACAATCACCCCGCGCGCGGTATTTATGACAATGGCGCCATCGGGGAGCCGGGCAATCCGGTTCGCGTTCAGCAATCCGACCGTATCGGGCGTATTCGGACAATTGAGGGACAGGATTTGGCTATGGGGAAGCATGTCTTCCAGGTTTTTGTGGTAAATGGCGCCTTTCTCCAACTCCGGGCTTAAGCGACTGCGATTGTGGTAATGGATCTCCATGCCGAAACACCGCGCCCGGTCCGCTACCACTTGTCCGACCCGGCCCATGCCGACAATTCCAAACCGCTTGCCGGTGACTTGCACGCCAACCATGAAACTGGGGCTCCAGTCTTTCCAGGTTCGGGTACGGACCAGGGCTTCGCCTTCGCTGGCCCGCCGGGCAGCGCCCAACATCAGCAAAATGGCGATTTCGGCGGTAGCGTCGGACAACACATCAGGGGTATTGGTGACGACGATGCCTTTGGTCTTGGCTGCCGCAAGGTCAACGTGGTCTACGCCGACGGAAAAATTGGCGATGATTTTCACCTCTTGCGGCAGCCGCTCAATAACGTCGGCGCTAAAATGTTCGGTATGGCAGGGCAAAATCCCTTGGGCGCCCTGGGCGCGGTTGATCAAATCGTCCATTGAAAATAGAAGATCATCGGGATTAAGGCGAACGTCAAAATCGCGCGATAGCCTGGCTTCAACGGCATCGGGCAGTTTCCGGGTGACCAGTATGGCAGGCTTGTCGCTCATGAAAATGGATATCCTCAAGGGGTGGGGCTTTGATCGAGGGGTTGTAGCACATCGCCGAAAGGTTTCGGCAAGACCTTTGTACTGTCCTGTTGCAGTGCAAAATAAGCATGTTGTTTCCCTTTGCCTGGCTTTGGTTTTGGCGGGGTTCGCAGGTGCACAAAACCATTGACTTGCCATGGTTGAATGAGAGACAGTGATGCCTAATAAATTAAAAAAATCCCCACAAATTTGGACGAAACCAAGGAGACATCCATGAGCTTTACTATTGTCGAGCAAGGCACCGCCCGGCTTAACCGATCCGAATTGGCCGTTCCGGGCTCAAACCCGACGTTCCTCGAAAAAGCCGCCAGCAGCCCAGCCGACGTTATCTTTCTCGATCTTGAAGACGCCGTGGCTCCCGACGACAAGGTCCAGGCCCGCAAAAACATTATCCAGGCCCTCAACGACCTGGATTGGGGCGGGCGGACTATTTCCATCCGCATCAATGGCCTCGATACCCATTATATGTACCGCGATGTAGTCGATATTATTGAACAAGCGGGCCAGCACCTGGATCTGATTATGATTCCCAAGGCCGGCACCGCTGCAGATATCTATGCCTTGGATATGCTGGTCACCCAGATCGAAGATAATATGAAACTGGAAAAACGCATCGGTTTCGAGATGATCATCGAAACGGCACTCGGCATGGCCAACGTCAACGAAATTGCCGGTGCGTCGAAGCGTAACGAGTCGCTGCATTTCGGGGTCGCCGATTATGCCGCGTCGACC
>JABMOG010000113.1 GCA_013204265.1 Rhodospirillales bacterium
AGTTCCGCCTTGGCGACGCCGGCGTTCTCGACCCGTTGGGCAATCTCCGCTGGCGCGTAGGCATCTGTGTTGTTGTGCTGGGTCAAGTCTTTCTCAGTTCTGACGGTTCTTGCGGAAAACATAGGCGATCATCGAAAGAATGAAAATGATAGGAAGGCCGATGCTTGGCGTTATCGCTCTGTTTTTGAAGGGCCTCACCCACGATCTGCTTCTGGAGGAAGCGGGTTTCCTGGTTTCGGTGAAACTGATCATCATGGTTTATAAAAACAACCAAGGGGTCGAAGCCATCCAGCAAAAGCTGGACGTGTGATCCTCACTGAGGAAAAGCATCTGGGAAAAATACTCACGGCGCTGCGAGAATACCGATGAGGGCGGGGGCGGCCAGATAGACGCCGCCGGTGAGTTTTTGCAGTTAGATGCCCTTGTGCGTTATTTAAGTCGCGGCACCAATGGCAACTCCTTTGTGTTCTTCCGATGAATACGGCCCGACCGCGAATGTGCATTCGACGGACACGGCACACGTGGTCCCGACAACGATCTCACCGGCGCGGTGATGCGGTTCTGGGTCGGGGTGGTCGAGGTCCCAACGGGTCCGCCGCACGATGAAATTCGCACACCCTTCCTGACCGGGATGCGAGATCGTCACCCGGTCACCGGCCTGCGGCACGCCGGGTAAATCAAACGTCATGGTGTGGTCTGGCTCGTCCCCTTCTTCCGGGAAGAACAGGAACTGGACTTTCATGGCAATTCACTCCTTTCCGGCCAGTATCGGGTTCAGATGGTCTCCGCCACCATCTCGATGGCGCCGCACGGGCATTCGGCTGCGCACAGCCCGCACCCCTTGCAGAAGTCGTAATTGAACTTGAAGCGCTTTCCCGCTCCCAGCTTGATCACCGCGTTATCCGGGCAAACGCCATAGCAGTTGTCGCATTCGAAGCAGTTTCCGCACGCGAGACATCGCCGGGCTTCGAACAGCGCGGTGGACTCGTCAAGGCCGCCGGCAATCTCGTCGAAGGACGTCTGCCGGCGAATTACATCGAGCGTCGGCTGCACGGTCTTGTCGGCGTCGGTGTAATACCAGGTGTTGATGCTCTCAAAAGTGGCGAGGGCGTGTTTCTCGGGAGGCGCGTAGCGCTCGCCCCTGAAATAGGCGTCAATGCTGCGCGCCACCTTCTTGCCATGTCCGACGGCGACAGTGACGGTGCGCTCGGCGGGCACCATGTCGCCGCCAGCAAACAGGCCGGGGTAACCGGTCATCATGGTTTCGTCGATGTCGATGACGCCGTCGTCGGCTATCTTAACGCCGGGAATTGTTTTCATGAAGCTGGTATCGACGTTCTGGCCCAGCGCCAGGACCAGGGTGTCCGCCTCCAGGGTCTCGAATTCGCCGGTCGGCTGCGGGCGGCCATCCGCGTCTATTGTCATTTTTTCGACGGTAAATGTGGTCTCATCAATCTCCTTGATGGTCCTGAGCCAATGGATGAGGACGCCCTCGTCTTCCGCTTCGGTGGCCTCGAAGTCGTGCGCCGGCATCTCGTTGCGGGAGCGGCGGTAGACGATCGTCGCCTCTTCGGCACCCAGCCGTTTGGCCGTGCGCGCCATGTCCATGGCGGTGTTGCCGCCGCCGTAGATGATCACCCGGCGACCGAGTTTTGGCGGCTCGGCACCGGCCTCCAAATCCTTAAGCACACTGACCGCATCCAGAATCCGGCCCGCCGCATGGGCCGGAATGTCGATACGCTTGGCCAGGTGCGCGCCGACGGCGACAAAGACGGCGTCGAATTTTTCTGCCTCGAAGGCCGCCTCAATGTCCTCGACCTTGGTGTTCAGCTCCAGCGTCACGCCGGTGTCGAGGATGCGTTGAATCTCGTAATCGAGAACGTCGCGCGGCAGGCGGTATTTAGGAATGCCGAAACGCATCATACCGCCGGCCATCGGCCCGGCCTCGCGGATAGTTACCGCATGGCCCAGGCGGGTCAGGTGATAGGCCGCCGACAGGCCACTCGGTCCGGCGCCGACGACCAGCACTGTCTTGCCGCTGGGCTTGGTATCGAAATGCGGCTGCCAGCCTTGTTCCCAGGCAGTGCGGCCGAGGAACCGCTCGATCTCGTGGATACCGACCGCCGCGTCCAGTTGGCCGCGATTGCACGCACCCTCGCAGGGGTGATAACAGACCCGGCCCATGACGCCCGGCATCGGGTTGTCCTCCATGATTTTCCGCCAGGCGCCTTCGTAGTCGCCTTCCTCGGCCAGATACAGCCACGCCTGAATGTTTTCACCGGCTGGGCACGCGTGATTGCAAGGCGGCAGGAAATCGACATATTCCGGCCGTTCCGTTCGCCACGAACCGGTGTGGTTGGCGAGGCTGGTGCCGATATCGAGCGTGATGGCGAAGGGTTTTTGCATGGTTTTGACTCAGCCGAGAAGACCTAGCCTTTCAATGTTGTTGTCGGCAATTTTTTGAATCCTGGCCAATGCCTCGATGTCGGGTTCGGGGCAAAAC
>JABMOG010000114.1 GCA_013204265.1 Rhodospirillales bacterium
CCAGAAATCCTCTCTTATGCAATACCGCTAAGTTGTTCCATAGGCGCTGACGTTAGACAGCTTGGGCATCAACGGGGTTCCGTCATACGTCTTCAATGAGAAATTCCTGATTTCCGGTGCCCAGGACCCGATGGTTTTGTCGCGCATGCTGGACGTCGCGGCGGCTACCCAAAACTTAACTTGAACACTGTAACCGCTAAACCCGGAAGGTTTCGTCTGTGCGCGCCTCTTCAGCCTTGTTGGGGGCGTAATTCTGCCATTTGTCCCGGTAATACCGGGTTCGCATATCGCCGTCGGAGCGGCGGTTGAAGGTGATGTAGAGATTGCGCCGCTGGGTGTCGCTGTTGTTGGACGGCGATCCGTGCGGGACGTAGGAATCGAAAAAAATGACGTCGCCGGGATCGGCTTCCAGCAACAAGTATTCATCTTGCGGGGAATACGGCGGATCGTCCTCGCTCAGGGGCTGCCATTCCTCGCCCATCAGGGCCTTCTCGTAATTACCGGATTTCAGGACACTGAGGGCTCCGTTGACCTTGCGGTTGGGATCGACAATGAGCCCCATGGTGATAAAAAAACTGCAATAGGCATTCCACCCTGCGGCCTGATCCTGATGCAGTTTGTCCGGCCGACACCCCGGCAGTTTATAGTTGGCCTTGTCCTTGAACAGAACCGGCGGTTCTCCGAAAAGGCGGGTCAGGCATTCCGTAACCTCGGGAGAAATCAACAGCCGCGATAGCTCAGGGTTGTGGTCACCCAGCATGTTTTCGACCCGGACCAGAATTTTTTCAGCCGTTGTGGGGCTTTCTTCGTAATATTTGGCTTCCTCGTTTTCGGCGGGGGTTGGCGCCCCCGGTTTGTCCCGCAGGTCATCGAGAAAATCGGATACCTTGTCCATCACCGCCTTGTCGAAGAAACCCTTGAGAACGACGAAGCCATGGTCGTGGAATTCCTGTACCTGATCCGATGTCAGCACCATTTTTCCGGCCCCTTCCCTGTTGCCGCCAATATCATTTGTTTGTCCATTAAGGTTTGGAACGATTTCGCATCGGCTTCCTTGATCATTGTCAATTTGCTGGTATTTCCAGGGGCAACCCCGCTAGGCTTGGTGAAGTACACCTAATCTTGGCCCACAAAGCCCCGGTCGGAACGAATCCATGTTTGACGAAAAGCCTCTAATGGACAATTCCGGAAAGCGTCCATGACCAGCGGCCTGCATCAGATTACTATGAGCTATTCGGTCGAGGACGACCGGTTGCTGTTGCGTATCAGCACGACGGAAAAAAGCGAGTTTCAGTTCTGGCTTACCCGGCGTTTCGTGCAGGTGTTATGGCCCGCACTGTTGACTGCTATTGAGCAGGAAAATTCAGGCAACAAACTCGCTCTCCAGCCCGCCGCCAAGCAGGCGGTTATGGCGATGGAACACCAGCAAGCCGTCGGCGCTTCTGATTTTACCCACACACATGACGAGGGCAGCAAGAAACTGACCGCTGCCCCGCTTCTGGTGGTTGGCGGGTCGGTCATTCCTGGCAAGGGCGGCGTTACCGGGCTGGTCCTGAAAACCCAGGCCGGCGCCGAAATTAAACTGTCGTTGAGCAAGGAACTGCTGCACGCGCTGTGCAAGCTGTTGGTTGGAAGCACCATGAAGGCGGCCTGGGGCCTCGATCTCACCGTCGGCGATGCTGCGGCTGTCGTTATGCCGTCTGGCGAAACTCGGCTGCACTAAACGGCGGCGGTGGCGGCGGTCGCAATCCGGGCCAGTTCCCCGACCAGATAGCGGACGCCGCCGAGCCGTTCTGCCGGATCATCCCAGTCACGCATGAAGACCAGTTTATGGTCGGGCCGAAGTTTCGCCGTGCCGATGTGGCCGGTAATCCATTCGACCAGCCCCGCCGGGTTGGCATATTCATTCTTGCGGAAGGACAGCACCGCGCCCTTGAGCCCGGCTTCGACCTTCTCGATGCCCGCGACATGGCAGAGTTTTTTCAACGCCACCGTTTGTAACAGGTTTTCCACCTCGTCGGGCAGTGGCCCGAAGCGGTCGATCATTTCCGCGGCGAAGGTTTCGATTTCTTCCGCCCCACCAAGCCATGCCAGACGCCGGTACAGCCCCATGCGGACGCCCAGGTCATCGATATAAGCTTCCGGGATCATTACCGGCATGCCGATGCCGATGGACGGGCTCCAGGTATCCTCCGTGGCATGCCCGTCATCGAGCCCACGGGCTTCGGCGACGGCTTCTTCGAGCATTTTTTGGTACAGCTCAATGCCGACTTCACGAATATGGCCCGACTGTTCCGCGCCCAACAAATTGCCCGCGCCGCGAATATCAAGATCGTGGCTGGCCAGTGAAAACCCGGCGCCCAGCGTATCGAGCGTCTGCATGACCTCAAGCCGCTTTTGCGCCGTTTTGGTCAACATCCGGCCCGGCGGCAGGGTCAGATAGGCATAGGCGCGGGTCTTCGAGCGCCCGACCCGGCCCCGCAATTGATAGAGCTGCGCCAGCCCGAACATGTCGGCGCGGTGGATGAAAATGGTGTTGACCGACGGCAGGTCGAGACCCGATTCAATAATATTCGTCGAAACCAGGATGTCGAAGGCCCCGTCGTAAAACCGGGTCATGGTGTCTTCCAGGTCGCCGACGTTCATGCGTCCGTGAACGGTGGCCAGTTTGATATCGGGCACCAGATCGCGAAGCGCCGCCGTGACAGGGCCGATGTCGCTGACCCGTGGGCAAACGTAAAAGGTTTGCCCACCGCGGAATTTTTCACGCTGTATGGCTTCGCGAACAATTACCGGATCGTAAGGGAGAATGAACGTGCGCACGGCCAGTCGGTCGACCGGCGGCGTCGCGATCAGGCTCAACTGCCTGATCCCGGACATCGCCAGTTGCAATGTGCGCGGGATCGGCGTCGCCGTCAGGGTCAGCACATGCACGTCGGACTTCAGGTTTTTCAGGCGTTCCTTGTGGGCAACGCCGAAGTGTTGTTCCTCGTCAATCACCAGAAGGCCTAAGTCTCTCGGTTTGATGTCCTTGGCCAGCAGAGCATGCGTGCCGATGAGAATATCAATGCTGCCGTCAGCCAGGCCTTCTTTGACTTTGCGCACCCGTTTTGCCGTCACCAGGCGGGAAATCTGCTCGACACGCACCGGGTAGCCCTTGAAGCGTTCCTGAAAGTTTAAAAAATGCTGGCGGCACAGCAGCGTCGTGGGAACCACCACCAGAACCTGGCGCCCAGCCATTACGGTAGCGAAAGCAGCCCGCAAGGCGACTTCGGTTTTTCCAAACCCGACATCGCCGCAGATCA
>JABMOG010000115.1 GCA_013204265.1 Rhodospirillales bacterium
CGGCCCAGGTCATATGGGGGAAACTCATCAATTCCGGGAAAAACACGAACGCGAACGGAATGATAAAGGTGGTCAACGCGATCTTGATGGCATCCGCAGCCGTATTGAGAAACGAGGCGTCGGCAAGCTTCGCCGCCGCCAGCACGCTGACGGCAACGGGCGGGGTCAAGGTGGAGAATACGGCGAAATAAAACACGAAGAAGTGCGCCTGCAACGGCGGCAGACCGATCTGCTGCATAAACGGCACCAGAGCCAAAGCAACGATGATATACGCCACCGGCGTCGGCAGCCCCATGCCGAGAATAAGAGAAACAACCATCGCGCCGATCAGCAGAATAAGTTGCGTGTCCGGCAGATACTGAATAAGCGCCGCGCCCAACCGGCCCGAAAGATTGGTCGTCAGCATCACTTGGCCGAGCGGTCCGATCGCAATAAGCAGCAGGGACAAGATGGATACGAGATAAAAGCCTTCCTCCACCGCTTCGTAAAGTTGTCGGCGTGTCGGGCGGTACTCGCGTTGGAGCATTGAAAAGCCGACGGCCAGAATGACACCCCACATTCCGGCAATCGCCGGGGAGCGATATCCCAAAAGAAGCCAAAGAACGACACCAAAGGAGATGATGAACGTCGGCAGCAATCGTTTGATCCTGGTGGTGTCGACCTTTTCTTTAAGCTTCGGCAGTTTGTAACGGCGCGCGTAGACGGCCACCGCAATGGAAACACCGGTGAGGTAAAGAAGTCCCGGAATTAACCCGCTGAGCGCGACGTCGATATAAGGGAGATTGAGGAACGAAGCAATAATAAAGGCGGCCAGCCCCATAACCGGCGGCATGATCTGGCCAGCCGTGGATGCCGTCGCCTCAATGGCGCCGGCCATGGAGTTCCGATAGCCGTATTTTTTCATCATCGGAATGGTCAGCCGACCCGTCAACACGACGTTGGAGACGGCCTGGCCCATGATTGAGGCAACGATGCCCGATCCGATGATCGCCGGTCCGGCGGCGCCGCCCGAAACACGCCGACCGGTTATTTTTCCGACGTCGAGAACCATGTCCAGCATACCGACGCCAAGCAATATCGCCGCATAGATGATCAGAAAGTAAACTGAATCGGCAGCCACCTGCGCCAGATAATAAAAGCCCTGGTTAGTGCCTAGCCCGATGTAGTTCATGACGAATTTAGGGTCGTATTGAGGCGTCATGAATAACGGGTTTTCAATATAATGACCGAGGAAGAAATAGGTGATCGAAATGGCGATGACGCTGGTTAACAGCAAGCCCCAGTGAATAAGGGTGAGCGCCAGGATGGAGACCGTCATCAACCAGCCGAAGATCATGTCGGTATCGGTGAAAAACGGTTGGGTCTGCTCCAGCGTTACCGCGTTATAACGGATATACCCCATGCCGATGGCGCTGGTAACAAGGGCAAATGTGGCAAACGAGAAGCGGATTTTGAAAAACCGTTGAACATTTTCCTGGATTTGCTCGTCACACAGTTTGCGCAGGGCAAGAAACCCAGTCATCAAACAAGTAGCAAGAATAAAGTTCGAATAGTGTTCGGAGGAATTTTTGAGGAACCCAAACGCGGCGAAAGCGATGTAAACGGTTAGCACAAGACCGATAACAAGGAACGGAACGTCAAAGACGGGCCGCAGTTTCTTCCAGTTTGGCATGGGTAAAACCTAAAAAATTCGTAGTCTCGCAAGGAGACCTAAAATAAAAAAAGTAGGGGGGCAAAACACCGGATATATATTTGAGACCGGCCCTGCCCCCCCTAATAGTCAGAAGGTTACGCCCTTATCCTTTCGGATAGGTCATCGGCTTACATTTTTTGGTCAGCTTCCACCAACCGAGTTCTTTGTACGCCTTGACTGCGCCCGGGTTTGTATTCTCCTCGGACAGCCCACAGGTCATGAGATCCGGAGACCAGACGCGCCACAGCGCATGAAGCTTCTTCATCTTCGGAGCGATTTTGGCAACCGCCATCACCGTTTTGTATGCCTTATCCTCGGGAAACGTGGGGTGGACAACCGCATAAGCGCGATTGACACCGATGCCCAAGGGCTTCGACTGATGCGGCAGGGTGTTCGGCGGCAGATTCACATGAATCCATTCGGCCTGAAACTTCTTGTTGAGTTTCTCGATATCGGCTTTCGTCATGCCGAGATAGCACATTTTCTTGCCGGTCGCTTCGAGTTGACGCACAACGCCCGGAATCATGAATTCCTTCATGTTGGGCTCCGCGCCAATCGGAACGACAGCCGCATCAGTGGCCCCGTCGATCAACTGCTGGGTCAATTGCCCAGGCGTCATGTGCCGAATGTCGGCGTTTTTCGGGGTAATCCCGTAGACGTGCTCCAGCACCAATCGCGCAAAGACACCCCAGTCGGACTGACCGCGAAGACCAAGCGAAATCCGCTTGCCCTTTAGATCAGCCATGGTTTTGAGGCTGCAATCGAAGGTGCCGAGGAACTTGCCCTGGCCCCACCAGGTTTCACCGTAGAGAATTTTCCAGGGAATCTTCACCGCCTCAGGCAAGAATTCCTTCATTTCCGGAGAACCGCCGGCATAGGCGACCTGGATGAGGGTGTCTTCAGTCTTAAAAATAAAATTCTTCCACTTGGATTTGTTCTTGCCCATTTCACGAATGTTGTACATGTAACCGGGCGTTTCCTGTGGCAGCAAAATGACATCGGAATCGGCCTTGATGAGCTGGTTCATGAGAATCGTATCACCAGCCATGGGTCCGCAACCGAAAGGACAAAGTAGAATGGGAATGGTCTCTGCCGCACGCGTGCTTTGCGGGGCGGCGATTGCGGCTACCCCGGCCAAAATGGCGGTGGCGGCAAAGTAATGGAGTCTGCGAAGCGCTTTCATATTAAACATCTCCCTGAATACACCTGTTCTGCCGGAGGGACGGAGAGCCGCTCCGGCGCAAAATTGGACTTTTACGCCCTTTCCTTATTGATACGAAAAGTATCATAATATGGACCCCGCTGAGTCAAGAGCGTTTTTCGTATGCGGCTCATTTCGAATCAATTTTATTGCTATGGAAATCAATCGCATGGCGGAGAACGATCCTCTATTCGAAATTCGAGACCGCGCCGTTGTTATCGCCGGTGCCGGAGGTGGTCTGGGCAGTGAGACGGCGCGTGTATTGCACAGGCGCGGCGCACAGTTGATCCTTTTCGATATCGACGAGACGCGCCTGCGTGCCGTCGAGGCGGATTGCCCGGGCGTTGTGGCCCAGGTCGGCGACATTACGGATGAGGCTCAGTTGCGCGCCATCATCGCCGAGGGCATGGGAAAATTCGGTCGTATCGATGGGGCAGTCAACGCTGCTGGCCTTCTTCCAATGGAGCCATCGTTGAACGCCAGTCTGGCAACCTTTCGCGAATGCATCGAGGTTAACCTGACCGGCGCGTTCCAGATGTCTCAGGTTGTGGCGCAAGCTATGGGAGAAAACGGCCGTATTATCCACCTTGCCTCGGTATCCAGCCTGGTCGCCAACGCGCAGTACGCGGCCTATGCCAGTTCCAAAGCGGCGCTGTCCCAAATGGTACGGGTTCTGGCACGGGAATGGGCGCCTAAGAACATCACCGTGAACGCCATCGGTCCGGCGATGATTGAAACGCCAATGACCGAGGGCTATCTTGCCAAGCCGGAATTTCGTGAACAAGCCATCGCCGTCATTCCCATGGGACGGCTCGCCGAACCCGGGGATTTGATGGGAACGATCATACTGCTGCTGGCAGAAGGCGGCGCCTTCATTACCGGCCAAACGATTTACGTGGACGGGGGACGGACGCTTGTCTGACGACATGAAAGAAATCATCGCCCGCTGCCGGGAGAGAATCGAAGCCCGGGACTCTGAAGTTTTGGCTTGGAAAGCCTTGGATTGGGATTTTGTTGACCGCCAGATCGATAAGCTCGCGATGCGGCCGATGGAGGAAAGAGGCCCCCTGTTCGGGCTACCCGTCGGCATCAAGGACATTTTCGATACCGCCGACCTGCCGACCGGATACGGGTCCGCCATCTATGAGAGACATCAACCCAGCGCCGATGCCGCCGCCGTGGCCCGGCTGCGGGCAGCGGGAGCGATCATCTTAGGCAAGACAGTGTCCACGGAATTCGCTTATTGGAAAGCTGGCCCAACTCGAAACCCCCTTGATCTTGGGCGCACACCGGGAGGATCGTCTTCCGGTTCGGCCGCTTCCGTTGCCGACGGCATGGTGCCGCTCGCCATCGGTTCGCAGACCGCCGCTTCGACCATCCGCCCGGCATCCTATTGTGGGATTGTCGGGTTCAAGCCGACCCAGGGGTTGATCAGCCTCGCCGGCGTCAAGGCGCTATCCAATTCCTTGGACACGGTCGGCGTTTTCGCCAAAGATGTCGCCGGGGTGGCGCTGTTGTCCGGTGTGCTTGCCGGACGCCCGAGCCTAATGGCCCCGGCGGAACCTGGCTCGCCGCCACGCTTGGCGCTCCGAAAGTTCCCCGAATGGGAAAAGGTCGCCTCGTCTGCCCTGGATGCGGTTAATAAAGCCGCCGCTTTGGCAGCCCGGCATGGCGCCGAAGTAACGACCGACGCGGTCCCGTCGGCCTTCGCCGGACTGGCCGAAATTCAAACATCGATAATGGCTTGTGAAGCGGCGCGCGAACTGGCGCACGAGCATCGATGCCATTTTGATGCCTTAAGTCAGCCGCTCCGCGATCTGTTGACACAAGGAGAAAGTATTTCCGCCGCCACTTACGATGATGCCTGCCTGCGCCGTGACCAATGCGTGGTTGAAATTGATTCTCTTTTCGGCGATGCAGACGCCCTGTTGGCGCCCAGCACCTTGGGGGAAGCGCCGTTGTTCGAGGACGGCACCGGCGACCCGGTCATGAGCCGTGCCTGGACGCTTCTGGGACTGCCGTCGATCACGCTGCCTTGTGGCACGGGAGAAAACGGTCTGCCCTTGGGTCTTCAAATCGCCATGCGTCCGCGCCACGACCAACAGCTTCTTGCCATCGCCGCCTGGTTTGAACAAACCCTGGCAACAACACCGTGATCCTTTCCGAACTTGGAAGCCTGGACCCGTTGCAAATTTTGATTGCCGCGTTCGTCGTTTTCGTCGGCGGGTTTCTCCGCGGGTTTGTGGGCTTCGGCTCGGCGTTGGTCATCATTCCGGTGTTGGCGCTGATCTTCACGCCGGTTCTAGCGGTCATCATGCATGGGATTATGGATCTGCCGAGCATTGTCCAGCTTCTTCCAAAAGCGGCCCGGCATTGCGCCCGCAAGACAGTTTTGCCGATGATCTTGTCCATGCTTGCCGGGATTCCCATAGGTGCTTTCCTTTTAAGCGTCATCGAAGCGGAACCCATGCGGATCGTTATTTCGGTTCTGGTGCTCATCATGGTCGGCTTATTGGCCTTGAACACACGATTTGATTTTGCGACCGGGACAAAAACAATCGTTTCCGGCGGCATCGTTGGCGGACTCATTCAAGGCTTGGCGGGGGTCGGAGGCCCCCCGATTGTCGCCTTGCTCCTGTCCCGCAAGGAGAACCCGGAAACGACACGCGGGAACATTGTCGTAATGATGTCCAGCCTTATCACCTCCGCAATCATAGTATATTGGGCCATTGGTTTAATATCCGCCCGCGCCTTGATCCTGGGCGGGTGCGCTGCCCCCATCTATATGTCGGCGGCTTATTTTGGCTCCCTGTATTTCAGTACCGGAGGGAGCGGTATTTTCCGGAACATTGCTTTATTGATTTTGGCCCTGACGGCCATAAGTACTCTTGTCCTTAGCTTCTGGTAGGACAAATTTGACATGGCATCACCAGAAATCGAAAAACGAGCGAAACCCTAAGCGGGCAATGTCAGAGGGCGGATCGGCGCACTTTAATCTGACTCGGCTCGCTTTAACCGGACAACGTCGGCGGAACGCTTTTTCGCACGATGTGCCGCCGCTTTCGCTCTATTGCCGCACACGGCCATCGCACACCAACGCCGCGTGTGATTCTTGGAAACGTCTTGGAACCACATTGTGCAAGTCGGACCTTCGCAGCTTTTCACCCGCTCGAAATCCGCACCGCAGATAAATTCGCCCATGGCGTCGGCAATCGGCAACAGCAAATCCTCCGGCCCGCGCCACCGACGGCCTCGCCACCATTGGAGCGGCAAATGGGTTCCGTCTTGGTCTTCGTGAGCCGCATGGATTTCCCGAGCTTCAATTTGACGATAGGCCTCATCGCGAACCAGCAATCGATTGATCTTGTCCAGGTCGGGGAGCGCTGAGGGCTCAAGCCGACCGCCCGCATGAGCCGCGATAAACCGGCGGAACCATTCCCTCAATTCGCGCGCCTGGTCGGCGACTTCATCAAGCGCTTCGGGTGACGCTTTTTCCCGAAAGTCCGCCAACACTTCGGCTGAAATAAAGCCAGCCCGTTCAAGCCAATCGAGCAAGTCTAGCCCGCCGGCGAGCCATTCGATCTCCGTTCCCCAGGGAGCGGCGACACTATTCAAAAAATCGAGGGCGGGGGCGTCGGCGATAAAGAGTGGCTCTGGGCGAAGGGTATCGGCCATGATTTAAAATAACCCCTATGACGTGATTTGACAAGTTACTATTATTGCAGTAACCCTTATAAAGACTTTTTAATAGTTATTTAATGTTTCACACCTAACCGTAACCGGAGACTTTGATAATGAGTGCTATCGCCTGCCACACCGCCGACATCGACGGGCAAAAAATCTTCTACCGAGAGGCCGGACACCCGGACGCACCCGCCATTTTGCTATTGCACGGCTTTCCGACGTCCAGTCACATGTACCGCAACCTGATCCCGGCGCTTTCAGATACCTATCGCGTGATCGCGCCGGACCTGCCGGGATTTGGTTTTTCTGACGCGCCCGATCGGGCCACATTCTCCTACACCTTCGAGAATCTCACGAATGTAATCGACCGCTTTACCGATGCGGTCGGTCTCGATCGATATGCGATCTTCGTGTTTGATTACGGCGCGCCGGTTGGATGGCGTCTGGCAGTCCGCCACCCGGAGCGGATCACGGCAATCATCTCGCAAAACGGCAATGCCTACGTCGAGGGGCTTAGTGATGGTTGGAACCCGATCCAGAAGTATTGGCAGGAGCCGACGGGGGACAACCGCGACGCGCTTCGCGAATTCCTGACGCCGAAGACCACGCAGTGGCAGTACACCTATGGCGTTGCAGATACGGCGCTGGTCGCGCCGGAGAGCTACACGCTGGACAGCGCCCTAATGGCGCGGCCCGGCATTGACGAAATCCAGCTTGATCTGTTTCTCGACTACGCCAGCAACGTCGCTCTCTATCCGACATTCCAGACCTATTTCCGCGAACACCGCCCGCCTTTGCTGGCGGTTTGGGGCAAGAACGATCCGTTCTTCCTGCCACCCGGCGCCGAGGCCTTCAAAGGCGATATTCCGGACGCGGAAATCCAGTTTTTCGACACCGGCCATTTCGCGCTGGAGACACACCTCGGCGAAATCGCCGGGGTCGTGCGCGACTTTCTTAAACGGACGCTACCCCGGAAAGCCGCCGCTTAGGGTCGATTTTTACACCAACCTCCAACCTCAAGGATCACCCCATGACCAAACTTCTTCATATCGTCGCGTCGCCTCGCGGCGAGGACTCTAAATCGAACGCACTAGCCGAGGCCTTTATTGAAGTACAGCGCCGCGGAAACCCGGATATCATTGTCGATACCTTGGATCTCTGGCAAGAGTCTCTGCCCGAGTTCGACGGTGATAGCGCCGCCGCCAAAATGACCTTCTTTGGTGTTGGCGAGATGAACGGCACGAAACAAACCGCTTGGGATGAGATCATAACAATCACCCAGCGCTTCATCGACGCGGATCACTATGTGCTTGGCGTGCCTATGTGGAATGGCGGTGTCCCGTATCGTCTGAAGCAGTATATCGACATTATTACCCAGCCAGGTCTTCTTTTCGGCTTTGATCCCGAGGCTGGCTATAGCGGACTCCTGAAAAACAAGTCTGCGACCACCATC
>JABMOG010000116.1 GCA_013204265.1 Rhodospirillales bacterium
TGCCATTGTAGCGCTCTCCCAACTGAGCTACGGCCCCTAAAAATTTATGTTTGCGGCGGGTCTAGATTTTGTCTTCGACTCCATCGTCGATGTGTTCCTGGATTTCCGACAAATCGTCGTCTTCGGTGCCCAGGTCGGAGGTGTCTTCGATCAGGGAATCATCGTCCTCGTCGTCGTCATCATCTACATCAACGTCAAGAACAACGTCTGCGTCAAGGTCGTCCTTGGAATCGGCGACGAGGGGCGTTTTTTTCACCACCGGCTTGGATGCGACCGGGCTAGGTCGTTTGGGCCTGGGCGGCGGCGCGAGACTGAACGCCGCGCCGCATTTAGGGCATTCGATATTTTTTTTCTTCAGGTCATAAAACGGAATGCCGCAGTCTTGGCAAATCCGCTTAGTTCCCCACTCCGATTTTGCCACCCGATGGTCCTCCTGAGGATTGCGATATCTTTTCTGAGGTGCCAATTGCCATGTTCAACCAGTTCTGTCAAAAACAAAAATTAACAACACCGGAAATAATTCCGCCCCGCAGATTTAGGAACTGGCCCCTACCGCCCCTCACGCGTTTTGTGCTAGTGGGTGCCATGCGCTAGATTTCACCAATTCGAAAGACGGCTATCGAATGCGGGGGCGGAATTTGCGCTGTAACGTACGACATTGAAATGTGTAGGGATTTTTGGGTATGTCGGCTTTGATCTCCAGCCTGAGCGGGCCGCTATCGGGGGCGGTCGCGGTTCCCGGCGATAAATCCATGTCGCACCGGGCTTTGATGCTTGGCGCCATGGCCGTCGGCGAGACCCGCATTTCTGGGTTGCTGGAATCCGAAGACGTGCTGGCGACGGCTGCTGCGCTCAGGGCTCTGGGCGCTGAAATTGAACGCGCCGAGGACGGCATCTGGCGGGTTTTCGGGCGCGGCGTCGGCGGACTGGTGGAACCGGCCTCGGTGCTCGACTTAGGCAATTCCGGAACCGCGGTGCGCCTGCTGATGGGGATTGCCGCGACCCATCCGTTTAAGACCACGTTCAGCGGCGACACGTCGCTGTCCAGCCGTCCCATGGAGCGGGTGATGGGGCCGCTGCGCCTGATGGGGACCGGGTTCACGGCGCGCGGTGGCGGCCGCCTGCCGATCACCGTTTCCGGCACACCGGCGCCCATTCCCATATCTTATGAGCTGCCGGTCGCATCGGCGCAGGTGAAATCGGCGGTGTTGCTGGCAGGGTTGAATACACCGGGGCTGACGACGGTGATAGAGCCGGACCCGACCCGCGATCATACGGAGCGCATGCTGGCCCACTTCGGGGCCGAGGTCGTGGTCGAGGAAACATCCCAAGGCGGCCGGAAAATTACCCTGACCGGGCAGCCGGAATTAATCGGCCATGACATTTCCGTGCCCGGCGATTTTTCTTCGGCAGCCTTTCCCCTGGTGGCGGCGCTGGTGGTGCCGTCGTCGCGGGTAGAACTGGCCGGCGTCGGCCTTAACCCGTTGCGCACCGGCCTGCTGCTGACGTTGCAGGAAATGGGCGCCGCCATCACCATTCATAACAAACGCCCCGAGGGCGGCGAGCCGGTTGGCGATTTAGTGGTCGAACACTCGGCCTTGCGGGGCATTACGGTTCCGGCAGGTCGGGCGGCGTCGATGATCGACGAATATCCTATCCTGGCCGTTGCCGCCGCCTGTGCCCAGGGGGAAACCCGGCTGGAGGGCCTGAGCGAGCTTCGCGTTAAGGAAAGCGATCGGCTGACTGCCATCGCCAAAGGGTTAGACCAGGCCGGGGTCGAAGTTAATGAAACCGAGGACAGTCTGACCATTCAGGGCACGGGGGGCATTCCGGGCGGGGCGCGCATCAATGCCGCCCTTGACCACCGAATTGCGATGGCGTTCCTGGTGTTGGGCATGGCCACTGAGCGGCCTATCGAAATTGACGACGGGGCGACGATCGACAGCAGCTTCCCCGGCTTCATGGATTTGATGAACAGCCTCGGCGCGGCCATCAAGCCGGGAACGGGAGAATAGTGGCATGTTGATCGCGATTGACGGCCCCGCCGCCGCCGGCAAAGGCACCCTGGCCCGCCGGCTGGCCGATCATTTTGGTTTGGCCCTGCTGGATACCGGACTTTTGTACCGGGCGGTAGGTATGAACGTGGTGCGCGGGGGCGGTGATCCGAACGACGCCGCCCAGGCAATTGAGGCGGCCCGGGCGCTTAAGCCAGCAGACCTCACCGCCGACGACTTGCGCGTCGATGCGGCGGCGGATGCGGCGTCGCGGGTTTCTGCGGTTCCAGAGGTGCGGGCAGCGCTTCTCGACTTCCAGCGGTCGTTCGCCGCCAACCCGCCGGGGGGGGGCCATGGGGACGTAAAGGGGGCGGTTCTGGACGGCCGCGACATCGGCACCGTGGTCTGCCCGGAGGCCTCGGCAAAACTGTTTGTAACCGCCAGTGCCGAGGTTCGGGCCGAAAGGCGTTATTTAGAGTTGCGGGAACGGGGCCTCGACGCTATACATGGCCGCGTTCTCGCAGATATGAAGGAACGGGACGCGCGCGACAGTGAACGTGCCGTCTCACCGCTGGAGCCGGCCAAAGACGCTTTTCTTCTGGATACCAGCGATTTGGACGCCGATCAGGTTTTTGCCGCGGCGCTGAATTTCATTAACGAGAACAAATAGACCGTAGGCGTCCTTGGCGTGTGTCCGGCGAGCAAACCGGACCGGGGCGTTTTTTTTAACCCAAGACCGCCGGATTCAACCGGTTGGCCAGATAAGTTACCAGAGAAGGATAAGGACCCCATGGCTCCTGAAACACAGACCGCCGAAATCGATTCGGCCCCCGCTTCCAAAGAAAATTTTGCAGAAATGCTCGAAGAATCCCTTGGCCCCGACGGCGGCTTTGAAGGCCATGTCGTAACCGGGACGATCCTTGCCGTCGAAAGTGACGATGTGTTGATCGATGTCGGCCTCAAATCCGAAGGCCGTGTTTCCCTGAAAGAATTCGGCACGCCTGACGAAACCGCCGATTTAAAAGTCGGCGACACCGTTGACGTTTTTGTTGAACGGTATGAAGACAAGGACGGCGTCGTCCGCCTTAGCCGCGAAAAGGCCCGCCGCGAGGAAGCCTGGACCGATCTGGAAAAATCCTTCAAGAAGGCAGAACGGGTCAACGGCGTTATCTTTGGTCGCGTCAAGGGTGGCTTTATTGTCGATCTGTCGGGCGCCGTGGCGTTCCTGCCGGGCTCCCAGGTGGATATCCGCCCTGTGCGCGACATCGGACCGCTGATGAATACGCCGCGGCCGTTCCAGATTTTGAAAATGGACCCGCAGCGCAACAACATCGTCGTGTCGCGGCGTGCGGTGCTCGAAGAAACCCGGTCCGAAGCCCGCTCCGAACTGATTTCCAACCTGACCGAAGGCCAGGTTCTCGAAGGCGTGGTCAAGAACATCACCGATTACGGCGCATTCGTTGATCTCGGCGGCGTTGACGGCTTGTTGCATGTCACTGACATTGCGTGGCGCCGGGTTAACCATCCGTCCGAAGTCCTGCAGATCGGCCAAACCATGAATGTTCAGGTGATCCGCTTTAACGCCGAAACCCAGCGTATCTCGTTGGGCTTGAAGCAGTTGGAAATCGATCCCTGGGAAGGTGTCGAGGCGAAATATCCGACCGACGCCAAATTCACCGGTCGGGTCACCAACATCACCGATTACGGTGCATTCGTGGAACTGGAGCCCGGCGTTGAAGGCCTGGTCCACGTTTCCGAAATGAGCTGGACCAAAAAGAACGTGCATCCCGGCAAGATCGTTTCGACCAGCCAGGAAGTCGAAGTCATGGTGCTCAACGCGGATCCCGAAAAACGGCGTATCTCGTTGGGACTCAAACAGTGCCAGGACAATCCTTGGGAAGGCTTTATGACCAAGTTCACCGTCGGCTCGGAAGTCGAGGGCGAAATCAAAAATATCACCGAATTCGGCCTGTTTATCGGTCTCGACGGCGAAATCGACGGTATGGCCCATCTGTCGGACCTGAGCTGGGCAAAATCCGGCGAGGAGGCGTTGGCCGATTTTAAGAAGGGCGACATGGTCAAGGCCAAGGTTCTTGACGTGGATGTGGAAAAAGAACGGATCAGCCTCGGCATTAAACAACTGACCGAAGACACGGCCGGGGCCGACCTGGACAGTCTTAAAAAGGGCACGGTTGTCACCTGCACGATTACCAACATCGTCGGCAACGGGATCGAAGTGACGGTCAACGAAACCACATTCGGTTTCATCCGCAAGGGCGACCTTAGCCGTGACCGGTCCGAGCAGCGTCCCGACCGTTTTGCCGCTGGCGAGAAGATCGACGCCAAGATCACCCAAATCGACAAGGCCAGCCGCAAGCTGACCCTGTCGGTCAAGGCTTTGGAAGTCGAGGAAGAAAAGAAAGCCATGAAGGCGTACGGGTCGTCGGATGCCGGCGCGTCGCTGGGCGATATCCTGGGCGCTGCGTTCCAGAAGAAGGCCGAAGAAATCGACGTCGAAGAAGAGGGCGCAGAAAAACCCAAAGCCAAACCGGCGAAAAAAGCGGCCGCCAAGAAGGACGCCAAGAAAGATAAGGCCGAAGGCGAAACTACCGACGACAAGGCTGAGAAGAAGGCTGCGCCGAAGAAAAAAGCAGCCACTAAGGCGAAAGACGACGACAAGGCCGCCGACGAGGGCGCGGTTAAAGAAAAAGCCGCCAAAAAGCCTGCCGCGAAGGCCAAAAAGGCTGAGAAAAAGTAGCCCGTCACCATTACCAGACTTATCCTGCCCTCGGGCGAGGGCGGGTAAGTTGTTCTAACTGTTTGGAGCCGATCAAATTAATTGACATCAAATGGAACCATTTGATGTCAATTTGATCTAGGGAGCGCTGGACGATGTCTCTCGATGCGGATCAGGTTGTTGAAAGACGCCGCTTGAAACGGCGTTTGACCCTTTGGCGGGTTATCGGCGTCGTTGCCATCATCGTCGCCCTACTGGCCGGGATCGGCCGATTAGATCTGAACCAGGGCGACCATGTCGCGCGGATTTTGATCCAGGGTATCATTCTTGACGACTCAGCCCGCGACGAAGCCTTGGCCAAGGTTGCAAAAAACGACAAAGCCAAGGCCCTGATTGTCAAAATCGACAGCCCCGGCGGCACCTATGTCGGCGGCGAGGCGTTATTTGAAACGCTTCGTCTGGTCGGCGCCACGAAGCCCGTCGTAGCCCTGATGGGGACAACGGCGACGTCGGCGGGGTACATGACAGCCCTGGCGGCGGATCGGATTTTCGCCCGTTCGTCTTCACTGACCGGGTCCATCGGTGTCATCATGCAGACCGCCGATGTCACCAATTTGCTGGATAAAATTGGCATCAAGCCGATCTCGGTCAAAAGTGCGCCGTTGAAGGCACAACCGAACCCGCTGGAGGAATTCTCACCCGCCGCCCGCAAAGCGACCGAGGCCGTGGTTGCAGATTATTACGATATGTTCCTAACCGTGGTCACGGAGCGGCGGAAACTACCTCGTGACAAGGTCAAAGCCCTGTCCGACGGCCGGGTTTACAGCGGTCGCCAAGCCTTGGCCAATGGACTGATCGATGCCATCGGTGCCGAGACGGAAGCCCGCAAATGGCTCGCTGAGACCCATAAAATAGCCGATTCTCTCCCGATTCTGGATGTTCAGGTCGGGGACGACGATGCACCCTGGCGCCAATGGATGGATTCTAAAATCGAAAAAGTTCTGTTTTCTGAAAGACTTAGTCTTGACGGGGTGATCTCGCTTTGGCAACCTAACCTGTGGTAGAGACTGCAGGCGTAGTTTTAATCGTAAAACCCGGCGCATAGGGGGGAATAAGTGGCATGACCAAATCGGAATTGATTGCGCGTCTTGCTGCGTCCAATCCGCATCTGTACCAGCGGGATGTAGAGCGCATAGTGAGCACGATCTTCGATGAAATCACCAATGCTCTGGCAGCCGGCGACCGTGTCGAGCTGCGAGGGTTCGGGGCGTTCTCCGTTAAACAACGGGGTGCGCGGACCGGACGCAACCCGCGCACCGGTGAATCGGTGCGGGTCTCCGAAAAATTTATTCCTTATTTTAAGACCGGCAAGCAACTCCGCGAAAAACTGAACAGCGGCGGTTGAGCGATTTTCCCTTTCTTAAGGATTAACGTCGGTGTCTAAGCTTTTCTTCTGGATCGTCCTGCTGCCCTTGGCGGCGGTGATTGTAGTGTTTTCCATAAACAACCGGACCGAAGTGGTCCTCGACCTGTGGCCGCTGGGGGTGATGAGTGCGCCGGTGCCAGTGTTCGCCGTGATGCTGGTCAGTATTGTCGCGGGGTTTTTGGCCGGCGGCGTTGCTGCCTGGAATTCGGCCGGCCGCACCCGGCGGCGCGCCCGCGCCGAGGCCCGCCGCGCCGACCAAGCCGAACGGGACTTGGCAAGCGCCCAAACCCGGATCAACGATCTGCAAGCCGCCGCCCAACCGCCCGATGCCGACCCGGTTCGGTCCCTGCCGTCTAACGCGGCGTGAAGTGTTTGGCGTTCTGGTGGGCATAGGGCTATAACACCGCCCGAGCACCATGAGGGTGAAAGCCTGTGAAACCATCCGATAAAATTTTTGTCGCTCTCGACACTACCGACCTCGACCATGCCCTGGCGCTTGGCCGGGATTTGGCGGGTCTGGTCGGCGGCGTCAAGGTGGGTAAGGAGTTCTTCACAGCCCTTGGTCCCGATGGCGTTCGCGCCGTGGCGGACTTAGGGATGCCGGTGTTTCTCGACCTCAAATTCCATGACATTCCGGCGACCGTGGCCGGTGCGGTCCGGGCGGCGTTGGCGTTGGGTCCCTTCATGCTCAATGTTCATGCCTCAGGCGGGGCGGCGATGATGCGGGCGGCCGCAGAAACCGTCGCCAAGGCCCCGACAAAGCCCCTGGTGCTGGCGGTGACAGTGCTGACCTCGATGGGGGATGGCGACCTTGCCGCCGTCGGCGTTGGCGGTGATGCGGCGTCCCAGGTTCTACGGTTGGCCAAGCTGGCGCAACAAAGCGGCCTCGACGGCGTCGTTTGCTCGGCGCGGGAAGCCGAGGCGTTGCGGGCGGCACTGGGGCCGAACTTCAAGCTGGTGGTGCCGGGCATCCGCCCCGATTGGGCCGCCACGGACGACCAGAAACGCATTACCACGCCGAGCCAGGCCGTGGCGCTCGGCGCCGATTATCTGGTCATCGGGCGCCCCATCACCGGCGCCGACAACCCGGCAGATGCAGCCCGGCGCATTGCCGAAGAACTGAGCCGGTAAATATGGGCGTCGATGTTAAAATCTGCGGGCTTTCGGACGAGGCCGCCGTTTCCGCCGCTGTCGAGGGCGGGGCTTCAATGGTGGGATTTGTCTTTTTTCCGCCGTCGCCACGCTTCGTTTCGGTGGAGCGCGCCGCCGAGCTGACCAAACCCGTACCGCGTGGCATTATCCGGGTTGGCCTTGTCGTCGATGCCGATGACGACTGGCTGGCCGATATCACCGCCAATGCGGGTATTGATCTGTTGCAATTGCATGGCAATGAGACGCCCGAGAGGGTGCACGGCATTCGCGAACGCTTCGGTTTGCCGGTGATGAAGGTTCTGGGTGTGTTGGAGGTCAAGGACGTTATCGCCGCCGCTAGGTTCGAAGGCGTCGCTGATCGTTTGATGTTCGACGCCAAACCGCCTGTCGGCGCGACCCGGCCAGGCGGCAATGCGCGGGCCTTTGACTGGTCGTTGCTCTCAGACATCAAAACCAAGCTGCCTTGGATGCTGGCCGGTGGGCTGACGGCGGACAACGTCGGCGAAGCGGTGAATATCAGCCGTGCGGCGGCGGTTGACGTGTCGTCGGGCATCGAAGATGCGCCGGGGCGAAAAAATTGTGACAAAATCGCTGAGTTTCTTGCCGTGGCGGCTGCGCTGTAACGGCGAATTTTTTACTAAAAAGCACTGCCTTTCCGGCTGTTGTGTGGTTTATTAGGCGCGAGTTCACTAGGGAAGATTATGAACACACTAAACACTTACCGCGCCGGTCCCGACGATACCGGACATTTCGGCATTTTCGGCGGCCGGTACGTCGCCGAGACCCTGATGCCGCTGATTCTCGAAGTCGACAAGGCTTACGAAGCGGCCAAGAACGATCCCAAATTCTGGGAAGACTTCGAGTATCAGATGAAACACTACGTCGGGCGGCCCAGCCCGTTGTATTTCGCCGAACGGCTGACCAAGCACTTCGGCGGGGCCAAGGTGTATTTCAAGCGCGACGCGCTCAACCACACCGGCGCGCACAAGATCAACAACACCATCGGCCAAA
>JABMOG010000117.1 GCA_013204265.1 Rhodospirillales bacterium
GCAAGATGATGCGCGAAGACATGGAAGCCATGGGCGCGGTTCGCCTCAAAGACGTCGATGAAGCCCAGGCCGTCATCGTCACTACCGCCAAGGCTCTGGCCGATTCCGGGGAAATCGTAATCTCCACAGGCGACGAAGAAGGTGAACTGATTTACTAGGCGTTTGCAGGGCCTTTCATCGGGCCCGGTTCAAAAGGCCTGATGCATCATTTTCGATAAAGTGTTTAAAGGCGGCTGCGGGTGCGTTGAGGCGTTTTTTTGAGCGGTGCACGAGATACCAATCGCGCTGGATCGGCAGGCCTTTCAAATCCAGTTCCACCAACCGGCCCAGTTTGAGTTCCAGGTCCACCGAATCCCGTGACAACAAAGCCAGCCCCAGCCCAGCCTGCACCCCTTGTTTCAGGGCTTCGGCGCCGCTGACTTCAATGGAGGTGGTGATGGGTACCTTGTTTTCCTTAAATAAACGTTCCATGGCGCCGCGCGTCCCGGACCCTGCCTCGCGCATGAGAAACACTTCATCGGCCATGCGTTCGATGGCAATGTTCTTTTTTTTCGCTAACGGGTGCTCCCGTGGCGCGACAATGACCAGCGGGTTTTTAAGAAAAGGGACCGATGTCAATGCCATATCGTCGGGCGGGCGGCCCATGATCGCGATGTCGGTTTCATTGTCCTGGATTTGACGCAGTTGGTCCTGACGGTTGGCGACATTGAAAATCACCTCCACATCGGGGTGCTGCTGGCAAAAGGTGCGCAGCAATGTCGGCATGAAATACGTCACCGTGGTCACGGTGGAAAGTCTGAGTTTGCCGATCTTCAGACCCTTGCGGCTATCGACCGCCGCCGACAGGGCGTCGACCTCGTCGAGGATGGCGCGGGCATGTTCCAGCACCAGCATGCCGATTTCGGTGGGCTCTATCACCCGGCCCCGGTGTTCCAGCAACGGCGCCTGAACCTGGTTTTCCAGTTGCTTGACCTGCATCGAGACGGCTGGCTGGCTGAGATTGAGTTCTTCCGCCGCGCGCGTGAAGTTGCGCAGGCGCGCCACAGCCTCGAAAGAAGTCAATTGTTTCAACGTGGTATGCATATTCGACCGGCAGTTTCCAGCTATAAGAAAAATTGATGATATAATTTAATAAATTTATTTTTCCTTATCAAGCAGATTGGTTACTGTGCGCCCATTCCCGTTGGAGATAATTTCGCAGGACCAACGGAAAACCCCACGAATTTGGCACTGAAAGCCGGCGTGGCATGAAACAGGACGAGCGAGCGCGCTCACAGAAGGAAACAGATAATGGCAAAGACGTATAGCGCCGGCGTAAAGGATTACCGCGAAACCTATTGGATGCCGGACTACCAGCCCAAGGAAACCGATATCCTTGCGTGCTTTAAAATCGTTCCGCAAGCGGGCGTTCCCCGCGAGGAAGCGGCCGCCGCCGTTGCCGCGGAATCTTCAACCGGAACCTGGACCACGGTGTGGACCGATCTTCTCACCGATCTTGATTATTACAAGGGCCGGGCCTATTCGATCGAAGACGTGCCAGGCAACGATGATGCCTTCTTTGCCTTCATCGCCTACCCCATCGACCTGTTTGAGGAAGGCTCCGTCGTCAACGTGTTCACCTCGCTGGTCGGCAACGTGTTCGGTTTCAAGGCTGTGCGTTCACTGCGCCTGGAAGACATTCGCTTCCCCATTGCCTACGTCATGACCTGCAACGGCCCGCCGCACGGCATTCAGGTCGAACGCGACATCATGAACAAATACGGTCGCCCGCTGCTGGGTTGCACCATCAAGCCGAAGCTGGGCCTGTCGGCCAAGAACTATGGCCGGGCCTGTTATGAAGGCCTGCGCGGCGGTCTCGACTTCACCAAGGATGATGAAAACGTCAACTCCCAGCCCTTCATGCGCTGGCGTCAGCGGTTCGATTTCGTCATGGAGGCTATCCAGAAAGCCGAAGCCGAAACGGGCGAGCGCAAAGGCCATTACCTGAACGTCACCGCAGCAACCCCGGACGAGATGTTCAAGCGCGCGGAATACGCCAAGGAAATCGGCGCGCCGATCATCATGCACGACTATCTGACCGGTGGTTTTTGCGCCAACACTGGCCTGGCCCAGTGGTGCCGCGACAATGGCATGTTGCTGCACATCCACCGCGCCATGCATGCCGTGCTCGACCGTAACCCGCTGCACGGCATTCACTTCCGGGTGTTGGCCAAGGCGCTTCGCCTGTCCGGTGGCGACCATCTGCACTCCGGCA
>JABMOG010000118.1 GCA_013204265.1 Rhodospirillales bacterium
TCCGAGCAGTATCTCGCCAGTTCCATCGCGCTGGCCGCCGATATGGCCAAAAAGGCCGGCAAAGATCCGTCCAGCGTCAGGGTCGCTATGGCCTTTGAGAACGATCCGTTCTCGCTTGACGTGCGCGCCGGTGTTCTGGACGACATGAAGAAATACGGCATGAAGGCCGTTGTCGACGACAAGCTGCCGCGCGACCTTAGCGACATGGCCGCGACCCTGACCAAGGTCAAGGCACTCAAACCCGACCTGCTGCTTATTTCCGGTCATTCGAAAGGCGCCGCAACCGGTGCCCGCCAGATCAAGGAAATGAAAATCAGTGTGCCGATGATCGCCATGACCCACTGCGAAGCGGCGAAGATTATCAAAAAGTTCGGCGATGCGACCAACGGCTTCCTGTGCCCGACCCAGTGGGCGGAAACCTTGAGCTATAAGGGTGCCGCTTTCGGATCAGCCGCAGAATACGACAAGTTGTTCAAGAGTACCTACAAAGGGTACAAAAACGTTCCCTACCAATCCGCTCAGGCGACTGCCGCGGTGCTGGTATGGAAGGACGCTTTCGAGCGCGCCAATTCCTTTGATACGGAAAAGGTTCGCGATGCGCTGACCAAAACCAATTTGCAGACGTTCTATGGCAGCATCAAGTTTGGTAAGGGTGGCAACAACATTGCCAAGCCGATGGTGCTTCGCCAAATCCAAAACGGCCAACTGAACGTGGTTGCGCCGTTGAAGTGGGCGTCCAGCAAACTCGATTGGCCCCGCAAATAAGCCACGGGTTAACTGACGCCTAAATTGGTACAGTAAAATAGATAACTGGCCGCTCCCGCCCAATCGGCGGGGGCGGTGGTTTCTGTAATTAATTTCACTGATACGGAGCAATCCCGCAGATGCTGGATAATATTTCCCTGCTCATTCAGGCCCCCTTACTTAACGTTCAACTGTTGTTGGACGGGCTTTTCATTGGCGCCATTTTTGTTTTGGTGGCTTATGGCCTGGCCCTGGTGTGGGGGGTGATGAACGTTAAAAATCTGGCCCAGGGCGATTTCGTCATGATGGGCGGCTATATCGCCTGGTTTTTGACGACCAAGGGCATCCATCCGTTTTGGGGTCTGCCGGTAGCCATCGTTTTGATGTTCGCTTTCGGTTGGGTCACCTACCTCACCATTATCAAACGGATCATCGACAAGGACCTTTTTACGTCTTTGTTGGCAACCTTTGGCCTCGCCCTGGTTATTTCCCAGTTATTGAACCTGGCCTTTGGCCCCGAGGTGCAGGTCGCGGTATCCAATTTTGCCATCAATTCCCTTTTCGGCGGCATGGTCACCGTCGCTAACATCAAGTTTATTGCCTTGATCCTGGCCTCTATCCTGGCCGCCATGGTCATAAGTTTCATGAAATTGAGCCGCATGGGGCAAGCCATCCGGGCGACCGCCCAAGACCCCCGCGCAGCCAAGGTCATGGGCATTGATACGGATCGGGTTTACGCCTTTACCTTTGCCTTGAACGCCGCCATTTGCGGAGCCGCCGGCGCCTTGGTTGCGATGATCTGGGTTATTCAGCCATTTTTCGGCATCGCCTATTCGATCCGGGCTTTCGTCATCGTTACCGCGGCGGGCCTTGGCAATCTTCCGGGTGTCATCATCGCCGGTTTGGGCCTTGGCGGCGCGGAACTGTACGCCGGGTTCGTTTTCGGCGCCGAATTGCAGCAGTTCACCGTAGTCGGCCTATTGGTTGCGGTTCTGGTTTGGCGGCAAATTCAACAACGCAAACACCGACAGGCGGTTCAATGAGTCTCGCACAGCAAAAAGTTCTCCTATATGCCGGCATTCTGCTTGCAGGAATTCTGGCGCCGTTCGTATTTCCGAATTACACCTTCCAGATATCCGTTCTTTGGGTGATGATCCTGTTCGCACTGACCTGGGACATTCTCGGCGGCCAGATGGGATACAACTCGCTTGGCAATATCTTCTTTTTCGGCGTCGGGATGTATGTCTGCGCCCTGGTTCAGATCGGGCTGTATTACGACGTTTCCACCTATACGTCGGCCACTGGCGGGGGCATAATCAAATTATCGCCTGAGCAGTACTTCATCGGCCTTGGACTCGGTGTGATCGCTGCCGCGGCCGTTTCGGTCGTGTTTGCGGTTATTTTCGGCTGGGTGGTATTCGGGCTGCGCGGACCGTATTTTGCCATCGGCACGTTGGGCTTTACCCTGGCGGCGGGTGAGTTGGTCGGCGCCTGGGAATATGTCGGCGGCGGCGGCGGTATCGCATTGCCGGTGTACCCGGGTGCGGCGGATGCCCGATCATTGTTCTTCTATATTATTTGCTTCGTGCTGGCGATTTCAACATTCGCTTTTTTAAGGTGGCTGTATTCGGGCCGGTTCGGGTTGGCGGCCAACGCCATCCGCGACGACGAGGAAAAGGCCGAGGCCATGGGTATCCATACCATGCGCTACAAAACCGTCGGCTGGACCATTGCCGCGTTTTTCCTAGGTATCTCGGGTGCCATATTCGGCAATATGATCGGCTTTATCGAACCTTTGGAAGTCGCCTTCCCGACGGTCACCTTCGGTATTTTCATGGTCGTTATGTGCCTGCTGGGCGGCAAGGGGACCCTGTGGGGGCCGGTCGTTGGCGCGACCCTGTTTCACACCTTCAAAGAGGTCACCTGGACCTACATGCTGGGCTGGCAATGGGTGGCGCTAGGCGGGCTTATTGTCATTCTGGTGGTGTTCTTCCAACAAGGTTTGATGGGTTGGGCGCAGGACAAGTGGCCGGAAAGGTTTGGCTTAACGGTTGATAAAAATGTCATTTCCCATGAGAAAGCCAAGGCCGCACAATGAGTAATTTGATCGAAGTTAGCCATGTCTCAAAATCCTACGGCGGCGTCATCGCCAACTCGGATATCAGCCTCGAAGTGCCCGCCGGGCGCGTTACCGGCCTGATCGGCCCAAACGGGTCGGGCAAGACGACGTTGTTCAATTCCATCGTCGGCTACCATCCCATAGATGAGGGCTCCATCAAGTTCGAGGGGGTAGAGATTTCTGACATGCTGGTGCCTGAAATCGCCCGGCGGGGGTTACTCAGGACGTTCCAGCAGACGCGCATCTACTCAAAAATGGATTGCGTCAAAAACATGCTTATTTCTCTGCCGCACCACGCCGAAACCTATGCCTCCATGTTCAAGCCCCATACCCCGGAATCGACGGAAAAGGCCGAACGCCTGTTGGAATTTGTCGGGCTCTATTCCAAACGCAATTTGATTTCTGGTGATTTGTCCTTTGGCCAGCAGAAGTTGTTGGAATTTGCCATGGCGCTGATGAACGAGCCTAAGGTTTTGTTGCTCGACGAGCCGACGGCGGGCATTAACCCGACCCTGATCAACGGCCTGATCGACCGGCTCCGGCGCGCGACAACGGAACTGGGCATCACGCTTTTTGTTATCGAACACAATATGCCGGTGGTCATGAATTTGGCCGACAACGTTTATTGCATGGCTAATGGCAAGATGTTGGCACACGGCACGCCCGACGAAATCCAAAACGACGAGAGGGTCATCGCGGCCTATCTTGGCGGCCCCCTTGAGACGGAAGATCACTAATGGCTGATACGGACAAATCCTCAAAAACCAAAGCCACCGGGTACCACGAGATCGACACGGAGTCGGTTATTTCGGTGGAGGAAGTTACCCGCCAGGCTCAGGCCATGGCCGAAAACGTGCCGATCGAGCGCATCGCCGAACTGGCTAAAAACGACCCTTACGTGACTATTGAGAACCTCAACGCCGGGTACGGCCAGATGGAAATCCTGCATAGCTTCAATCTGCAGGTGGCGCGCCAACAGTCGCTGTGCCTGATCGGCCCCAACGGCGCCGGAAAATCGACCATCCTGCATTCCATATTCGGCTTCACCAACATCTTCGGCGGCAAAATTCTGGTCGGTGACGGTGATGATAAAAAAGACATCACCGCATTGTCGTCGAGCGAAAAGCTGAAAAATGCCGGCATCGCCTATATCCTTCAGGACAAAAGCGTGTTTCCCAACATGACGGTCGAGGAAAACCTCTGGATGGGTGGCTTCCTGATGGATAAACCCGATCAGGCCAAGCAAAAGGCGGAACAGATTTTTTCCAAATATTCCCGCCTTGCCGAACGCCGCACCCATCAGGCCAAGGTTTTGTCGGGGGGCGAGCGCCGCCTGTTGGAAATTTCCCGCGCCCTGATGATGGACCCCGAAATTTTGTTGGTAGACGAGCCGTCCATCGGCCTGGAGCCGCGTTTCATCGACATGGTGTTCGAAATTCTCGACGACCTGCAAAACAATGAAGGCAAGACCATTATCATGGTCGAACAGAACGCCAAGAAGGGGCTGGAATTCGCCGACATCGGCTATGTGCTGGTATCCGGTGAAACGGCTATTGCCGGTCCCGGCGACGAACTGCTGGCAAACCCCGAAGTCGGGCGGCTGTTCCTCGGCGGCTAGAGCAAATGCCGAGCGGATGGAATCATCCGCGACGACGAGTTTGCTTCTAAAACAAAGGCGTAGAGAATTTTCGGTGAACGTGAGTGAACCGGAAATGTTCTAGAGCAGGTTCATTACCAAATACACCACCAGCAACGACACCGCCCAATAGACCATCGACCCGGCCCGCAGCGTTCGCGCCAGCGGCCCTTTGGGGCCGACGTAATGGAACACCCGCACTATCCCCCGATTGACGCCGCCAAGGATTGCCGCACGCGCGCCATGGTGCACTGGACCGAAAAACTTGACTAGAGCCTCGACTGCCCATGGTAGCGCACGGCGATAGAACCAGTCTAAATCCAGGCTGATTGTCAGCGTTCGCTTCATCAGGGGCAGGCAAATGAAGAAGGCCAGCCCCGAGAACAACAGAAGCTGCAAGGTAGTCAGCACTTTCGCGGCCTTATACGGCACATAGTCCACGGGAAAAGGCAAAAGCGCATACAACGGCCCCGGAAAGACGCCGATCCCAATACACAGCGCGGCAAACAGCACCATCGCCAGGCGCATATTCAATGGCGGATCCGGCGGCCTGAGGCCTGAATCCTTCTGAAAGAAAACAAACCATGGAAATTTGATGCCGGCATGGAGGAACACACCCGCCGACGCGGCCGCCAGAAGGAACCAGATCGTCGTCAGAGTTTCATCTACCGCCGCCTGGGAAATCATGGATTTGGAGATAAACCCGGACGTCAGCGGAAACGAAGAAATAGAAAGCGCACCGATAATGCCACACACCGTAGTCAGGGGCATGGACTGGAACAACCCGCCCAAGTCGCTGCACTTGCGTTTTCCCGTCATCAGCAGGACGGAGCCCGCCGACATCAGCAACAACGCCTTGTAGATGATATGGGTGAAGGCATGAGCTGCCGCTCCATTAAGCGCCATCTCGGTACCGATACCGATGCCAGTAATCATGAAGCCCACCTGGTTGACGATGGAATAGGCCAAAATACGCCGCATGTCGTTTTCCAACAGCGCATAGATGATCCCGTAAAATACCATACCAAGGCCAATGAAGACCAAAAACTCGGTTCCCGGAAAACCCCGAATCAGGACATAAACCGCAGTCTTGGTGGTAAAGGCGCTGAGGAACACCATGCCGCCCGGCGAGGCTTCCGGATAGGCATCGGGCAACCATGCCGAGAACGGCACTGCGGCGGCATTGATCAGGAAACCGAGCAGGATCATCCAGGTGGCGAACGAGTCCGCCTTCATGGCGGTGAACGAAATGTCTCCGGTGGAATTGATCTGGGCGAGAATACCGACCAGCAACAGCGAACCGCCGAGAACATGCACGCTCAGGTAACGCATGGCGGCCTTTAATGCCTGTGGGGTGCCAGCGGTCAGCAAAACTATCGTGGAGCCCAGCGCCATTGCTTCCCAGAAAAGGAACAGCGTTAGCATGTCACCGGCAAAGGCGACGCCGATGGCACTTCCGGCATAGATAAAGGCGGCGGTGATTTCGCTGGTCCCGCAGTGATTCAGAGCATACAGGCCGCCGGCAAACGCCATGATGGAAAAAATTATGGCGAACAGCCGGCTCAAGGCATCGCCGTTAACGGGTATCAATGTGTAGTCGAGGAACGAAACGTATGCCGGTGCCCCGTCCGGAACACCCCACACCAGCCCCAGCATCAACAGGGGCAGCACGAGAATCCAGACCTTTTGCACCACCCCCCGCAGGAAGGGAATGGCCAAGGCCCCGATAATGAAGGTCACGCCCGGGGGGAGTGCCTCAATTACGCTCATAATACGTATCCTCGCGTTTCAAGAAGACCCCAAGGCCTTTTGCGCCGACGACCATCGCCACACAAACAATGAACCCGTACCAGGCATTGAAGGCGAAGGTGTCATCGATGCCGAAATAGCCTTGCGGCTGAACCCATAGCTCGATGGCAACCAAAAACGCCAGCAGCACACCGCCCCCGATCCAGAGCTTGCGAATGGTCGCAGGCCGGATGAGCCAGTGCTGGGCCGCCTCCTTATTTACGGCGGTCCGGGACGGTATGGCATTTTTTTTGGCCTTATCCATTTTTTTCGGTTTTTTAGTCAACCCTCGTCCTCCAATACTTATGATCCCACAACCAAACGCATCAGGTCGAAGACCGGACCCGGATAGAAAAACAGCACCAGACAGCCGATTGAGGAAATGGCAATGGCAATCAGGCAGGGCACGGGCGCCTCCCTGATGCCCTGACTCTGTTCGCGGTCATGACTATGGTCGTGATCCGCATCGTGGTTGTGTTCTGGGACGGATCCTGAGTTTTTCAAGGATGTTGAAAAAAAGCCATTAAACGGTATCTGCAACAGGTAGACCACGTTCAACAGCGAACTGACCACCAAAACCGCGACAATGGTGATTTGCCCGGTCTCCAATGCGCCTAACATCAAGTACCATTTGCTCCACAATCCGCCCATTGGCGGCAGGCCGATTATGGACAGGCTGCCGATCAAAAAGGCCAAGGTGGTGAATGGCATGGTCCGCCCGATTCCGTGCATCTGGCTGATTTCGGTTTTGTGCGCGGCGACAAGGAAAGCGCCGGCGCAGAAGAACAGCGTAATCTTGCCGAAAGCATGCATGGCGATATGCATACCGCCACCGATAACCCCTAAGTCGGACGCCAGCATAGCGCCGACGACGATGTAGGAAAGTTGGCTGATGGTGGAATAGGCCAGTCGGGCTTTCAGGTTGTCCTTGGTCATGGCGACCAGCGAGGCGATCAAAACCGTCGCCGCCGCCAGGTAGAGCAGCCACCGGCTGGACGCGACATTGAACAGAAAATCGGTGCCGAAAATATAGATCGCCACCTTCAACACCGAAAACACCCCGGCCTTGACCACGGCCACCGCGTGCAGAAGGGCCGACACCGGCGTCGGCGCCACCATGGCGGCGGGCAGCCAGCGGTGGAAGGGCATCAACGCCGCCTTGCCGATACCAAACACATACAGGCACAAGAGAATGGCGGCCACGGGGCCATCTGTCTTACCGGCCAGAATGCCGCCCTTGGTAAAATCCAACGTTCCGGTCAAAGACCACGTCCAGATGATGGCGCTCAGCAGGAAACAGATCGAGGTGCCCATCAGAATGCCGAGGTATATCCGCCCGGCGCGCTTGGCGTCCTCCGTGCCGTGATGGGTGACCAGGGGGAAGGTGGACAGGGTCAATATCTCGTAGAACACGAACAGCGTCAGCATATTGCCGGCAAAGGCGATGCCCATGGCGGCGCTGATGGCGATGGCGAAAAAGACATAAAACCGGGTTTGGTTCTGTTCATGATGGCCGCGCATGTAGCCAATGGAATAGATCGAGGTGACGATCCACAGGAAACTGGCGATGGCGGCGAAAATTATCCCCAGCGGCTCGATCTTGAAATAGATCGATAGGCCGGGCAGCATCTCGAACAAAGTCACCGAAGGCGTCTGCCCGGCAGCAACGGACGGGTACAGCCCGGCGACCAGGATGAAGAGGATTGCACCTGTCACCAGCGTCACCGCCTCGCGCAGGTTTTCCTTCGAGCCGGTCGCGGCAATCAACCCGGCGCCGACAAATGGTGTGGCGATGGCGTAGAGAATGGTTAGCTCAACACTCATTGGATGCCCCCAAGAAGCGCCTCAGCGGCGCCGATCGCGACATCCATGGTTAGCGTGGCGTGGGTTCCGAAAAACAATGACACCGCGATCAAAACCCACATCGGCACCAGCATCGACCAGGGGGCTTCGCTGATGGCGGCGGCTTTTTTATCGCGGGTCTGGAAATAGGCAGCCTCGACCACACGCCAGATGTAGATGATGGCCAACAGGGAACTGACCAGAATGGCAATGATCGCCAGCCACCAGCCTTTTTCAATGGCCGCCTGCAGCAGGTACCACTTGGAAATAAAACCACCCGTCAGCGGTATCCCGATCAACCCGAACCCGCCGACGACGAAGGCCGCCATGGTCCACGGCATGACCTTGGCCAGCCCTTTCATGTCTTCGATTTTGACCGAGCCGTTGCGCAGATAAATACAGCCCATGACCATGAACAGCGCGGCCTTGATCAGGGCGTGATTGAACAGGTGCACGATTCCGGCCGCCAGCCCAAGGACCGAGGCCATCGCAATGCCGAGCACGATGTATCCGATCTGGGCCAGCGACGAATAGGCTAGCAGGCGTTTGATGTTGCCCTGATAGATCGCCACCAATGAGGCCCCGATCATGGCAAGGACGGCAAGGGCTGAAAGTATTTGCCCAAGACCGAAACCGTCGAACACCCCGGCGCCGCTAAACACCGTGAAAAAAATCCGCAGCATGGCATAGATCGCGATCTTGGTTCCGGTGGCGGCGAGAAACACGCTGACCACCGACGGCGCATAGGTATAGGCATTGGGCAACCACATGTGTAAGGGCACCAACGCCAATTTTAGCCCCAACCCTGTGGTGAGGAAGGCCAGCGCCACGAGGACCGTGCGGCTGTCAGCGACGACCGGAATCAAGGTCGATAGATCGGCCATGTTCAACGAGCCCGTCGCCATATACATCATGCCGACACCGATGATGTAGAAGGTCGCCCCGATGGTGCCCATGATCAAATACCGGTACGCCGCCGTCAGCGCCCGGCGGTCGCGCCCGAGGCTGATCATTACGTAGGACGACAACGACGAGATTTCGAGAAACACGAACAGGTTAAACACGTCGCCGGTAATGGCGATGCCCAACAGGCCCGCCATGTTCAGCAGATACATGCAATAAAACAGATAGATGCGCTCTTCCGGGATTTCCGCCAAGACGCTGGCCCGCGCGTAGGGCATTACGGCGGACCCGATGGTGGTGACGATGACCAGCATAAAAGCATTGGCGAGGTCGATCCGGTATTCAATCCCCCACGGTGCCGGCCAACCGCCGAGAGAATAGTTTATCGTGCCGGTTTCCAGCACCCGGTCCAACAGGACCAAGGCGACCGCCAGCAGCGTCCAGGAGATTATCGTCGCTATCACCCAGGCGGCATTGGGGCGGCGCAGTACCAGGCACACCGGGGCTGCCAGCAATGCCATCACCACTTGCAGAACGGGCAGATGGGTTGAGATAAACGCGGCCATCAGTCTTCGTTCTCCTGCGCCTGGATATCGTCGTCTTCGATGGTCCCGTAGGCATCCCGGATGCGCACCACTAACGCCAGCCCCAACGCCGTCGTCGCCACGCCGACGACAATGGCGGTCAGGATCAGGACATGGGGCAGTGGGTTGGAATAGGTGGCGATGCCGTCCGCCAGAATCGGCGCCGTGCCGCCTTTGATTTTGCCCATGGTAATGTAAAAAACGAACACCGACACCTGGAAGATATTCAGCCCGACGATCTTCTTGACCAGGTTGTCGTGGGCAATGACGATATAAAACCCGGTCATCATCAAAACGATGATGATCCAGTAATTCAGCAGGCCGGGAAATTCACCAAAGACTTCCATGGCTCAGTGTTCCTGGCGGGCGAAAGTGAAGAAAATGGAAATCATCGCCGCCGCCACGGTTATGCCGACGCCCAATTCGACCAGCAAAATCCCTAGGTGTTGCCCACTGATCATATCGCCGGCGAGGACCGAATAGTCGAGGAAATTTCCCCCCATCCACATGCCAGCCACGCCGACCAAGGCATACAGCAAAACCCCCGCCGCCAGACCAAATCTGGTAAGGCGCGCCGAAATCATGGCGCGCGCGGTATCGATATCGAAAATCAGCGCGTACAGGATGAACCCGGCGGCAAAGATCACACCGGCCTGAAACCCGCCGCCGGGACCGAAATCGCCGTGCCACTGGACATAAAATGCAAATAGTAAAATAACCGGGATAAGAAGCTTCGAGACCACGCGCAGGATAACGTTCTCGCGCATACTGTCGCGCAATTCACCGGGCGCCATGCGTTTTGTGCGCCGGCGGCCGTGCTTGGTCCGCCCGATGATTAGCAGGACGCCTACGGCGGCGGTGAAGATCACGAACACTTCGCCCAAGGTGTCATAGCCCCGGTAACTGGCCAGGATCGCGGTGACCACGTTAGGAAGCCCGGTATGTTCTGCCGTATTTTCCAGGTAATAGGGTGCAACATGATTGTGTATGGCCGCCGTGATGTCCCCGTACGGCGGCATATCCAAGGTTCCGTAAATCAGGGTTGCCCCGGTAAGCAGCACCAACACCAATGCCCAGGGATGGCGGGTGGATGCGTGGGCTTTTTCTTCGCTGCTCGTTAACGACAACGTGGCCAACAACAACACCGTTGAAATTCCGGCACCGACCGCAGCCTCCGTAAAGGCGACGTCAACGGCGTCCAATACGACGTACAGCACGGCGGCGGTAAGGCTGAAAATTCCGGTCAACATGACCACGGCAAACAGGTTGCGAAGCCGCGCCACGGCTATCGCGATCACGGCCATGAACACCATCAGTGAAATGACGATTATGTCTTCGATGAGGGGGCTCCCTGTTCGTCCTTGGTGTTGCTGGAATCCAATTCCTCGACCTCGGGAACCACCCCGCCATGCAAGGCGGCGCGCGCCAGGGCATGGGTCGCCGTTGGGCTGGTGAACTGTATGAAAATGACAATCAGGGCCAGTTTTATGGTGACGATTGTAAAGCCGCCCTGGATCATCAGTCCGAACATGATCGCGCCAAGGCCCAGGGTGTCGATGATGCTGGCTCCATGAATTCGTGAAAACACATCTGGCAGGCGAATGAGGCCGATGCCGCCGATGATCAGCATGACCGCTCCGAGGCCAAGCAAAACCCAACTGGCAATATCCAACACCAGAGCCATCAGATATCCCCCAATTCATCGCCGCCGGTGGGGCGGCCCATATGGGAAAACTCGACGTATTTGGATACTGCGATGGTGCCGATGAAATTAATCAGCGCATAAACCAGCGCCAGGTCTAGAAATTCGGGCCGACCACTGAGAAATCCATACACGGAAATCAACACAACGGTCAGCGTTCCGAAGGCGTTAACCGATAATATCCGGTCGTAAACGGTTGGACCCTTGATGGAACGAAAAACAGCCAGAATCATGCTCACCAGGACGGCCAGAGAAACAGCGCTCATCATTGGATCGGTCCTTGGGTGGCTTTGACCAGGGGGTCGTGGCTGTCCGGATGAGCCTCCATATTAGTGACGCGGCGGTCCATTTCTCCCGTTTGTAGGTCGCCAGCGGCGCCTTGGGTAAGGGCATGCACGGTGACGATGTCCTTGTTTACCCCGATGGTCACCGTTCCCGGCGTCAGGGTGATGGAATTGGCGTAAACGACTTGCCCTAACTCGGTTTTCTGGGTCGAGCGAACCTTGAGGATCGAAGGCTGGATCGGCATGTCGCGCGAAATAATTGCGCGTGCGATATGGAAATTTGATTTTACAATTTCTGTGATCAGCCACGGCCAGTACGTGAATGCCCGTTTGGTTAGATGAATGTGATGGCCTTCGTGGTCGATAACGTCCATGTGGTGGGCGACCCAGACAATAAGGACGACCGAGGCAACGCCAAGACCAAGCAGAAGGGGCGTGAAAAACCCGGAAAGCAACAGCCACGAGGCAAAAAGAGCCAGACTTAAACTGATCGTATGCAGCAAAATAAAACGCTCCCCAAAGGCTAAAAACCATCCATGAGCCACCCGGAAGGATAGGGATCACACCCCGGAGAGGCCAGACAAAAATATGGTTTTTACCAGGATTGAAAATGCAAATGATTGCGCAAATGATGCCTTGTGACGAATCAGGTAAATGGGTTATGGCTGGTTTCAGTATTCTTTTTTTAAGGACCTATAAAGATGAAAATTAGCTGGAAATTTGTCTTTTTACTGGCCGTCCTTGGGTTACCTGTTCCGGCGTATGCCGAAGGAGATAAGCCTACCATTACGATGCGTTTTCTCAGCCCCGAATTGGCAACCAAAGCCGTAACCGCCGCCGTTGAGGATTGCACAAAGCGCGGCTACAAGGTGTCGGCGGCCGTCGTCAGCCGGGACGGAAACCTGGCCGCATTCCTGAGAAACCCCTTATCGGGGCCTCATACGATCAAGGTCGCTCAGCGCAAAGCCTATTCGTCGGCCTCGCTTCAGGCGCCGACATCGCAAATGAAGGCGCGCACCGACCTTAGCTTCGCGCCCGGAATCCTGCTGATTGTCGGCGGCGTTCCGATCAATGTCGGCGGGCATTTTTACGGTGGTGTCGCTGTCGCAGGGGCCGAGCCTGAAATCGACGAAAAATGCGCCCAGACCGGCGTTGACGCCATCACCGAAACCCTTGAGTTCGCCGACTAGCCGGTAGAATTATGCTCTACCGCCGGCCTTTCCTGCTTGCCTGCGCTTTTTTATTACCGTGGGTGGCCTCTTTGGCCGGGGCCGCGCAAACCGGTGAAACATTCCGCTGGGATACCCTCACCATCGTTACCGGCGCAGGTGAACGCCATGCTTTCCGGGTCGAAGTCGCTGAGACGCCGCGCCAACGTGTTCAGGGCCTGCAACTCCGCGCCAACCTTAAGCCAGACACCGGCATGCTGTTCGATTTCGAGACCGTGCAGCCGGTCGCCATGTGGATGAAAAATACCTTTGTGTCGCTGGACATGCTTTTTATCGCCGCCGACGGGCGGATTCTCAACATCGCCCCCAATACCACACCACTGTCGCTGGCGACCATCGCGTCCGCAGGACCGGTGCGCGGCGTTCTGGAAATCCGTGGCGGAACATCGGCACAGCTTGGCATCAACACCGGCGACAGGGTTCAGTACCCGATTTTTCGGTAAACGCCTCTGCCTGCGAAAGACTGTGACCTCGCACTTGCACCGCATTCGCCCACGCAGTACCTTCCGCCATATCTGGAATGGTCGGCCGGGGCGTGGCGCAGTCTGGTAGCGCACCTCGTTTGGGACGAGGGGGTCGGAGGTTCGA